>CAXTVD010000036.1:17660-19361 GCA_964247575.1 uncultured Lichenihabitans sp.
GGAGCAGCCCGCCCTGTCCGAAATAGTTCAGGACGAGGCACGGCAGGACCACGACGAACCAGGATCGGCGGATCGGGCCTTTGCCGAAGTGACCCATGTCGGCATACATCGCCTCGCCCCCTGTGACCGCCAGGAACGCGGCCCCGAGCATGGCGAAGCTCACCGCCGGTCCCGCATGGATCATGAAGGTGAGAGCGGCCAGGGGATTGGCCGCGCGCAGGATCAGTGGCGACCGCACGATCTCGAGAAGGCCGAGCAGGCCGATGATGACGAACCAGGCCAGCATCACCGGCCCGAAGATCCGGCCGATGAAGCCCGTGCCGCGACGTTGGACGAGGAACAGGGCGACCAGCACGACGATAGTGATAGGGACCACGAACCGGGCGAGCGAGGGGGCGTCGACCTTGAGGCCCTCGACGGCGGACAGGACCGAGATCGCCGGCGTGATCGCGCCGTCGCCGTAGAGCAGCGCGGCCCCGATCAGCCCGAAGACCAGCAGCGCGGCGCGCCAGGTGCCGGGCGCCGCCTCGCGGGCCCGCAGGAGCGCGAGCATCGCCACGATGCCGCCCTCGCCTCGGTTGTCCGCCCGCAGGATCAGCACCGCATATTTCAGCGACACGACGAAGACGAGCGACCACAGGATCATCGAGACGGCGCCGATCACCCCCCCGGCGAGGACCGGACCTTCCGAGGCGGAGGCGAGCACCGCCTGCTTCAGCGCATAGAGCGGGCTCGTGCCGATGTCCCCGTAGACGATGCCGAGCGCGCCGAGGGCGGCCGTGGCGGTCGCAGGCTTGGCCCGGGACTGGTGCTCAACGTGACCCACGCTCCGTCCCTCCTGCTTGCTCGCCCGACCGACGGGCCATCGCCAGATTGCACGGCGCGCGGCACGGGGCCAGCGCCCCACGCTTTCAGGGGCGGCGCAGCCGGCAACGCCGCGTCCGCTGTTTGGTCGCAGGAACAGCCCAGGCGTGGCCGGGCGTTGACGGGGATGCCGCTCCTCGCCGACGCTTCCGTTTCCTCGCCCGTCGCCTCGTCACCAGCGCGCCTGTGGAAACCGCGCCGCGTCCTGATTACCCGGTCGGCCCGGGACTGGGCGCATGGACGGGCGATCGCGGCGCGGGCCGCCGCGCTCGGCGCCGATGTGATCGAACTCGGGAACGACCGGCTGACGGGACTGGCTCCGACTGGCGATGCGCGGGAGGATTACCGCGTGGCCAAGACGACCCTCGCCGTGGTCGTCGCCTCGGTCGCCAAGCGCCGGCTTCAGCCGATCCCGCCGTCGGCGGACTGGCGTTTCGACCTGGCCGAGGGGTGTCCGGCCCATTGCCAGTACTGCTATCTGGCGGGCTCCCTTGCCGGCCCGCCGATCACCCGCGTCTACGCCAATGTGGAGGAGATCCTCGACGGCCTGGCCGCCTATGTTGGCAAGGGCGCGGTCACGTCGGCGTCGGCGGCGCGAGCCGGCGAGGGCACGACCTTCGAAGCCTCCTGCTATGCCGATCCGCTCGGGGTCGAGCACCTGACGGGCAGCCTGTCGGAAGCCGTGCGCTTCTTCGGCGCGTGGGACGCGCCCGTGCAGTTGCGTTTTACCAGCAAGTTCGCCGACGTGGAACCCCTGATCGGGCTCGCCCACAACGGGCGCATCCGGGTCCGCTTCTCCGTCAACGCCGCCCCGCTAATCCGCTTCGAGGGCGGCAC
>CAXTVD010000037.1:0-13383 GCA_964247575.1 uncultured Lichenihabitans sp.
AAGCGCGACAGCGTGTTCCGGGCCGGACGCTTCGTGAGCCGCAAGGGCCACGTCGTCGTGGCCGAGGTCCGAAGAGCCCGGGTGGCCGTAGCCCGCTGACAGCGAGCGCGGCACAACGGTGGCCGTGTAGCGGCCGATCCGCCATCATCACATCCTGCGAGACCGCCATGCTGCCAGCCCCCGCTGCGGTCGTGGTGGTGCAGGAGGATCTCGGCGGCGAGGTCCGCAGCTTCGCGTCCCGGGTCGCCGACTACCGGCGCCACCACGTTGTCGTGCGGATCATGGGCGAATGTGCCTCGGCCTGCACCATGGTGACCGCGGTCGACGACCGACGTCTCTGCGTCGGGCCCAATGCGAAGCTCGAGTTTCATCAGGCCTACCACCCCGATCCGTTCGATCCGAACTCGACGTCGATCCGGGCCGAAGACGGCACGCAGACGCTGCTGCGCCACTACCCGCCGAAGCTGAGGGCCTGGATCGACCGCATGGGCGGCCTGACCAAGGACCTCATAACCCTCGCGGGCCCCGAGCTGCGGAGCATCTTCCGCCCCTGTTCCTAGAGATCGCGCGATGTCCACCCTGCCAGTCCTGGTCGGCGGTGGCAGCGTGCCGATCGCCGAGCGCGCGAACATCCTGCGCTCCGCGATCGACTATGCCGCGAACGAGAAATCGCCTGCCACGCGCCGCGCCTATGCCAGCGACTGGCGGATGTACGAAGCCTGGTGCAAGGCGAACGCGTTTGCCACCCTGCCGCGTGACGACCGCGAGATGGGCGATAGCACCTCGGTCGTTGCCGCCTACTTCGCGCACCTGGCCGACAGCGGCCTGAAGGCAAGCAGCATCAGCCGTAAGGGTGCTGCGATCACCTACGTGTTCCGCAAGGCCGGCCTGACGCCGCCGACCGGAGCCGAGAGCGTCAAGGGCCTGCAGCGCGGCATCCGCCGCACGATCGGCACCCGGGTAGATCGCAAGGCGCCGGCCACGGCCGAGGCCCTGAAGGCCATGGTCAAGAAGATCCCCGATACGCTGGCCGGCCGCCGCGACCGCGCGCTGCTGCTGATCGGCTTCGCGGCGGCGCTGCGGCGTTCGGAGATCGTGGCGCTCGACGTCGAGGACCTGGAGCGGGTGCCGGAAGGCATCCTGGTCCACATCCGCAAATCGAAGACCGATCAGGAAGGCGCCGGCCACCAGGTGCCGGTGCCGCGTGGCGGCAAGCTGAAGCCCATCCAGGCCGTCGAGGACTGGCTGAGCAGTTCGGCTATCACGAGCGGCCCGCTGTTCCGCCAGGTCGCCAAGGGCGGCCGGGTGCTCGAGGGGCGTCTGACCGACAAGACGGTCGCCACGATCGTGAAGCGCTGGGCGGAAGCCGCCAAGCTCGATCCGACGCTGTTCTCGGGCCACTCGCTCCGGGCCGGCCTGGTAACCTCGGCGCTCGCCAGCGGGGCCGACCCGCTGAAGATCATGGACATCACGCGTCACACGCAGGTGCAGACGCTGAAGGCCTACGACCGCCGCGCCAAGGCCTTCAAGGACCACGCCGGAAAGGGCTTCCTGTGACCCACATCGCCATCATCATCGCAGCCGCTGCGGCGATCATCGCCACCGGCGTGCAGCAGATCTTCGGGGTGCCGTGATGCGCTTGTTCGGCTTCCTCGCCGCCGTGACGATCGCAGCCTGCCTCGTCGGCGGCTGGATCGCCGATGCCGTCAACGCCGCTGTCGCGGCGACGATCTTCGGGTTCTGATCATACACTCCTGGACGAGCGCGAACATCCAGCTGCGCGCCGACCGTGACGCGATGGACGACCAGAAGCGCCGCGAGGCCGACGCCGACGCGCTGCTCACCCCGGCAGACTCGGCGATCGCCGCCAACGACTGCCGCTGCACCCTCGGGACCGTCTGCCGGGACAACGCGGCCTGTCCGCGCCTCGCCGGTGTGGCCGCCGGAGCCTGACCATGCGCTTCCTGCTCCGCCGCGGCCCGGCCGCCCAGCCGGTCGAGGAGTTTCTGACCGAGCCGGCGCAGATGACCTTCGAGTGGTCACGCGACCGCGTGATCGCGCGCTCCTTCGCCAGCAAGGGCGAGGCGGAGCGTTTCGGCCGCAACTTCCTGGCCGGCCCCTTCAACGTCGTCGAGGCGTGACCATGAGCACGGGCCACGCGCAGCGCTATCGCCGTCACGACGGCACGAAAGTCCGGGCCCTGCAATATGACGGCCGGGTGGCCGCATTCGGTGCTCTGTTGACGGCCTTCCCGGGCCATGTGCTGCCGCATCCGCACCGCGACGACGCCGTGCTGATCGCCATGGCGAGTGGACGCCACGTCCGCATCACCGCCGGCGACTGGGTCGTCGAGCAGCCGAACGGGTCGCTCGAGATCGATCCCGACGATCAGTTTCACATCCGCCACGAGCCCAAGGCGATCGCCGCGTGACCATCGAACCCGCTACCGACGCGAACGCCTTCGCGAACTTCTCCAACGTCGCCTTGGCCGACGCCATGGGCGACATCGATGTCGTCCTGAAGGGCGCCAAGGAGCGCCAGGATCTCGCCCGCGAGGAGATGAACCGTCGGCACCTCTCAAGCCTGGAGGGTGCCCGCTTCACCGTCACCAAGGACGTGAAGAGCGAGAAGCGCTTCGACTCCGCGGCCGTGAAGGCCAAGATGGGAGCGGCCTGGTACGCGACGTTCCAGAAGCCGAACAGCCGCACGACCTACACGGTGACGCCGCGGCCGCCCGAGCAGCTCGGCGTTACCGCGTGAGCCTCGTCCCCACGCGCTACGTCATCGAGCTCCGCTCGGACCACAAGCCCGTGGGGCTGTATCTTCACGCCTTCGAGCAGGAGGATGAGGCAGGTAGTGACGCCGGCACGGCGTGGCACCGCGATGTCACGCGCGCGCTGCGCTTCTCCGACAAGCGGTCAGCCGACGCCTACATCCGCGACCAAATCGACGTCTGCGACGCGGTCGCGTCGCCGATCGCCGCCTCGGACCTCGTCCGCGGGCCGCACCACGTCTCCGAGGACGAGGTCGACGACCTCGTCGCGGCTTGAGGCATTGTCCGATGGACGACGTCTTCCGCCGCCTCATGGACCATTTCCTGATCGCCGCGCGCGACGCACTCGACGATGACGTGACAGTCGAGGAGATCGCCTACGAGGCGCGCGTCCTCTACGGCCAGTTCCTCGGCTGGACGCCCACACGGAACACCACGATCCACTGATCCCGGCGCAACCGCCGAACGAGGATGACCATGGACATCACGACGAAGACCGTCACCCAGCGCGTGCACACCGCCGTCGCGACCGTCGATATGCTGAAGGGCGTCGCGGTCGCCGCGGTGACGAAGCAGCTCGGCCTGGCCGACACGGCCGTCGTCTCGAGCGAAGCGACGCTAGGCGCCGACGGCTCGATCACGGTCGAGGTGGTCGAGGCTGTGGCTGCCGCGCCGGTGGCGGATGCGGTGAAGACCACAGACGACGCGTCGACGCCGCCCGCGCCGCCCGCGCCGCAGGTCGCGACGCTGACATTCTGATCCGGTTTTGCTTCCGAGAAGGACAGTTATCGGAAGCAATCCTCCTCTCGGCGAAGGGTCGACTGGTGCGGATCTCGAGCCTGAACTATCACTTCGAAAAAGCGCCGATCTTCACGGCCAGGCGCTACGGCAGCTCGCAGTGGATCGATGTCGCCGAGGCTCACGCCTCGGACGAGAGCTTCGCTATCTTCGTCGATGGTGACCAGTCTTTCGAGGAGCTGGAGAAGGTCGCCAGCGCGCTTACGGCGGCATGGTCGGGCAACGGACAGTCTGTCGCCGACAGCGTGCCTGCCGCGGGAGCCTGAGCATGGCCAACGACGTCATCGCCGAGCTGCGGCGGCGGATAACCGATCCCGAAGAGCTCGCCAAGTTTGAGTACTTCCACCGCCTGTACCAGCGCCGGCTGACGAAGCTCGGCTCGGATGCCGGTGTGCCCGCGATGATGCAGGCGACCATGGCCTGCTGGCGCAAGGCCTTCAGCGCCGAGTGGCCACAGACCAAAGCGACGACCTCGGGGCTGCAGGCTCCATCGGGAGTGAAGTAATGAGCCGCGTGAACAAAGCGCTGGTCGATGGCGATGCAGCCGTCGGGTCGAAGCGGCTGAAGTCGATGCTCGAACGAGGATGTCTGGTCGTCGTCGCAGGGCGACCGCTGCGCGGCGGCACACCGCGCGTCGTCGTCATCGACGAGGTTGACGACTACGTTCGTCACCAAAGCCCGGCCATCACCACTCGGGGCTGACCGCAGGGTCCGCAGCGGCCCGCTCTGGCTGGCGCCGATCGCAACTGCCTTCTGACGCGACCTGGCCGCGATGCGCCGGTCAGCGGTCGCTGGCGGGCAGGGGGGTACCCCCTGTCTGGGTCCTTCCACCGGTGGCCGGCCACCGAGGGGAACGCCCCACCTCGATCGGCCACCGGCTGAGAAATTTTCGAAGGCGCTTTTACCTTTATGTCCGACGACGTCAGCGGCGGCCGCATCGTCAACCGAGCCGGCCTCGCGAACATCTGTGCGGTGTCGCTTCCGACCATCGACGCGTGGGTCCGTAAGGACTGCCCGGTGGTCGAGCGGGGCGGCTCCGGCCGGGAATGGAAGTTCGACACCGCGGCCGTCATCGACTGGCGGATCGCGAAGGCGATGTCCGACGCCGCGGCCGGGATGTCGGGCGAGAAGGGCGGCGTCACCACCAAGGACCAGGCCGACACGCGCCGGGCCATCGCTCTGGCCATCAAGGCCGAGGTCGAGGCCGACGAGGCGCTGAAGGCCGTCGTCTACCGCCATGAGGTCGAAGCCGACGTGGCCTCGTTCTGCCAGGTCCTGCGCACCGGTCTCGGCAACGCCAGCGCCAAGATCGCTTCGCGGGCCAGCACGATGAGCAACGCGGCCGAGATCGAGGACATGGCTCACACGGAGCTCAACAGGGCTTTTGAGGGCGCCAGAGGCGAGCTCGCGGCGCGGTGGTCCAGTGAACGCAACCGCGACGGGGACGAGCCAGGATAGCGCGCCGAGCCTCGGCAGGGGTGCGCTACGGGGCACCATCGACGGTCTGTTCGACACGGCTCTGGCCTTCCAGGAGCGCATCAGCGGCTCGGATTGGGCCGAGCGCTACGGCCGGATCCCGAAGGGCACCGGTGCCGAGTCCGGCCCGGTCACGCTCTACGGCTACCAGCGCGGCCTGCTCGACGCCATGTGCGACCCGAGTATCCCGCTGGTCACGGTGCTGAAAGCCGCGCGGGTCGGCTACACGCGCTGCTTCACGCTGGCGGTGGGCTACCACCTCCATCATGACCCGACGCTGTGCGCGATCGCCCAGCCGACGATCCCGGACGCCGAGGACTTCGGCGGCTCCGAGATCGGGCCCATGCTGCGCGAGACGCCTGTCCTGGCGTCGCAGATCCGGCCTGCCCGCAAGGGCGAGAAGCAGGACAAGGCGACCTTCTACCAGCTCGCCAACGGCGCTTCGGTGCGGGTGGTCGGAGCGGCCTCCGATGATGCCTTCCGGCGCTACTCGGCTCGCTTCCTGGCGGCCGACGAGATCGACGGCGATGGCTGGACACCCGGTGCCAAGAGCCAGGGCGACAAGCTCAAGCTCTTTTGGACCCGTGGCGAGACCTTCTGGAACCGCAAGCTCATCACGGGCTCGACGCCGCTCCTCGAGGAGACATCCCGGATCTGGAGGCGCTGGCTGCAGAGCGACCAGAGGCGCTACTTCGTCCCCTGCCCACACTGCGGAGAACACCTCTATCTCGAGTGGGGCGGCAAGGATGAGCCTTTCGGCCTGAAGTGGAAGCTCGACGAGACCGGGCGGATCGAGAGCGTCTGGCACGTCAACCGTTGCGGATGCATCGTCTTCGAAGAGCACAAGGCCTGGATGGACGCCAGGGGCTCATGGCGCCCCACTGCGGTCCCCAGGCAATCAGGACACGTCGGCTTTCATCTCTGGACCGGGATGAGCCTCAACCCGAACGCCTCCTGGCCGAACATCGTCCAGGAGTGGCTCGACGCGCAGGAAGACCCGTCCTCGCTGGTGCAGCCCTTCGTCAATCTGAGGCTCGGGCGGACCTACAAGGCGCGCTACGGCCAGGAGATCAAGGCCGGCAAGTTCATCGAACGCGCCGAGGACTTCGGCGCCGAGGTGCCGGCCTGGGCGAAATACCTGACGCTCGGCGGCGACGTCCAATCCGGCATCAACGCCCGCATCGAGGCCTCCGTCTACGCCTGGGGTCTCGGGCTGGAGAGCGCGCTCGTCGGGCACTTCGTTCTCCCGGGCGATCCGGCCGAGGCCAAGGTCTGGCAGGATCTCGACATCCTGCCGAAGCGGGAGTTTCGGCTCCCGGACGGGACGACGCTCAAGGTGAGGGCGGCCGCCATCGACTCCGGCGGCCATCACACGGTCGAGACCTACGCGTTCTGCAACGAACGTCGCGCGCGTCGGGTGTGGGCCATCAAGGGCCGCTCCGAGGCGCTCGGTCGTCGCGGCACGGTTTGGCCGCGCAAGCCGTCCAGCAAGCTCGGCTCCGTCTGGTACATGATCGGCGGCAACGCTGCTCGTGACTGGGCGTACGGCTCGCTCGCATCCGACAAGGCCGGCCCGCGTTTCGTGCACTTCCCCCACGAGGGAGCGGCCGGGTCGCGCCCTCTCGACGAAGAGTTCTACACGCAGCTGACGCGCGAGAAGCTCGTCACCCGGCGACAGGGCTTCACCGAGTGGGAGAAGCCGAAGGCTGCGCACGAAGCCGGGGTCTGCTGGGTCTACGCCTACGCGGCCGTCACCGGCCTGCAGGCGCTCTCCGGACGGTTCGTCGCCATGGGCCGAGCGCCCGACGCGGAACCCGAGGCAGACGCCACGCAGGACGCCTCTGCCACCGATGCAGCTGCTCCGTCGACCGAAGAGCCGGAGACGGTCCTGCCTGCACCCAAGCCGCCCCAGCCGCGCGCTCCGCAACCGCCCGCGCCGAAGAAGAGGAGGTCATCGTGGCTGTGACCGACTACTCGGCCCAGATCCAGGCCATCGTCGACGCGATCGCGTCCGGTGCCACCAGCGTGAGCTACGAAGGGAAGAGCGTCACCTACGCGTCCTTCGACGACATGACGAAGCGGGTGTCCTACCTGCAGCGGCTCCAGGCGCGTGCGAATGGGCAGTCCGTCCCCAATGTCGGCCTCGCCGCCTTCGACCGGGGCTATAGCCGTCGCGGCGGTCGCTGCAGGTGACGACCGCTCCCCAGGAGGCCGCCCCGCCGGCGGTCGAGAAGCCCGTCCCGAGGTCCCGCCGCCGTTCCTACGAGGGCGCGTCCCGGAGCCGACAGTCCGACTGGATCACCACGACCCGCTCGGCCGACGCGGAGATCTTCGGTCAGGCGCGCACACTGCGCGACAAGATGCGGTGGCTGGTCCGTAACAACCCACATGCCGCCAAGGCTGTGGCCAGCCTGGTCTCGAACATCGTGGGCGAGGGCATCGTGCCACGGCCCGTGACGGGATCGCCGGCCCGCGACAAGAAGATTTGGGACGCCTTCCACCGGTGGGCGTTCAAATGCGACCACGGCGGCCAGCTCGACTTCTACGGCCTGCAGACGCTGCTCTGTCGCGAGATGATCGAGGGCGGCGAGGTTCTGGTCCGCAAGCGCCTGCGCAAACGCAAGGGCAAGGGCGACGTGCCGCTGGAGCTGCAGCTCCTCGAGGCGGACTTCCTCGACCCGATGCGCAACGGCATGCTGCTGAAGGGCGGTCTGACGATCCAGGGCGTCGAGGTCGACGTCGAAACCAACAAGCGCCGGTCCTACTGGCTGTACCCGTTCCACCCGGGGTCGCTGTTCTTCAACTACGGCCAGTCGAGCTACGTCTCGATGCCGGTGCCGGCCGATGAGGTCGTGCACGTCTACGAGATGCAGCGCAGCCAGACGCGCGGCGTGCCGTGGGGAACGCCCGCGATCGAGGCGACCGGCCTGCTCTCCGACTACGAGCTCGCCGAAATTGTCAGGAAGAAGATCGAGGCCTGCAACGTCGCAGCTGTGACGGGGGCGGAGGACGAAGCCGACGAGAACGTCGGCATGTCGATCACCGATGCCGACGGCAACGAAGTCGAGCGTTTTGAGCCGGGCATGATTCTGCGCCTGCACGGTGCCAAGGAAGTCCGTTTCAACGCGCCGACCTCCGTCGGGGGATACGCCGAATACAAGACGGCTAGCCTGCAGACGATCGCGGCCGGCTTCCGCGTCCCTTACGAATTCGTGTCCGGCGACCTCAGCCAGGTCAATTTCTCGTCCATGCGGGGCGGGCTGATCGAGTTCCGGCGCCTCGCCGGCACGGTGCAGTGGCAGGTGCTGATCCAGATGGCGCTGCAGCCGATCTGGGAATGGTGGTGCGAGGCGGCCTATCTCGCGGACGTCATCGACGTCCCCTACGTGCCCGTCGAGTGGAGCCCGCCCGAGTTCGCTTGGGTCAACCCGGTCGACGACGCCAAGACGGCCGCCATCGAAGTCCGCTCGGGCTTCCGGTCATGGCAGAGCGTCGTGGCCGAGAAGGGTCGCAACCCGGACGACGTGCTCGACGAAATCGAGGCCTTCAACATCGCCGCCGACGACCGCGGCATCGTCCTCGACATCGACCCGCGCAAGACCAGCGCGCAGGGCCTGCAGCAGAAGGCCCCCGAGTCGGACGGCGGGGAAGAGCCCGAGCTTTCCCGACCGAACAGGAACACCCATGGCGGACAAAACGGTCGACCTTCCCCGGTTCGAGCGCGTGGCTCAGTTCCGGGCCGAAAGCTTCAACCCGGACGACAACACGATCGAAATCGTCTGGACCACGGGAGCGAGCGTTCGCCGCTACGACTGGTGGGACGGCACAGAGTACGATGAGGTCCTCAGCCTCGACCCGAAAGCGGTTCGCCTCGAACGGTTGAACCTCGGCGCGCCTTACCTCGACACGCACGCCAGCTACAGCCTGGAGAACGTGATCGGCTCCGTGGTCCCCGACTCCGCCAGGATCGAGGGCGGCAAGGGCATCTGCCGCATCCTGCTTTCGCGCGCCGCCGGCGACGCCGACACCGTCCAGAAGATCAAGGACGGCGTCATCCGCAACAACTCGGTCGGCTACTGGATCCACAAGGTCGTGAAGACCGAGGGCGACGACGGCACCGTGGCCCGGTGGGAAGTCGTCGACTGGGAACCGCTGGAAATCAGCGCCGTCCCGATCCCCGCCGACCCGGGCTCGCAGGTCCGATCGGAGCGCCAGCAGCAGGAAGGCCAGGGGCCCGCACTGCGCTCCTGCACCATCGTCACCACAACCCGCGCCCCGGCCCGTGTGCCGAAGAAGGGACGCCAGGAGAGCCGCATGACCAAGACCGCCCGCACCGTTCCCGGCAAGCGCGCCGCCGCCTCGAGCCAGCGTGCGCCTGCCGACCGCACCAAGACGCCCGCCGAGCTCGAAGCCGAGCGCGTCGCCAAGGGCCGCGGCGCCAAGCGCGACGACGACAAATCCAAGGACGACGAAGACGAGGACGCCGACGCCGACGAGAAGCGCGACGACGACGACGCCGACGGCGAGAACGATGGCGGCGGCGACACCGACGGGAAGGACGACGATGGTGACGGCGAGCGCGATGCCGACACCGAAGAGGACGACGAGGACGGCGACGGCAAGAAGGACGACGAGCGGGCCGCCACCGGCGACAAGCGCAACGCGCTGACGCCCGCCCAGGTGCGCAAGGCGGCCGAGGCCGCCGTCCGGGCCGACCGACGCCGCGGTTCGGAGATCCGCGAGATCGCTGCCCAGTTCGGCTTCCCGAAGCTCGGCGAGCGTCACGCCAACGGCGAGACCTCGGTCCGCGCCTTCAAGGATCTCGTGCTCGAGCGCCTCGCCAAGCGGCAGGAGAAGCGCGGCAATACGACCTTTGCGGCGACCGACGATGCCGATGTCACGCGCGGCTCCGCGCGGGGCGCCGAGCGCGGCCCCGGCAAGCAGCAGCGCGAGATGGCCGAGGGCGAGGCCCACTGGGGCCGCGTCGCCGGCAAGAAGCCCAAGGCCGCTTGACCCCGGCGCGCGGGTCGCCCGCGCGCCTCCATCCATGCCGTGGCCGGCCTGAGTGCGGCTCACGAAGGGACCAGCCACCATGATCTATGCGAACTTCAGCCCCACCGCCCTCTACTCCGGCGATTTCCCGCGCCAGACGCGCGCCGTCGTCGTCGCGCAGGGATCCAACGCGGCTCCGGTCAACGGCGTCGCGACGCCGGCCAAGCGCGGCACCCCGCTCGGCCGCGTGACCGCGACCGACAAGTACATCCCCAGCGTCAAAACCGCGACGGACGGCTCGCAGGTGCCCACGGCCGTTCTGGCGGTCGATACCGATGCCAGCGCGGCCGACGTCGCCTCGAAGGCGTACTTCACCGGCCAGTTCGCCGGCGAGGTGATGTCGATCGACGCGTCCTGGACCATCGCCACCCTGGAGGCCGCCTTCCGGCAGGCCGGCACCGACATCGTCATCGACTCGGTCGGCACGGTCGCCTGATCGAAACTTCCACCCATCGCTGAAACGACATAGGGCGCCTCGGGCGCCCTTTCCTTTTGAAAGGGGCCGCCCGTGCCGCTCGACAACGTGTCCGTCTACTCCACCGCCTTCCTGCTCGGCGCCTACGGCGTCATCGATCGGCCGAACCCGTTCCTCTACAACCTCGCCTTTGGCATGGAGCAGATCTTCGAGACGGAGGAGGTCTACTTCGACAAGGTCGAGCGCGCGCGCCGCCTGGCGCCCCTCGTGTCGCCGGCCGACGTCGGCAAGCCCGAGCGCCTGCGCGGCTTCAACGCCTCGAGCCTGACGCCGGGCTACGTGAAGCCCAAGCATGTCATCGAGCCCAACCGCATGCTGAAGCGTCGCCCCGGCGAGCGCCTGCTCGGCGAGATGACCCTGGAGGAGCGCCGGGACGCGATCATCCTCGACACGCTCAAGATCCAGGACGACCAGATCACCCGCCGTGAGGAATACATGGCGTGCCAGCTGGTGCAGACCGGCGGCCTCGTCCTCTCGGGCCCGAACTATCCGCAGCGGACCGCGGTCGACCTACAGCGCAACACGGCCCACACCGTCGCGCTCACCGGCGGCAATCGCTGGGGACAGACCGGCATCGACGCGCTCGACAACCTGCGCACCTGGGCGTCGATCGTGCAGCGCAACTCGGGCTTCCACCCCTCGGTGGTCATCCTCGACCCGCTGTCGGCCAACCTGCTGATCAAGTCGCCCGGCATCCAGCAGATCATGAACTCCTTCCGCCAGACGCAGGGCAACGTCGATCTCGGCGGCGTCGTGGTCGGTGGCGTCGGTCGCGAGGCGAAGTACCTCGGCGACACCGGCGAGTTCCAGTTCTGGGTCTACCAGCAGTACTACACCGACGACCAGGGCAACGTGACCCAGTTCATGCCCGACTACACGGTCATGATGCTCGACCCCATCGGCGCCCAGGGCACCCGCCTTTACGGCGCCATCCAGGACGTGCGGGCGCTTCGCGCACTGCCGCGCTTCCCCAAGAACTGGATCAGCGAGGATCCCTCCGCGGAATACCTCATGACCCAGTCCGCGCCGCTGCCCGTCTTCGGCTGGGTCGACGCGACCTTCTGCGCGACGGTCAGCGGACCGACCTGATCGGGCCGCCTCAAACCCGCAGCGCAGAAGCAGGAGGCCGTCGTGCCCAAGAAGACCATCACCACGACCGTAACGCTCGGGATCGCCGATCCCGCGCAGGACACACCGGAGGTGCGCGACCCGCTCGGGGCCGTGCTCCACCCCGGCTCCAAGGGCCTCGGCCATGCGGCGCCCGGCACGCCGGTGACACTCGACGCCGATGAAGCGGACGCGATCATCGCACGCTTCGGCGGCGTGGTTGTCGCCGAGATAGACGACGAGCCCGAGGCGCCCGAACCCACCGAGGCCAAGAAGTAGGCCTAGCCCGTCATGGACTTCGCCAACCTCGTACTTGGCCCCGTCATGGCGGCCTTCGGTCGGCCGATCACTTTCACGCCGGTCAAATCCGAGCCCGGCGTCGCGGCCTACCCGGCCCGCGGCGTCTATGCCGTGAAGCAGGTCACCATCCGGACCGAGGACGGCGGCGGCTTCACCGACCAGCAGCCTACGCTCGGTATCAGGCTGGCCGACTATCCTGTGCCGCCCATGCAGTCTGACAGCTTCACGCTGAACGGCGTCGCCTGGTGGGTCTGGGACGTCCAGCCGGACGGCCAGGGCGGCGCCGACCTCGTCATCAAGCAATCCCCGGTGCCGACATGACCCGCCTCGTCTTCCAGGCCCACTTTCAGGACCACCTCTCGCCGATTCTGGCAGCGTTCAACGCCGCCATGGCCTGGAGCGGTGACGCGCCGCCCCTGCCGCCCGACCCCGTCTTCATCGAGCGCAACGCCTTCAAGGGGGGCGGGTCGATCCGCCTGCTGCCGTCATCGCAACTGCTCGGGTGGATGTCCGTCGTCATGGCGAACCACGAGGCGCAGCATTCCGAGCGTGAGGCACGCGAAGCTGTGGTTCTGCGCGCGGAGCGATCCGCGTGACGATAGGCACCCCGACCTTCTATCCGGCCGGGCCGATCGAAATCCGCGACGGAACGGTCGCGGCGGTCAAGACAGTCACGGGCTTCGCCAACGTTTTCGGCAACCGCGTCGCGCCGACCAAGTCCGAGCAGTTGCCGCTCGCCTGCGTCTGGCACGCCGGCGACCGCACCGAGCCCTGGGGCGACGCCAACGTCGGCGCACCCAGCTTCGACCACACGCTGTCGATGGCCGTCGACATCATGGTGGCGGCCGGAACCGAGGATCAACTCAACGCCGACATCGTCCTGCTCATGGAGCGGGTCCGCGCCGCTCTGTTGACCGATCCCGACTGGGTCAACCTCAGCGAAGCCGTAACTCGCGCTGACGCGACCTACAGCTACCCGCAGGAAGGCACCTTCGCCTATGCGCGCGGCGTGATCGAGTTCGAGCTCAAGTTCCGCTCCGAATGGGAGCCGGCCCTGCCGAACGCCCTGACCAGCGTCGTCGCTTCCTATCCGCCGGCCACTGCCGGCCCGCTCATGTCCGTCACCCTGCCAGGAGCCGCCCCGTGACCCCGATCTTCGTCAAGCCAGCGCCGGATCTCGATCCCGCGGCCGCCAAGCTGCTCAAGAGCGACACGGGCGTCGGCCTTCTCGATCTAGCCGGTAACGTGCCCGAGGCCGGCATGCCCTGGCCGAACGGCGGCATGACGCTGGTCCTGCTGCGCGACGGCGCGATCAAGCGCGCCGACGACCCGATCTTCGCGGCTCTGGCGGCCACCAAGACCGGCGAGGCGACCGTGCCGCCGGCGACCGAACCGCCGGCCG
>CAXTVD010000037.1:13483-19210 GCA_964247575.1 uncultured Lichenihabitans sp.
GCGGCCACCAAGACCGGCGAGGCGACCGTGCCGCCGGCGACCGAACCGCCGGCCGCGACCGAGACTCCCACGGCGCACTGACGCCGCCAGCGGCCGCCGCCGACCACCCACCCCTTCCTTCGATCTCAGGGCGCCCCTCCGGGCGCCCTTTTCTTTTGCCCGGAGCCCGCCCGTGAGCGTTTCCACCGGTATCCCCGCCAACTGGCAGCTCCCGCTGTTCTGGGCGGTCGTCGACGGCTCCCAGGCCGGTAATCTCACCGAGAGCCAGCCCGCGCTGCTCGTCGGCCAGGCCTTCCTCGGCGGAGACGCCACCTCGACGGCCAAGAACGGCATGGTCGGTAACGGCACGCTGACGCTCGATCCGCTCTACCCGGTCACCGCCAACGCCGGTGTCGGCACCTACAAGGTGGTCTTCACCTCGCCCACGGCCTTCACGCTCACGCCGCCGGTCGTCGGCATGACGGGCGGCACCGGCACGGTCGGCACGCCCTTCGTGGGCCCGATCGCCTTCACGGTCGCCGCCGGTGCCACTGCCTTCGCGGTGAACGACGAGTTCGACGTCGCGGTTGCGGCGCTCCCTACCGGCAACGCCCGCTACAACGTGGCGGTCCCGGTCGGCTCGCTCGCGCTCGCCCAGGCGATGTTCGGCGTCGGCTCGATGCTCGAGCGCATGGTCAACGTCTTCCTGCAGGGCAACACCACCCAGCAGCTCTGGGCGCTGCCGGTGCCGAAGCCGTCCGCCGGCCTCAAGGCCACGGGCTCGATCGCCATCGCCACCACGCCGACGAGCTCGGGCATCCTCACGATCTACATCGCCGGTCAGAAGGTGCAGATCACGGTCTACTCGACCGACACCCAGGCGAACGTGGCGTCGAACCTCGTCGCGGCGATCAACGCCATGACGACCCTGCCTGTCGTGGCGGCGGTCGACGGTACGGTGACCAGCAAGGTCGATCTCACCTGCCGCTGGCACGGCATCACCGGCAACGACGTCACCCTCATCCCGAACTACGGCGGCGTCTACGCCGGCGAGGCGCTCCCGGCCGGCCTCACGCTGGCCATCGGCGCCATGGCGGGCGGAAACGGCAACCCGGATTTCACCTCCGGCATCGCCGCCATCCAGTCGCGCCAGTTCTACCACGTGGCCATGCCCTATTCGGACACGGGCTCGCTGCAGACCTGGGACGCCGAGATGGGCTTCGGCCCGACCGGCCGCTGGGCCTACCTGCGCCAGCAGTACGGCTGGGTCTACAACTATCGCCGCGACACCTATGCGAACCTGCTGGTGTGGGGGCTCACCGTCAACTCGCCGGTAATCTCCACCATGGCGCTCGAGGCGACCGCGCCGACCACCGTGTGGGAGTTCACTGCCGGCTACTGCGCCCAGGGCGCTGCGGCGCTGCTCGACGATGCGGCCCGGCCGCTGCAGTCGCTGGAGATCCAGGGCTGCCTGCCCGCCTCGGCGGACCAGCGCTTTTCGCAGAGCCAGCTGAACAGCCTTACCAACTCGGGCTTCGCCATCCAGGGCGTCGCGCCGAGCGGCAACCCGATGATCCTGCGCGAAGCCACGCAGTACCAGCGCAACCAGTACGGCCAGGGCGACACGGCCTTCGCGCTCCTCACCGTGCTTTCGAACCTCGCCGAGCTGCTGTCGCGCATGAAGAGCGCCATCACCTCGAAATATCCGCGCGTGAAGCTGGCGCTGGACGGCACCCGCCTCGGCCCCGGCCAGGCGGCGGTGACCCCGACCATCGTCAAGGCGGAGCTCGTCGCCGAGGCCCGCAAGGCCGAATACGACGGGCTGATGAGCAACGTCGACGCGTTCAAGGCCAACCTCATCGTCGAGATCGACGACAACAACCCGAACCGGCTCAACATCCTGTGGCCGCCCCAGCTGATGGGCCAGCTTCGCCAGTTCGACGTGCTGGCGCAGTTCCGCCTGCTCTATCCGACGATCAGCCTGACCTGATCGACCGCAACCCATCCCTTCTTTCCTTCGACGAGGCGCCCCCGGGGCGCCTTCGTCGTTTCTGACCACGGACAGCGCTCATGGCCACGGGTTCCAATCAGCGGATCGGCGGCGTCGCCACCTTCCAGATCGACGGCCAGCCCTATGCGCTGCGCGGCAACATGAAGGTTTCGCCGTCGACGGTGAAGCGCGAGGGCATCGCCGGGCAGGACAACGTGCACGGTTATACCGAGATGCCCATCGTGCCCGGCATCGAGGGCGACTTCTCCACCGTGCCGGGCCTGTCCCTGCAGGCGCTCGAGAACATCGTCGACTCGACGATCACGGCCCAGCTCGCCAACGGCAAGACCTACGTGCTGACGGACGCATGGACCGAGTCGGCCTTCGAGATCGATACGGCCGAGGGCAAATTCTCGGCCAAATTCCAGGGCCTGACCTGCGAAGAGATCTGATCGGCCGGGTCTGAGGTCGCGCCATGGCGATGCCCTTCCAGCCCTGGCGCGCCGCGCTGCAGCCGGCGAGCTTCGGCGGTGCCGGCTTCAAGGTCGAGGCCGGCGGCAAGCGCGGCGGCCGCCGCATCGCCGAGCACGAGTATTCGAAGCAGGACACACCCTTCGGCGAGGACATGGGCCGCAAGGCTCATCGCTGGGCCATCACGGGCTATTGTATCGGACCTGGCTATCTCGCCGCGCGGGACGCCCTCATCGCCGTTTGCGACAGCGAGGGCCCCTTCACGTTGGTGCACCCGTCGCTCGGGACCGAGCAGGTCCATTGCGACGACTACGACGTCAGCGAGTCGCGGGAGAAGGGCGGGTTTTGCACCTTCCAGCTCGTGTTCGTCGAGGCCGGCCAGGACCCCGGCGCCGCCACCACGGCCGACACGCAGAGCCAGTCCAACGCGGCGGCGGATGCTAGCAACGGCACCGCGGCCACCACGGTCGATAACGGCCTCGCCGGCCAGGGCGGCATCGGCTCGGATAGCGTGGCTTCGTCTCAGGCCGCGGCGGCGGCGCAGAACGTCACCCCGGTGACGACGCCGACCGCGAGCCCCTCCGACGGCTTCGGCGGCCCTTCCGCTCCGACCACCTATCCCCCAACTGGCGGCATCGGATCGGCCTGACATGACGCTCGACGATGTGACCGAGGCCGTCGGCGTCCTCACGGCGGCGCTGAACGCGCTGCAGGGCGCCGTCCCGGGCCAGTCCGGCACCACCGGCGCCAGCTTCCGCTACGCCTGTGGCGACCTGCTGGCGCAAGCCCCGACCCTTATCCCCGCGGCCGCGCTCGGCACGCCGCTCAAGGCCTGCTTCGACGACGCCGTGGCCGCGGGCGCGACGCTGAACGGCCTCGTCGGCGTCCGCCAGGCCGTGCTCGCCCTGACGCTGTCGGGCCAGCCCGCCATCTTCGTCGCCGGGGGCTGCTACTGCCTGGCGCTCGGCGCCGAAGCGACGCTCCTCGCCGGCACCACCTTCACATCGAGCGCCGACGCCCAGACGGCGCTCGCGGTCTACGGTGCCGCCATGGACGCCGCCCAGGCCTGGGCCGCCGACAACGGCCTGCCGGCGATGTACCAGGCGCTGATCACGCTGGGCGCCGCGGTGAGCCGCGACCTGGCGACCCGCGCCGCCAACCTGCCGGCCGTCACCAGCTACAGCTTCGCCCGCGGCACCACTTCGCACGCCCTGGCCTATCGCCTCTACGGCGACGCCACGCGCTGCGACCAGCTGCGCGCCGAGAACGGCTGCAACGCCCCCGCTTTCCTGCCGGCCTCCGGCACCGCCCTGTCCGAATAGGAGCCGCCATGCCGGACCCCAACTCCAGGATCGTCTTCAAGCCGGTCTCCGACCCGGTCTACGTCCACCCGCTGGCCGAGCCGATCAGCTACGGGTCGAGCTCCGTCGCCGAGATCCCGTTCCGCAAGCCGAACGGCCACGACCTCCTCTTCATCGGCTCGCCTGTGATCGCCGACCCGACGTCCGGCAAGGAGGCGACGCTCGACTTCCCGAAGGTCCTCAAGCTCGCCGCGGCCTTGTCCGGCCTGCCCGAGAAGGTGATCATCGACCAGGTCGACCCCGCCGACATCGTCGACATCGGGTGGAAACTCGGCAGTTTTTTTATTCCGGGCTGGCAGGATCTCTTGCCGGCGATGAAGAGGTCGAAGGAAGCCTCGTCCGAGCAGCTCGAGCAGCCCGACGCCTCGCACGAACCTACCCCGGCACTTCCCTCTTCGCCCTGATGGAGATGCCGGAGGACGCCCTCTGGCGGCTCTACCGGGACACGGCCGACGACCTCAGACGCGAGCGAGAGTGAGCCAGTGAGCCTCACCTTCGACATGCGCGACTTCAAGCGCTACGCGCGCCGCATGGACGCTCTGGCGAACCAGATACCCTTCGCGCTGGCGCAAGCTCTGAACGCGAGCGCCGAGATCGCCCGGAAGCGCCTCATCGAGGACACCTGGCCGGATCACGTCCAAGCCCGAAACTGATCCTTCCTGAAGGCCGCCCTGTCCACCAAAGGGACGCGTGCGACCAAGCGGAACCTGCGCGTCGTCGTGTATGATCGCCTCGGGCGCGGCAGCCTCGCGCTTCACGACCACGGCGGCACGAAGAAGCCGCGCGGCAAGGCCATCGCGGTGCCGAGCGCCGAGCTCCAGGCGCGCCGCTCGGGCAAAGGCGTGCCGAAAGGGCTACGACCGCGCAACCTCCCGGCCACGGGCCCGAGCGGTTCCTTCGTCAAGGGCGATGTCCTCTATCAGCGCGTCGGCGCCGGCAAGAGCCGTGGTCTCAAGCTCATGTACGTGCTGAAGCCGGCGGCGCCGATCCGGGCCGACGTGCCGTTCCATTCCGATTTCGACCGCATCATGCGGCAGACCATGCCGATCCAGTTCCGCCTGTCCATGCGCAAAGCCATGGAGACGGCCCGGAAGACCAAGTGAGCTCCGATGGCCGATGATCTGAAGCTGAAGGCCAGTTTCGACGACAAGGCCTCGGCTGGCGTCCGCAAGCTCGGAAAGACCCTCGCCGACCTGAAGCCCGGCCATGGCATGGCGGCAGCTCAGAAGTGGATGGGCGACTTCCGAAAGGGGGCCGACACCACGGTGGCCGCCCTTCGTCCCGTCTCGGGGATGATGAACAGCGTCGGCGTCGGCGGCTTGGCGGCGAGCCTGTCCATCGGCGAGATGGTCAAGCAGTTCCGCGATCTCGCCGACAGCACCCTCACGCTGAAGGAGCTGGGCCGCCAGTCCCGCATGTCGGCAACCGAGATCGCGCGCCTCCAATATGCGGCCGGCAAACTGCACGTGGACCCCGCCGCCATGAGCGGCGCCATCGGCTCGTGGTCGAGCAAGATGGTCGAGTTCCGGATGCACACGTCGCAGTTCTACCGCGACCTAATGCGCCAGAACGCCGACGTCGCCGCCAAAATCGAGTCCGACAGCCCGATCGATGGGCTGAAGCGCGCCCTGGACTTCATCTCGCGCATTAAGGATCCGCAGATCCAGAAGCGTTGGGCCGACGACGCCGGTCTCGGCGACCTCGCGCCCATGCTGGGCAAGGGGCCGGATGGCCTCGCCGCGGCTTTCTCGGAGGCGGGTCGCGAGGTCAAGCCGATCACGCAGGAGATGCAGGATGCTGCCGACCGGTTCAACGAAGCCACGAACCGCTTCAACCAGACCTGGGCCAACTTCAAGAACGACCTCGGCCCGGCCATTCTCGACCCGCTGAGCCACACCCTCGACAAGCTCGACGAGGGCATGAAGT
>CAXTVD010000038.1:0-1396 GCA_964247575.1 uncultured Lichenihabitans sp.
CAGCCGGGGCGAGCAGACGGGAAAGGCATGCTCCTCGAACAGACGCACCGACACGAAGCCCGGGAAATCGCCGGTCCCCCAGACGATGGAGGCGTCGATGCCTTCCCGGTCCACCTCGGTGGCCGAACGGGCGGCGTCGAGCAGGACGTCGATCTCCGGATGCTCCTGCTTGAATCGGCCGATCCGTCGGACAAGCCACGTCGCGGCGAAGGATGCGCCGGCGCTGACGACGAGGAGGTCGCGTCCGCGCGCCTCCCGCATCCGCCGGGCGCCGGCTGCGAGCCGCGCGAAGCCCTCCTTCACGTCGCGCAGACCCGCCTGTCCGGCTTCGGTCAGCGCCAGTCCCCGGCCGGCGCGCCGCACCAGCGATGTGCCGATATCCGCTTCGAGCAGGCGGACCTGCTGCGCGACGGCGGCCTTCGTCACGTGGAGGTCTTCTGCGGCCTTGGCGAAGCTGAGGTGTTGCGCCACGGCTTCGAAAGCGCGCAGGGCGTTCAGGGAGGGCAGGCGGTGTGACGGCGGCATGCAGGCGCTCCAGGGAGGACGCTTGACAAGAAGCGGGGATGCGGACCCATCAGGTAGCGATCTGAAACCCCGCCAATGGGAGTCTCCATGGTCAACGCAGGTCAGCTCTGCATTCAGAGCAGGCGTACCCGCCTTACAAAGTGGCAGGTTGCCCATATATTGCGTTGCAACAAGAACAGACTCAGGCAATCGTTACCATGCTACAACCATCCTTCTCTCTCGACTGTCGTGCCGCGGATTGCGGCGGGTCGTCCAAGTCCGACGAGCAGACGCGCCGCGTCAGCATCGGCGGCGTCGTTCGATCGATCCTGCAGCCGCTCGTGCGCGAGCGGTCGCGAGCCAATGCGCCCGATCCGTTGAGCGATCATCTGCTCCAGGATATCGGACTGACCCGCGCTGACCTCCAGGCGCTCGCGCTCTGACCGATCTTGGCCGCCCTTCCGCCGTGCAGGCCCAGGGCGGCGAGCCGGCGCCCTTCGGGTTCGCCCGGCGCGTCCTCCGGGGCGCGCTGGTCCTGTTCTACGGAGCGGCCGGGATCGTCCACGTCACCGCCCCTTCCGCCTTTCTCCCCATCATGCCGGACTGGGTGCCTTACCCGGTCCTCGTCATCGTCGTGACAGGCCTGTGCGAGATTGCCGTCGTGCTCGGCTTGCTGACGATCCGCACGCGCCGGTGAGCCGGGAGCATGCTGGCCCGCTACGCCGTCTCGGTCACCCCCGATATGGCCGAGCTGATCGACCTGGGCGATCCGGCCGATCCGATCGCCCGCCAGTTCGTCCCGCGGATCGCGGAAAGCGTCGTCGCCCCCGAGGAGCGGGCCGATCCGATCGGCGATGAGGCCTACGCGCCGGTGGTAGGGATCGTGCACCGC
>CAXTVD010000038.1:1406-19086 GCA_964247575.1 uncultured Lichenihabitans sp.
CCGCTGGGCCGGGATCATGCTGGCCCTCTACGCCGTCTGCGTCTTCCCCGCGAACATCAAGCACGCCTTTTACGGCATCGATCTGCCGCAACTGCCGTCCTCGTGGTGGTATCACGGACCGCGACTTCTCGCGCAACCGGTCCTGGTCTGGCTGGCCTTGTTCGCCGGCGGGGCGGTGACCTGGCCGTTCCAGGCCAAGCCTCAGAACAGATAAGCGGCGGCGGGCAATCCGGCGAGCAGCAAGGTTGCGGTGGCATACCGATCCGCCGTGAAGGTGCGGCCGGTCAGAACATCGCGTCCCTGGCGGCCCTGGGCGGCCTCGGGCAGTTCGACCATCACGTCCTCGCCGATCTCCTCGCCCGGAAAAATCCTGCACACGGTCACGAGCGTCTGATTCCCGCTAAGCCGCGCGAAGGCGAAGACCGCATCGCCCCGCGAGCCGGAGACGTGAAGGGGCTCGTAGCCTCCGGTCGCGAACAGGGCCGGACTGGCGCGCCGCAGTTGGAGCAGCCAGGCGGTAAGTGCGAGCTTGAAGCGGCCGTCCTGCCAACTGGACCAGAGCTGGTGCAGCGTGGCCCGGCGATCCTCCGTGGCCTCGATCTCGCGCCAGGCCTGGACGCGCTCGTCGTAGGCGATCGGGCGGCGGTTGTCGGGATCCACCATCGTGAGGTCCCAGCTCTCGCTACCCTGGTAGGTGTCCGGCATGCCCGGCACCGTGAATTTGAGAACGGTCTGCGCGAAGGTGTTGTACGCTCCGAGCGCCGCGACGCGGTCCGCGAAGGGGCGGAAGGACTGTAGGAAGCGGGTCGCGCTCGTGCCGCGGAGCGCGGCGTCGAGCAGCGCCATCATGCCGGCTTCATATCCCTCGTCCGGCGTCGTCCAGGTTGAATAGACCTTGGCTTCCCGCATGGATTTTTGCAGCACGCCCCTGAGCCGCTCGACATAGGCGTCGCGGTGCACGGGATCGAGCGGCCCCTCGCCCAGCAGCTCGACCGGCCACGTTCCGACAAGAAGCTGGAACAGCAGGTAGCGGTCATTGCGGTCGGGGCGGGACGGCGAACCGGATGCGAGCTGGAGGATCTCGCTCCAGGCGCGGACGGCGCGTTCCCAGTCGTCGGGAATGGTCGACAGCGCGGTCAGGCGGGCCCGTGTATCCTCGCCGCGCTTCGTGTCGTGGGTGGAAGTCGCCAACATGGCGGAGGGCCACCGTGCAGCCCGGACCCGGTTGGCGGCGTGGACATGCTCGACCGACAGGCCGAAGCGCTCGGGGGTCCCGCCGACCTCGTTGAGGGCGATAAATCGATTGTACCGGTAGAAGGCCGTATCCTCGACGCCCTTGGCCATGACCGGCCCGCAATATTGCTGAAAGGCCATGGCGCAGCGAAAGATCGCGGAGCGCCGATAGGGGGTGCCAGGCTGGACCGCGAGATCGCCGGTCAGGAGAAGCCCGAGAAAGTCGAAGACGCTGGGCTCGATCGCCGGGTCGATGAAGCGCGACGCTTCGATCGCCTGGCGGATGCGGGCACGGTCCTCCGGCGCGATCGCACTCTCGCCGTCGACATAGGTCCGGTAGACCGGGAACGCCGACACGATCAGGCGGAGGGCGCGCTGCAGGCCGGTCAGGGTGAAATCGGCCGTCCGGGCATCCTCGCGGGCGATGCGCGTCGCCGACCGGGCGAGGCGGTTGAGCTCGCTCAGCATCTCATTGTCCATGATCTGCAGCTTGCAGGCATGGACGATCGCTTCGAAGGAGCGGGTTTCCCCGGTGAACGAGCGGTAGAGGCGCGTGAAGGCCCCTTCGCTGCTCCGTCTGACGAACAGGCCGGTCAGCAGATTGGTGAAATCGTAGCCGGTCGTGCCCTCGACCGGCCAGTCGTCCCGCAGGGCCTCGTCCGGCCCGAGGATCTTCTCGACGACGAGGTAGCCCCGGCTGCCATCCGGCTCCGCCGGCATGATCGAGCGAAGACGCCGCAGATAGGCCTTCGGATCGAACAGGCCGTCGATGTGGTCGATCCGCAGCCCGTCGAGCTGGCCGCCCTCCAGCATATCGAGGACGAGCCGGTGCGCGTCGTCGAACACGTCCGGTAATTCCATCCGCACGCCGGCGAGCGTGGCGATGTTGAAGAAGCGCCGGTAGTTGATGTCGTCGCTGGCGACGAGATGATGCGAGGGGCGCCAGTTCTGCCGGTCGATCAGGGCCGCAAGGGCGCTCCAGCTCGCGAAGTCGCCGGGCCGCCCGTTCAGCTTGCCCAGTCGCCCCTCGATGGCGGCGCGAACCGCGCCGTCCTCGGCCGCGACGCGGGCCAGTTCGGCCTTCAATTCGCGGGCGCGCCGCATGATCTGCGGGCGCCACCGCATCACGTCGGCAAACGAGTCGCCGAGCGTCAGCAGCTTGGGATTGTCGCGCCCCAGGATGCGTTCGTAGTCGAGCGGGCAGACCGGCAGCTTGTGGGTCTCGTGCGCCCACACGGCGAAGCTTCCGTCTGCGGCATCGAAGCGAAGCGCGAGGCCGCCATCCTCCAGCACCTTCCCGTACTGGTCTCCCAGGAACGGCACGAGGACCTTGCCCCGGATGTCGACGCGGTCGGGCGTCCAATCGATGTCGAACCATCCGGCATGGTCAGCGGCCTCGCCCCATTCCAGAAGGTCCAGCCAGAAGGCATTGTCGGCGCCGCCGACGCCCATGTGATTGGGGACGAAGTCGAGCAGGAGACGCATGCCGGCGGCCGAGAGCGCCGCCGACAGCCGCCCGAAGGCTTCGGCGCCGCCGAGCTCTGGATTGAGCCGGTTGTAGTCCACCACATCGTAGCCGTGCGTGCTGCCCGGGTGCGAGGCGAAGAAGGGCGAAGCGTAGAGATGGCTGATGCCGAGCGCGGCGAGATAGGGGATCCGCTCGGCCGCATCGTCAAAGGTGAAGTCCTTGTGGAACTGGACTCGATAGGTCGCGCGCGGCGTCATGCTGGTCCTCGCAAGCAGGGATTCTCGCTCGGCTGTGCCGCCGGGTTCAGACTGCGGCCGTGCCGGCGGGACCGGTCGACATCGTCGCCCGGCTCGCCGACCTCAATGCGGGGTAAGCGTCAGAGCGAGGACAACGAGCGACCGCGAGGTGAGCGAGATCGGCTTGCCGGTCTCGTAAGCGGGCTGATCGCTGAGTTCGGGCTGGTTCGTGTCGAGGAGAACGTGCCATTCCGTGCCCCCGACATGCTCGGGCAGGATGAAGTCGTGGTTGTCGTGATTGGCGTTGAACAGCAGCAGCAGCGGCGAGTGTTCGTGCGCTGTCGTATCGGCCGTGGCATAACCGCGGATGTCCAGGAGCATGCCGAAGACCTTGGCATTGGTGTCGCTCCAGTCATCGTCGCGATACTCCTGGCCGTCGGTCTTGATCCAGGTCACGTCCTTGGTCTCTATCTCCTCCTTCAACTGCCCGTTGAGGAAACGAGTATAGTGCAGCATCGGATATTCCTGGCGGATCCAGGTCAGCTTCTGGACAAAGGCGATCAGCTTGCGGCCCTTGTCCTCGATCGCCCAGTTAAGCCAGCTGATCTCGCTGTCCTGGCAATAGGCGTTGTTGTTGCCGCCCTGCGTGCGGCCGAACTCGTCGCCCGCCAGCAGCATGGGCGTGCCTTGGGAAAGGATGGTCGTCGCGAGCAGGTTGCGGATCTGCCGCTCGCGCAGCAGATTGATCTCGACGTCGTCCGCCGGTCCCTCGACACCGCAGTTCCAGGACTCGTTGTTGGAGTTCCCGTCGCGATTTCCCTCGCCGTTGTCGTCGTTGTGCTTCTCGTTGTAGCTGACGAGATCGTTGGTGGTGAAGCCATCATGCGCCGTGACGAAGTTCACCGACGCCCAGGGACGGCGGCCGTCGTGATTGAACATGTCCGCTGAAGCGCAGAGCCGCGGGACGAACTGGTCGATCGGAGCCGAACCCTTCCAGTAGCTGCGCGTGGTGTCGCGGAACTTGTCGTTCCACTCCGCCCAACCGGGTGGGAAATTGCCAACCTGATAGCCGCCGGGCCCGATGTCCCAGGGCTCGGCGATCATCTTGACCCGGTTCAGGACCGGATCGAGGCCGATATGCTGCAGGATCGCGCTGTTCCTGTCGAAGCCCGCCGGCCCGCGGCCCAGGACCGTTCCGAGGTCAAAGCGGAAGCCATCGACATGCATCTCCTGCACCCAGTGACGGAGCGAGTCCGTCACGAGGCGGGTCACCTGCGGATGGCTGATGTTGAAGGTGTTCCCGGTGCCGCTGTCGTTGTTGTAGTACCGCTTGTTGTCGGGCTGCAGCCAGTAGTAGGAGGCTTTGTCGATGCCCTTGAAGGAGAGAGTCGCCCCTTTCTCATTGACTTCAGCCGTGTGGTTGAACACCACGTCCAGAATTATCTCGAGGCCGGCCTGGTGGAAGGCGGCGACCATCTCCTTGAACTCCTGCGTCGCGAGCTTGGGATCGATCGCGTAACGCTGGTCGGGAGCGAAGAAGCCGATCGAATTGTAGCCCCAGTAGTTGGTGAGCTTGCGGTCGCTCAGGAATTCGTCCGTGACGAAGGTATGCACGGGCAGGAGTTCGACGCTGGTGACGCCGAGCGACTTGATGTAGCTGATGATCGCCTCGTGCCCCATGCCCCTGTAGGTGCCTCGGTCCCTTTCGGGAACAGCGGGGTGGAGCTTGGTGAATCCCTTGACGTGCGCCTCATACAGGACCGTCCGATCCCACGGAACGCCGAGCCATTCCGGGCTGTCCTTCCAGTCGTAGCCCCGATCGACCACGACGCCTTTAGGTACGAAAGGTGCGCTGTCGCGCTCGTCGAACGAGGTGTCGTCCCCCGTCTCCATCTTGTAGCCGAAGACCGCCGGGTTCCACGTGAGTTCCCCCGCATGGCCGCGTGCATAGGGGTCGGCGAGCAGCTTGTTCGGATTGAAGCGGTGACCCGCGGTCGGCTCGTAGGGGCCGTGGACGCGATAGCCGTAGAGCTGGCCGGGTCTGACCTCGGGCAGGTAACCGTGATAGACCTGATTGGTGAATTCCGGCAGAGCGATCCGCGCGGTCTCTTTCATACCGTCGTCATCGAACAGGCATACCTCGACCTTCGTCGCATTGGCGGTGAAGAGCGCGAAATTGGTTCCTTCTCCGTCCCATGTCGCACCAAGCGTGTAAGGCGAGCCTTCGGAGATGATCTGATCGGTTGAGGACATGGTGGTTCGTAACCCCTGCTGCGGCCAGACGAGAATGTCGAAGCCGCCCCCTTGTTCCCTTGTTCGACCTCCCCCACGCCGCAGCCCCGGGACGAGTTCTTTCGTCCAGGGTCAGAGGGAGTCCGGGGTCCGGCCCCCATGAGGACTAAGCAGAACAGTTGATATTGCGTTGCAATATCCTGAGTGCACAAGCCTTGGGCAGAGATTCTATCCTTTGCTGGAACTTTTTCCAGTTTGCTTAAATCGATGCTCTGCGGGACTCGACAAGGCCGTTCCAGAACAGCGTGTTAACTCTTTGCTTGGCGGGTGCGCGAGTTCGAGGTGAGCCTTGTGCAAGAGCTTGACTGTTGCCCATACGCAACAAATTGAAGGGTTCAGAGTGAAAAATGCCTTATTGCGCCGCAATACCCTACTTGGGGTATGACGGCCGTGTTGCTCTCTGGCAGAAGATCCTAGCGTTAAAAGATCAATAAGTTTGATCCTTAACGGATGGCTTGGAGGGTTGAGGTGCAGCGGAAGCCGGAGCGCATATCGTCGTTGAACGTCGAGCGCGGCCTCTATGTGCTTCGTTACGTGGGCGCGTCCGATGGGGCCGGCCCGACCATCTTCGTGCGGTCGTCCCCGGGGCAGGAAGATAGCCTAACGGTCGTTCCTGCGCCTGGCGAGCCGGCGGGGTGCCTTGCAGGGCCGGGATCCATCTCGGTCATTGTGGCTGACCAGCCCCTGACATTACAACTCACGGCCCGTGCGGTGTCACCGACCGGCTCGCTCGTCGCGGATCTGAGGCTGGAGCCTTTGGCCGCCGTTCTGGCCGAGCGGTCCTCGTCATCGTTTGCCGGAAGCGAGGCTGCGGCCCAGAGCGCACAGCCGCCGCGTTCTGCAGAGCCGCTGCCTACGCCGAAGCCGGCCATCGGGCGGCCATCCGCGTTCGAGTCGCACCGGGGTCCGGACTCTTCGTTCGGAGAGGATGGGCTCCGCATTCTTGCCCACGTCGCCCGCCGTGGCGACATCGTTGAGGCCGAAGGACGGTGGATCGCCGGCCCTGACGCGCCGGCGCCGGTCGAAGGTCTGGCCGTCGACTGCCCGGCCTCGATCGGGGATCTGCGGTATCAGGTGCTCGCGGCCAGCGACACGCGCTGGTCCGATTGGCTGAGCAGCGGTGGGTTCGGGGGTTCGCGCGGCCGGGCTACGGCACTGGTCGGCGTGCGGTTACGCTTGGTTCCTGCGGCGGGATCAAACGTATCTCTTGGGGGGGAGGCCTTGTTCTTGGGGTCGGCGATCATTCGCAAGGATGGTCATGAGCTAGAGTTTCGTAGCGCGGCCGGGCTCGATCCCCTCCTGGGGATCAGGCTTGAGATCAAGCGGGAAACCGAAATCAGAGAGCCGAGGCCCAACGTCGCTTCTGTAGTTCCGCCGTCGGGGCGCGTCCGCGTCTTCCGCGCGTCGGGCCGACGATCCGGCTGATCCGCATGACATCCTCTAACGACGGACAATCACGATGAGCATAAGCAGTTACGGTTCGCTGTCGAACGTCGACAGCGCCTTCGACACCATCATCAGTCCAAGCAAGCTCAACGCTCTGCTGACGGCCATGGGCGCCAAGCCCGCCTACTACGTGACCGAGACGGCCGGTGACCAGTCGGTCACGACCGACTTCCCGGGCATTCCGGGCAAGCAGGACGATGTCGTCCTGGTTGAGGACAAGCAGGCGGTCAGCGACGACCTCGACCAGCAGGCGATGACCCTGAACGCCGCTGGCGTTCCGGTGAACGGCCTCGGGGCCGACGCGACCTATGTCACGAACAACTTCGCCACGCCGGACACGATCTATGCCACGGACTCGGCTTTCGTCGAGCTTCAGGGGACAGCGACGGTCGACGGTGGCAATGCGCGGACCTTCGTGGTCGACGCTTCGCACGACACCAGCGACGTCAGCCTGAACGCAGGTTATGAGCCGGGCAGCTACTCCTGGCTCATCGGCGGATCGGGGTCGGACACGTTGACGGGGAGCGCCAGCTCGACCGGCTCGGCGGTCATGACCGCCGGTTCGGGGCCCACCACCATCAATGGCGGCGCCGGCGAAGCCACCATGTATGGCGGTGGCGCGACGACGATGATCGGCGGCTCCCATCCCGGGCAGTTGTTCATCGAGAGCAACAACAACTCCAGCGACACGATGATCGCCGGAGCCGGCGGTTCGGACACGATGTCGGTCTGGAGCGGCGACAACGTCCTGAACGACTCGGCCAGCAAGGGCGGCGACAGCCTCAACATCGGCACGGACGATCCGGGCAAGGGTGTCTACACGCCGACCGGCACAACGACGGTCGATGGCAGCCTGGGCGGCACGACGATCAGCCTGTGGGGCGCCAGCCACGTCGCGATCGCCAATCTGGGCGGGACCGAGACCATCAACGCGAGCAGCTCCTCCGTCGATTCGGTCTCCTTCCTTGGCCAGAACAATGCCGATCTGGAAGCTCAGCGCCTGGCCGACATCTCCAAGGGCCAGAGCAGCATGACCGTGAAGTTCACGGCTGCCGACGGCAAGGTGCAGGACGCCACGCTGAACAACATCACGCATATTCAGTTCAAGTAGCCTGTGATCATGGTGGCGTTCCGACGCGCCACCATGGACTGACAACCCCTTTCGAAGCCTTAAAGGAGCGTCTCAGTTTGTCTGGGACGCTCTTTTTGCGTTGCGTTCTGGCCCTTATCATCGCGGGAAAATCGCGTCGTGGCCCGAGTCAACGACGCCCTCGAGCCGTCCTCATCCGCTCGGCCCCATCGTGGCAGGTGGCAAGGGGTAACGCTTTCATCGAAAAGAAAGAGGCCTGCTCCAGTGTGATCGCAGAAGTGAGGGGTGCAGCTTGTTCAAACATCGGTCTGCGGGCGGGAGGGACCCGTTTTGCCCGCGGCGCCCTCCGATACAAGGCCACGCCGGCGGCAGCGCTTCACCCGATGCTTTTTCGGCCGCCGTCGATCCGGTCGCCCTTTTGATCGAGGGCGAGCCATTGTACGATCGGACATGATGCAAGCCCTTCTGGTCAGCGAGGACGATCGGCTGGCGCTCCACGATCCTCGCCAACACCTCGAATCGTTGACGCGGCTGAGCATCGAGCGGCTGGCCGGAGGCGACGCCTTTGCAGCCTTCATCTACGCCGATCGGCGCTGCCGCCTGGCGGCTCCGCGGGCCGACGACTTCGTCCTGCGAAGCGAGGCGCTCCAGAGGCTCGGTCTCAAGAACTCGGCGACCGCCGACCTTCTTCGCGCCAACGCACTCGATCCGACGAGCCTCCTGGTCAATCAGAGGCTGATCGAAGCTGGCGGGGAGGAGACCGGCGATGCTGCCCGCTGGGTCGTGTCCGACCCGCGATCCAGTCAACCCCTTTTGGATGCCGCCACGCGCGCCCTGCTCGATCGCGGCTGTCCTGCCGTGGGCAGCATCACGGTCGATGCGAACCGCTTGACCGGCTGGATCGCCTGGGCGGACACGCGACCGGTGACGCTCCGGGTGGAGACGGAGGGTGGCGCGCATGACGTGCCTATGACGGCGATGCCTGAGGCGAGCGAGGGCCGGGTGCCACCGCGGGTCAGGCTGGCGCTGCGGCTGGAGAGCCCTTTCGTCCGTTTCTTCCTCCTGATCGACGGCGAGGTCTGCGACGAGGCGTTCTGCAGCCTGCGGCTCAATCCCGTCGCGGAGCAGCACCCGGTCGCGCTCACCGGCGGACATCGTGACGAGGAGCGGGAGCCGGAGACCGGGCCGTCCAGGCGGCGCGTCACGATCATCGTCCCGGTCTACGACGATGTCGAGGTCACGCGGCGCTGCCTTGAGGCCGTGGCCGCGCAGGAGGCCGATGACGTCGAACTGCGGGTCCTTCTTGTGAACGATGCCTCTCCGGCGCCGGCCATGGCGCCGCTCCTGGCCGAGGCGGCGTCGCGTCCCGGCTTCGATCTGATCGTCAACGACCGCAACCTGGGCTTCATCGGAGCCGTCAACCGGGCCCTGGCGGAGGTGACCGCGGGCGATGTCGTGTTCCTCAATTCGGACGTGGTGCTGCCCCCCGGAGCGATCCGCAAGCTCGCCGCGGCGGCCGCTCGGCCGGGGGTCGGCATCGTCAACCCGCTCACCAACAACGGCCAGTTCAACAGCTTTCCCTCCGTCCGGCAGGATAACGCCTTCGGAGACGAACGGCGCATCGCCGAGATCGACCGGGCGGCCGAGGAGGTCGCGCCCGGATTGATCGTCGAGACGCCGGGGGGCATCGGTTACTGCATGTATGTGACGCGGGCCTGCCTCGACGCTGTCGGCCCCATCCCGGAGGTGTATCTGCGCGGATACTACGAAGACGTCGAGTTCTGCCTCCGCGCCAAGGAACGAGGCTTCGACACCGTTTGCGCGGTGGACTGCTATGTGGGCCACAAGGGCACGGCGTCCTTCAAGGGCGAAAAGCAGCGCCTGGTGTCCCGCAACGAACGCGTCAACGACCTGCGGTTTCCCCGCCATGGTCCGCGGGTCCGCGCGTTCCGGCGCGCCGATCCCCTGGGCCCGTCGCGTGCCGCCATCGAGGCCCTGGCTTTCCCGCTCGGTACCGCCGATGTCGTGGTGGCGGGCAGCGCCGTTTATGCCGGCGTGCTGCAAACGCGGGCGAAGGCCCTGGAGAAGGCGGGCTCCAGCGCCATCCGCCTGGCTTGGTCGGTCGCCAACGGCACCCTTGGGGTGCGCCTGCAGCGGTCGGACGAAGCCGAGCCCCGCCAGCGCGTCTTTCGCCTGGATGGGCCGGAGAGCCGAGCCGACCTCGAGAAGGAGGTGCTGGCCTTGCAGCCCCGCCGGATCGAGCTTGCGGGCTCGCCCGGAGCCTTCGCGCCCGTGCTCGACGCCTTGCTGCAAGGCGGGCTGGACTTCGGCGTCCTGCTTTGCGAGAGCCTCGGGCAATCCGCCGTGCTGGAGCGCGGCTGCCTGCGGCTCGACGAAGCCGAACCATGCTCCACCTGCGTCGAGAACTTCGATCTGAACTGGCGGCCGCACGGCATCGGGCACAAGCTGTTCCGCGCCTGGGAGCAGCAGAGGGGCGAACCCAAACTGTTCGTTCCCATGGACGCCATGTCGCATGAACTCGCCACGGACCTCGCGGGCGACGCCTTCCAGGGGAGCCGGTTCGAGCCGTTCGTGCCCGCCGCACCGCCCCGGCCTCGGGCCACGGCCTCGTTCCGTTCGATGCTGGCGCTGCCCTATCCCGAACCCAGCCTCGCGACGGAACGGCTTCTAGCGGTCCTGGCCGCGACGCTTTTGCGTCGGAGCGACGGCTGGCAGCTCGTTCTTCTCGGCGGTGGCCTCGACGACCGCAGGCTTATGTCGACCGGCAACGTCTTCGTGAGCGGCCCGGTAGGCAACGAGGACTACGAGGAGGCGCTCCTTCACTACGGAGCCGCTCGCCTTTTCGCGCCCCAGCGCTGGTCGGGCTACGGCCTGATCGCGCGGCTGGCCGAGACCACGATGCTGCCCAAGGCCTATTTCGACTGGTCGATCGATGCCCTGCCTGCCATGGCCGGTGACCTGTCCATCGATCCGCGGGTCTGCGACGCCAAGGCGGCCCAGGCGGTCGCCGGGTGGCTCGGTGCCTCGATCGCGGGGCAACGTCATGTCGACTGACCGGCGGCGCCTTCCATCGTCCCTTGCGGAGCGCGTCCTGCTCGGCGCCGTCGCCGTCGCGGGATCGGCCGTGTACGGCTACGCGCTTGATCCGGAGCGCGAAGGCGAGGCGCTGGTGGTGGAACTGCTCGTCGACGGGCTTCCGCACGAGGTCCTCCGGGCCGACCTGTTCGACGCGACGCTCGCGGGCGAGGGCGCCCGCAATCCCTATCATGGCTTCCGCTTCATCCTGCCCCAGCACGTCTTCGAGCGCGCGAGCGTCGCGGAGGTGCGCCTCGCCAATGACGGCACGCTGATCGGCGACAGCCTTCACCTCGCCGGTCATGGCCAGAGCCTCGCTGCGGCCCTGCCGGCCGGGTGCGTCACGTGGCTGGGCGGCCTCAGGTTCACCGGCTGGCTCGCTTCCCCAGCGGCGGCGGGCACCGTCCTGCGTGGCCTCGTGGATGGCAACGCCATCGCCGAGGCCCGACCGGATGGATGGGCGGCGGTTCCAGGGCATGAGATGCCCCTGACCGTCCCGACCTTCGACCTCGAGCTGCCCCCCCGCTTCGCCGACGGGCGCGTCCACCGCCTTGAGGTCGTGACCAGTGCGGGCGAGCTCCTTCCCCCCGGGCCGGTGGCCTTCGTGGCGTTCGAGGACGGCTTGGCCCGGTTCCTCGCGCGGAACTCCGACGTCGCGGCCGAGCAGCTGCGCGGCGAACTCTACGACAGGCTGGTGCCGCAATCCTTGCCCTTCGACGCGCTCGAGGACTGGTCACGGCGCTTCGCGACGCCGTCCGGTCCGTCGTTGCCCAAACCCGTCGCCGTCGTCCTGATCGGCGAGGAGAACCTCGACGCCAGCCTGGACAGTCTTCAGGAGCAACGCGATCTCTGGATCGCCGGCGTCATGGCATGGCGCGGGGATCGCGCCGAATTCGATCCGGACGACCTCATCGCCTTTCTCGAGGCCGAGGCCGCCGACTGCGAGGTCGTCGTCTTCGCTCACGGGGGCACGGTGTTCCTCCCCGGTGCCTTGCAGAGGATCTGCCAGCCTCTCGTCGAGGACACGGACGCCGAGTGCGCCTATGGCGATGTCATCGGTCTGCACGAGAACGGCAAACGGCCCACGCCCCTGGCCCTGCCGGCCTTCGATCGCGAGCGGACGATCGAGCAGGGCTACGCGGCGTCGTTCTTTGCGCTCGATCGTGAGGTCGCGCTGGCCGCCGGCCGGGGAGGGGCCAACAGCCTGTTCCGCGTCTTTCTCGCCGGCAGCGGCATCGGCGGGGCAGCGCGGCGCGTGCCCCTCCATGTCCCCGGCTTTCTGGCCCGTGTGCCTGCTCTGCTCGACGGTCGCGCCCAAGCCGCCCTGAGCGAGGCGGCGCGGCACCTTTGCGCGACCCTGAACATCCAGGCGACCATCGACGCGGTTCCGGCGGCGCGGCTGCAGCCCACCATCCGGCTCCGGCGCCGTCCGGCCCCGTGTCTGGTGTCGGTCATCATCCTCGTCCGTAACGGCGCATCCGCCCTGCGCCGCTGCTTCGCCGCGCTGAAGGCCCAGGACTCGTCCAGCGACCTCGAATTCATCGTCGTGGACAACGACAGTTCGACGGCCGACACGGCCGAGGCTCTCGCCGAGATCGCCAGCGACGGCGTTCAGATCGTCCGTGTCCGCGGGCCCCGCAACGTGGCGCGGTCCATCAACTGCGGGGCGGCCATCGCGTCGGGATCCTACCTCTGCTTCATCGACCAGAACGTCGCGGTGACCACGCCGGACGCGATCGACGAATTGTTGAGCCGCTGTTCCACCCAGGCGACGGGCGCCGTCGGTGGCCTGCTCACCTGGCCGGGCAGCGCGATCTACGATGGCGGTCTCGTCCTGAATTTCCGCGACGGGGCGACAAGCGCCTTCCGCGGCATGGCGACGGACGAGGCCGGCTACGCCGATCTTCTTCTCTGCGCCCGCGAAGTCTCGGCCGTTTCGGGCGAGTTCATGATGGTGGGCCGCGACACCTTCATGGCCGCGGGGGGCATGGACGAGGTGGTGTTTCCGCTGGTCTTTCCGTCGGTCGCCTTCTGCCTCGCCAACGCCGCCATCGGGCATCGGACGGTCTTTACGCCCTATGCCCGCGCAGCCTGGTACGGGCCCGTCGATGGGGGACCCCGCGACGCGGAACGCGGGGCACGCTTCGAGCGGGAACTGGACCAGTTGCGGACGGCCTGGCCGGAAGCGCTGGCTTGCGATCCATTCTACAGTCCTCTGCTGAACCTCGACGGCCGGCTGCACACCGGACTTGCCTGGCCGCCCCGCGACATGTCCGCCCGACGGCCGCTTTCCGCGACGCGAGCGCCCGACGCCACGGCCGGCGAGCCCGTCGATGGCCCGAGCCGCCGCCGACTACTGGGAGACCTCCGTTGAACAGGGTGACACCCAGACCTGCCACGCGCCTGAAGCGCGTATTGAACACCGGCTCCGGTCCCAAAGACAATCAACGCCTGCATGCCGGCTTCGCACCGAACCGGTGGAGTTCCGTCCGGCTCGACATCGATCCCCGCGTGCAACCCGATCTCGTCGGCACGATCCAGGACATGCGCTCGATCGTTCCCGACGCGAGCTTCGATGCGATCTGGTCCTCCCACAGCATCGAGCATCTCCATAGCCATGACGTTCTTCCTGCCTTGCGGGAGTTCCGGCGGGTGCTGAGGGAGGACGGCTTCGCCCTGATCACATGCCCCGACCTCGAGGTCGTCGCGTCGCTCCTGGTTGAGAGGGGCCTTGAGGAGCCGATCTACATGTCGCCGGCCGGTCCGATCTCCGTGATCGACATGATCTTCGGCCATCGCGCCTCGGTGGCGGCCGGGAACATCTTCATGGCGCACAATACGGGCTTTACGACCGAGTCGCTGGGCACGCTCATCCTGGAGGCCGGTGTCGTCGAGGTTCATGTCGGGCGCGGCAACTGCTACGACCTGTGGGCGCTCGCCTGCATGCCGGACACGCAACTCGACGAAATCGCCGCGATGCTCGGCGACACCAACGAAGCCTTCCTGATCCCGCGATGAGCCGCCAGGCCGTGAACGGACTGCGATGAACGTCCTGTTCGTCCACAACAATTTTCCAGCCCAATTCAAGCACGTCGCGGCCGCGCTGGCCCGTGACAGACGCAACCGCGTCGTGGCGATCGGCAGCATGACGGCGCGGGAGATGCCCGGGGTCGCGCTGCACCGCTACGACTTCCGCGGCGACGCGAAAGTGGAGACCCACTCCTTCGCCCGGCGCTTCGACATCGAGTGCCGGCGCGCCGAGCAGGTGCTGTATCTGGCGGCCTCGATCGCGCAGGCGGGCTTCATGCCCGATCTGGTGGTCGTTCACAGCGGATGGGGCGAGGCGCTTCCCTTGCGCGCCGCCTTTCCGTCCGCCCGGATCGTCAACTACTGCGAGTTCTACTACCGGCCCGAGAAGCAGGACGTGAACTTCGATCCGGAGTTCCCACGCCTCAGCCTGGATGGGACGGCGGCGCTCGCGGCGAAGAATGCGATGGGGCTCCTGAGCCTGGTCGACTGCGATGCCGGCCTGTCTCCTACGGAGTGGCAGCGCGCCACCTTCCCCGCCGAACTGCGCGGCAAGATCGAGGTGATCCACGAGGGGATCGACGTCGACGTCGCCCGCCCGAACCCTGCGGCGACCGTCGAACTGCCGTCCGGCCTGGTCCTGCGCCGCGGCGACGAGGTGGTCACGTTCGTGTCCCGCAACCTGGAGCCGCTCCGGGGCTACCATTCGTTCATGCGGGCGCTGCCACGGGTGCTGGCCCAGCGTCCGCAGGCCCAGGTCCTGATCGTGGGCGGCGACAGCGTGTCGTATGGGCAAGCTCCGCCGCCCGGCGTGACCTGGAAGGAGCACTATCTCCGCGAGGTCCGGGACGAGCTCGACCTGTCCCGCGTCCACTTTCTCGGACTGCTGGACTACCGTCAGTTCCTGGCGACCATCCAGGTCTCGGCCGTCCACGTCTATCTGACCTACCCTTTTGTCCTCTCCTGGTCGATGATCGAGGCCATGAGTTGCGGTTGCGTCGTCGTGGGGGCCGACGTCGGCCCTGTGCAGGAGGTGATCGATGGCCGCAACGGGCTTCTGGTTCCGTCCTTCGACACGGTCCGCCTGGCCGACGCCATCACCGACGTGCTGCAGCGGCCGGACCGGTACGAGCCCATGCGCGCGGCGGCGCGCGCGACGGTGCTCGACCGTTACGACCTCAACCGGCGGTGCCTGCCCGCCGCGCTGGCCTTTCTCTCGTCCGGTTGATGTGGTCTCCCCTTGCAGCCTGGGGATGGAAGGCGGGCTTGCACGAGGGGACGGGTTTGCTCACCCTGAACGGGGCGTGCGGAACCTAGAGCGTTGAATGGAGCTCGGGGGACGGGCTGAGCTGGATGGGAGCGAATGGCGGAGGGGGCCGAGGTGGCGAGAACGTGGATGCAGATGGCACGCACCGCCCTCGATGGCGGACGAGTCTGGCGCGAGGTCGTCCGGGCCCGCCGGATCGATCCGCGCGACCTCGCGTTCACGGCCGTCGACTTCATGGTCCTCAGCCTCGTGCTTGACCTCGAGAAGGTCGATGTCGCCGTCTGTGCGGACGAGCAGCTTCGCGCGCTGCTCGATGACGTCTGTTTCATCCAGGGGACCGCTCCGCACCGGCGCTTTCTCGCATCGCCCGACAGCGATCCGTATCTTCACCTGACGACGCTCCGGACGGCGGGCGGGCGGGCGGACGGACAGGTCACGCAGCTCGCCTATGGCCTGGGTGGAGGCTTTGCGCTGTCGGACTGCTCGGCCGAGGCCTGGACGGCCAGCCTGCGTCCGCTGTCGTGCGCCGCGCCCGCTCTATGGCAGTGCGGACTGGCCCTCGTCGTTTTCAAGGGCGAAGGCTCCCGGGCCGCCGCGTTGATTGACAGGCTCGCCTTGAGCATGCGGGGCGAGTGGATCGATCCGCTGGCCCTCTACGAACGCGTCCAGGTGATGACGGCCAAGCTCAAGGGGCTGGGCCATGCCGAGGAGATCGACCCGGAGGCCAAGCTCGACCGCATCGCGGAACTCGAGAACGAACTGGCGTCCCTGAAGCGGGCGGCCCTGGTCAGCCAGCACCTCGCACTTGTGGATGCGGTCGAGCGGGCAAGGGGAACGCCTTGATCCCGGTCGTCTATCCCCGGTCCATCAACTGGTTCTACTCGACCCAGGCCCATGCCATCGCGGAGGACCTGACGGCTGTCGGCGTTCCCGCGCGGGCCGTCGCCTCCGACCGCCCGACCGAGCTCGAGGCTTGCGATCCCGCGACCGTGCTCCTGGTTTGTTTCGCCGAGGCGCTGATCGCGGCGGAACGCCAGAACAGGGGGGAGCGCCTCCTGCGCGTGCTCAAGACCTTCGAGCGGCGCATCCTCGTCAATTTCGACAGCGTGCGGTCGACGTGGTTCACCCGTCACTTCGAGGATCGACCCCGCTACTTCTCCGACATCTTCGATTTCGGTCTGTATCGGCAGACCACCCAGCCCACGATCCTGGGAATGCCCTACCACTTCGTGCCTGAGTCGCTGGCCCGGTCCGAACGGGAGACCATGGTGGAGTGGCATCCCGGCCGGCTGCTCCCCTGGACCATCCTCGGCCATTCCACCCGCGATCGGTCGGCCTTGATCGAGGCCGTCCTCCGAAGCCTGCCGAAGAACGGCTTCGTCTTCAGCCCGCCGCTTCGGCCGTTCACCGAGCGCTCGGGACTGAACCGTGCGTCCATCACCCGCGTGCTGCGGCAGACCGACCTCTACATCTGGGGCAGTCACCACCTCTATCCCTACCACGAGACGCAGCGCGTCCTCCATGCCATCACGGCCGGGGCAATTCCCGTGAAGATCGATCCGCTGCACAGCCACCGCATCATGCTGCCCTGGGTCTATCCCAGCCTGGAGGCCATGCTGCGGGAAAAGGAGCGGCATGGGCTGCCGGGCCTCTATGCGATGTCGCGCCAGCACATCGAGGAGCAGGGCCCGCTGGGGGACAACCTGCGCGCCGCGCTGGAGCGTGTGGGCGCCGTGCCCGCACGGGACGCAGCCCGGACGGACGCCGCATGACCGCCGCTCGCGATGACGACGGGATCACGTTCTGCATTCCGAACTGGAACCACCGCAACTTCCTGCCGCGCAGCATCGGCACGGCCGTCGCCGCCGCGCGCGAACTGGCCCTGATCGGCGTGGGCGCTCAGATCATCGTGGTCGACGACGGATCGCGCGACGGGTCGCAGCGGTTGCTTCTGGCCATGGCGCTCGCCGACCCCGAGCAGCTGCTCGATGTCGTCGTCGCCAAGAAGAATGCGGGCCTTGCTGCGTCCCGCAACCTCGGCGTCCGGCACGCGCGTTACCAGCACATCTGCTTCATGGACGCCGATAACCAGCTCATTGCCGAGAACATCCCGCTGCTCTGGCGGGCTGTGCAGCAGACGGGCGCAGCCGTGGTCTATGGCAACCTCCTGCGTCACGACGGCCAGGAGATCGACGGCCTTCTCTCGAACGACTTCATCGACGAGCACTACCTCGAGTCGAACTACGTCGACGCCTTCGCGATCTACGACGTGGAGGCGCTGGAGCGCTGTAGCGGCTACGACGAGCGGATGACCTCGCATGAGGACTGGGAGATGTTCCTCCACCTCCTTGCCGAGGACATGGACATCGTTTTCGTCCCGATCTGCATGGGGTATTATTACGTGGTGCCGCATTCCATGCTGCGGACGGAGGTCTTCGACCATTCGCGGATGTACCGCGTCTACAACCAGCGCAAGAGCGGCTTTTCGGGCTTGCGGTCGCGGCGCAAGATGTACCATCCCGATC
>CAXTVD010000039.1:0-19029 GCA_964247575.1 uncultured Lichenihabitans sp.
TGGCCTGTCGTTCCTCTTCATCAGCCACGACATGGCCGTGGTCGAGCGCGTGTCACACCATGTCGCGGTCATGTATCTCCGCCGCATCGTGGAGATCGGGCCGCGCGCCGCGGTGTTCGAGGATCCGCGGCACCCCTACACGAAGTCGCTGCTCGGCGCCGTGCCGGTCGCGGACCCGACGCGCCGGCGACCCTACGACGACCAGGCCTTCCGCCCCCTGTCGTCCCCCACCCATCCGCTGGGAACGACGCTCGCGCCCTCGATCTACGAGGAGGTCGCTCCGGGCCACAAGGTCCTGCAGAGCGATGCGCCCCGATGAAACGGCCCGCGGATCGTGGCCAGAATACGCCGGATCTATGTGTGACATTCCGATGCAGGATCGATCGCCGAGCCGGCGGCGGAATGGGCCGTCGCTCAACGAACGCTCCGCGACCGTCCTCTCCGATTGCACAGACCGCCCTGATCAGGCCGGCGTTCGCCGCTGCCGGACGCGCATCTCCCTCTCGGGACCTCTTTCCTTCGGTCAGACCCACGCACCCGTCCCCGCAGTCGAAGCGAGTCCGCAGGATCCTAAAGGTGAAACAGCGGCGTCCGGGACCCCGGATCGGGCCATATGCTCCCATCCGGCCGGGGGCCTGAGATTGCGTCATAAGAGTGGACGCGCGCGGCGGAAGGGGGCACAACACCTGCGTGGAGACCGACGTCGCGATCGGTCCTTTTCCCGGGGGAAGTCATGAAGACGCTGCTTGCATCGCTGCTTTGCTGTAGCATGTTGGTTCTACCTGTGATGCAGGCGTCCGCCGACACGGCCACCCCGCCTTCACCTCCGCCCACCGCGGAAAACGGCCTTCCCGCGGCCGATTCGCCCGGACCTGCCAAGCCTCCGGAGGTCAAGACCGGACCGCGCTACGGCAACATGGCGACGGTCACGCAGGACCTGCTGAACCGGGCCTCGGGTGACAGCCAGAACTTCCTGCACACCAACGGCGATTACGGCCAGCAGCGCTATTATCCGAACCGCCAGATCAACACGAGCAATGTGGGCAAGCTCCGCCCGGCCTGGATCTTCCAGACCGAAGTGAAGGAGTCGCTCGAAACATCGCCGATCGTGGTCGACGGCGTGATGTATGTCACGACCTCCTACAGCCATGTCTATGCGTTGAACGCGCGCACCGGCGAGCAGCTCTGGCACTACGCGCCGAAGATGGGTCCGATCACGACCTATTGCTGCGGCCCCAACAACCGCGGCGTCGCCGTGGCCGACAACCTGGTCTATGTGGGAACGCTCGATTCGCATCTGGTGGCGCTCGACGCGAAGACCGGCAGCCTCGTGTGGAAGACCGAGATCGCGGATCCGGAACTTGGCTACAGCGAGACGATGGCGCCCACGGTCGTGAAGGGCAAGGTCCTGATCGGCACCAACGGCGGCGAATACGGCATCCGCGGCTTCATGAAGGCCTTCGACGCCAAGACCGGCAAGCTGATCTGGACCTTCGACACGATCCCCGAGAGCTCCATCGGCGTCTGGGCCGAGAAGGACGCCACGGGTCATGTCCTGCATCGCGACATCGCGGCCGAAAAGGCGACGCTCGCGAAGACCGGCGACCCCTTCAAGACCCTGGGCGGCGGCATCTGGCAGAACCCGGCCGTCGACGTCGCGAACGACCGCATCTACTTCGTGGTCGGCAATCCCTCGCCCGATCTCGACGGATCGCTGCGCCCCGGCGACAACCTCTACACGGATTCGCTGGTCTCGCTCGACCTGAACACCGGCAAATACGTCTGCCATCTGCAGTACATCTCGCACGACGTCTGGGATCTCGATGCGGTCTCGCCGCCGATCCTGACGCAGGTTGCCGATCGGGACGGCAAGATGATCCCGGGCGTCCTGCACGCCGGCAAGACCGGCTACGTCTACGTACACGACGCCAAGGACTGCAGCCTGATCCGCTACTCCGAGCCGATGGTGCCGCAGGACAATCTGTGGGTCCTGCCCACCAAGGAAGGGGCGCGCATGCTTCCCGGCGCGAATGGCGGCGTCGAGTGGTCGCCGATGGCGACGGACCCTCATCTCGGGCTGACTTACGCCATCAACCTGCATCAGCCGATGACCTACAGCGTCGAGACCTCGGCCTATCCGTCGGGCAAGCTCTGGCTCGGCGGCGCCTTCAAGGTCATTTCCAGCGAAGAGCAGTGGGGCAACGTGACGGCGGTCGACTACAACACCGGCAAGATCCGCTGGCAGGTGAAGACCGAACAGCCGATGATCGGGGGCATCCTGGCCACGGCCGGCGGGCTGCTGTTCACGGGTGAGGGCAACGGACAGTTCAAGGCCTACGACTCCGAGAATGGCGCGGTGCTGTGGTCCTTCCAGGCCGGGGCGGGCGTCAATGCGCCGCCGTCGTCCTATTCCGTCGAAGGCAAGCAGTACATCGTCGTCGGCGCCGGCGGCAACACGCAGCTCGACTACAAGCGCGGCAACTCGATCATCGCCTTCACCGCGGACTGAGACCGGATTGCAGAGGGCTTGAAGGACGGGGAGGCGGGGCCGCGGGCTCTGCCTCCTTTTTCATGAGATCGGCGGCGGAGCGACAGAGCAGCGATGGTTTTGCGGCAATGGTTGAGAGTGACGGTGTCCCTCGCTGGTCTGGGCGCCATCGGTGCGCTTACGATCCCGCAAGCCGTCGCCGAGACGATCGAGGAAACGGCCGCCGTCTGCAGCGGCTGCCACGGCGAGAAGGGCATCCCGGTCGAGAAGAACATCCCGGTCATCTGGGGCCAGATGGAGGGGTACCTCTATCTCGAGCTGCGCGACTTCAAGAAAGGCGCGCGCAAGAACGAGATCATGTCCCAGATCGCAGCCGACATGGACCGGGACACCATGGCGGAACTGGCCGCCTATTTCGCCGCCAAGCCCTCGCCCTCGCTCGGGCAGGCTGCGGCATCCGACAAGGATGCAGGGGTCGCGCAGACCGCCAATTCATCCGTCGGCTGCACCGGTTGTCACCTCGATCAGTACCAGGGTACCGGGACGGCGCCGCGCCTCTCCGGGCAGAACCACGATTATCTGCTCAAGACCATGACCGAGTTCCGATCGGGCGCGCGGGGCAACAATCCGGGCATGACCAGCCTGATGAAGGCGACGTCCGAAGCCGACATCGCGGCGCTCGCCGACTATCTCGCGGGCCTCTGAGCGGGGCCGTCACGGTCCCGTAGCGCTCGCCAGCATGGCCCGGACAGGCTCGGCGCTCGCGAGATCGGCGGCGCTCTTGCCCGCATGATCGCGATCGCGCGGGTCGGCCCCGTGCTTGAGAAGCAAGGCGACGATCTCCGCGTGACCGAGTTCCGCCGCCGCCATCAGGGCCGTGCGGCCGCGATCGTCCCGCGCTTCGACCGCGGCGCCCTTGTCGAGGAGCATCGTCACCAGCCCCACGCCGTCGTCCACCGGCACGTCGTTGGCATGTCCGGCCGCCCACATCAGAACCGTGAGCTGGTTGCCGTACCGGGCGTTGACGTCGGTTCCTGCGGCCAGCAGCCGGGCGACGACGGGCGTGAAGCCCCGCCCCGCCGCATAGACGATCGGCACCTTGCCTCCGAGATCCGGAAGCGCCGGGTCCGCGCCGTGGCCCAGCAGCAGCTCGACGAGCGCCAGGTTCCCGTTGAAGGCCGCGGCGGCGAGCGGACTGACGCCGCCCTTGCCCGGAATGTTGACGTCCGCGCCGGCCTTGACGAGGGCCTGGACGGCGGCGGTCCGGTTCTGCTCGACGGCGACGAACAGGGGCGTCGTCCCCTCGACGGTCCGCAGATTGAGTTCCGCCCCGTGGGTCAGCAGCACGCCGATCACGGCCGCGTGCCCGGCCCGCGCCGCGTGGGTCAGGGCGGTGCCGCCGAGCCGGTCGCGCGCCGCGACCGACGCGCCGTCCTCAAGCAGGCGCGTGGCCAGGTCCGCACAGTTCGACTCCGCCGCGGCGAAGAGGGCCGCGCTGACCTGGGGCGCTTCCAGCGTCGTCCGGTGCGCCGCGTATTGCTCGGCGAGTCTGTCGCACGCGGTCGTATCCGCTGCGGCGACCGTTGTGAGCGCCACGAGCAGGACGAACGTCCCGCTGGCCTGGCCTGCTATCCCCCGTTTCATTCCCGCCCTCGTCTCCTGCGCGTTCCCGCGAAAGCCGGCCGCGCGAACCGTCCTTGCGATCGGCTGCGTCTCAAGCCCATTGTGGGGGCAATTGCGGCGCGTGGGAACCAGCATGGGACAGGAGCTGTCGATCCTCAGGGCTGGTGCGGTCGCGGCCCTCGCTCTGGCCGGGGCGGGCGCGGCTGCCGGTGCGGAAGACGCGGACGCGCCCGGGCGATTGCTGCCCGTGGCCGATGCCATGCTGCATGTCTACTGCGTGGGCGCCGGCACCCCGGCCGTCGTGTTCGACGCGGGGCTGGGCGGCAACTATCTCGATTGGACTTTCGTGCAGGCCCGCGTGAGCGGAAACCGCCGCGCCTGTGCCTATGACCGGCCGGGTGCGGGCTGGAGCAGCCGCACCGCCCGGCCCCGCGACGCTGGGTCGCTAGCCGAGGAGCTGCACCTCGCGATGCTGGCAGCCGGGGTGCCGACCCCGTTCATCCTCGTCGGGCATTCGTTCGGCGGCTTGCTCAGCCAGAACTATCTCGCGCGCTACCCGGCCGATGTGGCGGGGCTGGTCCTGGTCGATTCCATGCACCCGCAGGAGTTCGCCCGCTTCGCGGCCGGCGGGGTCGACATCCCCGTCGATCCGCACGCGGTGCTGGGTCACACCCCGGCCTTTGCCGCCACCTACGGCCTTCCGCCGTCTCTCTGGCCCCTTGCGAGACGCCTCGCCGGGGCCGACAAGGCGCGGGTCTTCGTCGTGCGCGAGATGACGGCGATGCTAGACATCGCGCAGGCGGTCGACGGCGAGGCGCGGCCCGCCCGGCCCGCGCGGGTCCTGGTCCATGGGGACCGCGAATGGGACAAGGCCTACCCCGACGGCCGCATGGAAGCCGTCTGGCGCGTCATGCAGGACGACCTGGCGGGGCGCTTCGGCGCGCCGCCCGTGACGGTCGTGCCGGACAGCGGCCACCAGATCCCCCTCGACGATCCTGCTGCCGTTGCCGCCGCGATCGAGGCCGTCGCGCGGGATATCGCCTCGCCCTCTCCGCGATAGGCCTTGTGCAAGCCTTGCCGCCATGGTTGCCTCCCGTCATCAAGACGATCGGGGAGGTGCCAGGGTGAAACGGCTGATTGGTGTGAGCTGCGTCCTCTGCCTCCTCGTCTGTCCGGCCTTTGCGGCCAAGAAGGGCATCCAGTTCTGGAACCTGACGGGCGAGACGCTGACCGAGGTCGCTCTCGCGCCGGCGGGAACGAAGGCCTTCGGTCCCAACCAGTGCGTCAACGACAAGGACGGAACGGTGGATTTCGACGAGAATCTCACCATCAAGGGCGTGACTCCCGGCCGCTACGACCTGCGCTTGAAGGACGTCAAAGGACGCGTCTGTTACGCTCGCGCGGTGGCCGTGACCGCCGATGCGACCTTCTCGGTCAGCGAAAAAGAGCTCACCGACTGTGCGCCCTGACCGCAGGGCCGCCGCGAGGACCGTCGGAGCCCTGGCGTTCGCGACGCTGCTGAGCGGTCTGGCAGCCGGCGCCGGGCTGGCGGCTGGCACCGGCCGCGTGTTTATCTCGAACGAGCGATCCAGCGAAATCTTTATGCTGGATGCAGCCGATGCGCCGATCGGCTCCTTCAAGAGCTGCGGCCGCCCCCGCGGCATGCGCTTCACGCCCGACCATGGGCGACTGCTGGTCGCCTGCGGCAGCGACAACACGATCGCGGTCTATGACGTCGCGAGCCAGAAGCTCGTCAAGCGCTTCCGCGACGTGCCCGACCCCGAGGCCTTCGACCTGCATCCCAACGGACACGACCTCTACATCTCCAACGAGGACGATGCCGAAGCGACCGTGCTGAACATCGACACGGGCGAGGTGACGGCGCACTACCCGGTCGGCGACGAGCCCGAGGGCGTCCTCGCGACGCCCGATGGCCGCTACGTCTTCGTCGCCTCGGAGGCCGCCAATCTCGTCCAGGTGATCGACGTCGCGGCCCAGAAGGTCGTCAAGGAGATCATCACCAACACGCGCCCCCGCCGTCTCGCGCTGACGCCGGACGGCAAGTCCGTGTGGGTGTCGGACGAGATCGCCGGGATCGTCGAGGTGATCGACGTGCCGACCCTCGCCATGGCCGGGCAGGTCACCTTCGAGATCGCGGGCTTGCGCCCCGATGAGATCACGCCCGTCGACATCGCGATCACCGCGGACGGCAAGACGGCTTTCGTGGCGCTCGGTCGGGCCAACCGCGTCGCGGTCGTCGATGTCGCGAGCCGCAAGGCGACCGGCTACATCCTCACAGGCCGTCGCCCTTGGGGGTTGCGGCTCACCAAGGACGGCAAGAAGCTCTACGTCGCCAATGGGCTGTCGGACGATGTCGCCATCATCGAGACGGCGAGCGGCAGGGTGATCACGACGGTTCCGGTCGGCGTAATTCCTTATGCGATCCTGATCGATGAGTAGGGCGGGGCGGGGACGGGCTGCGCTGCTGCTCTCGATCCTGCCGGTCGCGTTCGCCTGTCCGTTGCCGGCGCGCGCCGACGAGGCCCCGGCGCCGACCGCGATCCGGATCGTCTATGTGTCGCGCGAGGGCGATGCCGCCTATGCCGAGGTGCCGGCGGACGACGGTGTCTTCAGGCCGGCCCTGCCCGAGCCCTTTCCGGGCGCGGAACTCGCGGTCCGCGACCTGCGGGCGACGGCCCATGCGGCGGGCCTCGTGCTGAAGGTCGAGCGCGACGTGCTCGCCCCGGAGGCCGACGCCGTCGCCGAAGCCAGGCACCTTGCCGAGGGGGGCGAGGCCGCGCTCATCGCCGACGTGCCGCTGGGCGATCTCACCGCCATCGCCAAGGCCATGCCGCCCGCCGCGATGCCGATTTTCGACATCCGCCAGCACGAGGACGCGCTGCGGCGCGACTTCTGCGCCGCCAGCCTGTTTCACGTCCTGCCCAGCACCGCGATGGAAACCGACGCGCTGGCCCAGTTCGTCGTCAGCAAGACCTGGAAGCGGGTGCTCGTGCTGGAGGGCCCCTTGCCGGACGACACGGTTCTCGCGGACAGCTTCAAGGCCTCGGCCAGGAAGTTCGGCGCGCGGATCGTGGACACCAAGGCCTTCATCATCGGCAACGATCCGCGCCGGCGCGACCAGACCAACGTCGCCCTGATGACCGCTTCCGAGGATTACGATGTGCTGTTCCTGGCCGACACGGCCCGGGATTTCGGACGCTTCGTACCCTACGAGCAGGTGCCGCCGCGCCCGGTGATCGGGACCGAGGGGCTACAGCCGGCGGCCTGGGACGCCCTCGCCGAGCGGTTCGGCGCCCCGCAGGTCAACCACCGTTTCGAGCGCACCGCGCACCGCCCTATGACGGAGGGGGACTGGGCCGCCTGGGTGGCGGTGAGGACCGTGGGCGAAGCGGCCATCCGGGCCAAGGCGACCAGCGGCGCGGCCATCGCCGCCGTGCTCGCGCAGCGCGAGCTCCCCATCGATGTCAGCAAGGGCGTGCAGGTCTCCTTCCGCCTGTGGGACCACCAGTTGCGCCAGAGCGTGATGCTGCGCTCGGGCGATGCGGTGATCGACTACGCCCCCTTCGAGGGCTTTCTCCACCAGCGCACGCCGCTGGATACGCTGGGCGTCGATGCGGGCGATGCCGCCGAGAGCGCCTGCAAGCCTCCGCCGTGATCGAGCCCGCAGCGCCCGCCATCGCGATCACGGGATTGAGCAAGAGCTACGGAAGGGTCAAGGCGCTCCAGGACGTGTCCTTCGCGGTGGAGCCCGGCGCCGTCACGGCACTGCTCGGCCTCAACGGCGCGGGCAAGACTACCCTGTTCCAGATCCTCACGGGCCTGTTCGTCGCCGATGCCGGACGGGTCGTCGTGCGCGGGTGCGACATCGCCAGATCCCCCGCGGCGGCGCTGGCCCGGATGGGCATCGTCTTCCAGCAGACGGTGCTCGACCTCGACCTGACGGTCGCGCAGAACCTGAGATTCTATGCCGGGCTGCACGGCCTGCGAGGCGTGCGAGCCGAAAGCGCGGCGCGGGAGGCCCTGACGATCCTCGGCTGCGCCGAGCTCGGGCCCAGCATCGTCCGGCAGCTCTCGGGAGGGACCCGCCGCAAGATCGAGATCGCCCGCGCGCTGATGACCAGCCCCGACGTCCTGCTGCTCGACGAGCCGAGCGGCGGGCTTGACACCGGCAGCCGCGCCGAGCTCGCGCGAACCCTGTTCGGCCTCGCCGCGGCACGTGGCACCGCCGTGCTGTGGGCGACCCATCTGGTGCAGGAGATCGAGCAGGCCGCGGCGGTCGTGATCCTGCATCGGGGCCGCGTCGCGGCGTCCGGGTCGCCCGGCACCCTCATGGCGCAGGCCGGCGCGACGAGCCTCGAGGCCGCGTTCCTGGCCCTTGCCGCCACCGTCACGGATCCCGTCGCGTGACCGGCTGGAGCGCGGCCCTGCTGGCCATCATCTGGCGCGAACTGCTGCGGTTCCGCTACCAGACGAGCCGCCTGCTCTCGGCCATCGTGCGGCCGACGCTGTGGCTGGTGGTGTTCTCGGCGGGGTTTCAGAACGTCCTCGGGATCTCGATCACCCCGCCTTACGAGAGCTACGTCACCTACGACGTCTATATGGTGCCCGGCCTGATCGGCATGGTGATCCTGTTCCAGGGGATGCAGTCCTCGCTGGCGCTGGTGTTCGACCGCGAGGCCGGCATGCTGCGCCTGCTGCTCACCGCGCCCGTGCCCCGCTGGTTCGTCCTCTTCGCCAAGCTGCTGGCGAGCACGATCCTGGCCACGTTTCAGGCCTATGTGTTCGTGGGCATCGCGATGCTGTTCCGTGTCGACCTGCCGTGGTCGACGCTGCTCACGCTCGCGCCCGCGGTGCTGCTGGCGAGCTTCGCCCTGGCGGCGCTCGGGCTGCTGCTCACCGTCTATGTGCGCCGCATGGAGAATTTCGCGGGAACGATGAACTTCGTGATCTTCCCCGCCTTCTTCTTCTCGCCCGCCCTCTATCCGCTGTGGAAGGTGCAGGAGAGCGGCGCCACCTGGATGGTGTGGGTGATCCGCTGCAACCCGTTCACCTATGCGGTCGAACTGGTCCGGTTCGCGGCCTATGGCCGGATCGAGCCGGTGGCCCTGGCAGTCGTGCTGGCGACGATCCTCGTGGCCTTCGCCGCGGCGGTGCGCGGCTACGATCCGCAGAAGGGGTCGCTGGGGCAGAAGCGGCGTGACGACGTGTAGGCCCATGGAGGAGGCGCGCGTTCTCGTCCGATCCTGCCGCGAGCGCGAGCCTTGCGGCGACCCTTCTGCCCTGGCTTGCGCCTTATTCCACCGCTTCGAGCAGCGCGCCGATCACATGGATCTGCTCGGCACTCGACAACTCCTGCGGGAAGGCGAGCACGACGCGGCCATGCTTGACGGCCGGGCCCGGGCCGCTTTCGACATGCGCCGCAAGCGTTCTGCACAGGGCCTCGGCGGTCCGGCCGCCGCGCGGCGTGAGGGCGAGCGCCTTCGGGCCCGCATCGAGACGGGCAATCCCGTGCCGCAGGCATTGGCTGCGCAGGCGGGCCAGGGCGACGAGGATTTCGACCGCCTCGGGCAGCGGTCCGAACCGGTCCTCGATCTCCTCGGCCAGCGCGGCGGCGTCGGACGTATCGGACACCCGGGCGAGACGGGCGTAGAGGTTGAGCCGGACCGTGGACTCGGGGATGTAGGCGGGATCGAGGTGTCCGGCCAAATCGACATGCAGTTCGGGCGTCCAGTCCGCGACGGCATCGCCCCGGGCCTGACGGATCGCGAGCTGGAGCAGGTGCTGGTAGAGACCGAGGCCGATCAGCTTGGCGTGTCCGGCCTGGTCCTCGCCCATGAGATCGCCGGCGCCCCGGGCATCGAGGTCCTGGGCGCTGATGGCCATGCCGCTGCCGAGCCGGTCCAGCGTCGCGAGCGTCGCAAGACGCTGGCTGGTCCGCTCCGCGATCGGGTGCTCCGGATCCGTCATGAGATAGCAGGTACCCTGCTGGCGCCCGCGGCCCACGCGGCCGCGGATCTGATGGAGCTGGGCGAGGCCGAAGCGGTCGGCCTCGCACACCACCATCGTGTTGGCGCGCGGGACGTCGAGGCCGCTCTCGATGATGCTGGTCGCGAGCAGCACGTCGCCCTCCCCGCTGGCGAACTGCACCATGGCCTCGTCGACGGCCTGGGCTTCCATCCGGCCATGCCCCACCAGGACCTTGAGCTCCGGCAGGAGCGTGCCAAACTGCGCCGCCAGCGTCTCGAGATCCTCGATGCGGGGCACCACCACGAAGCTCTGGCCGCCACGTGCCTTCTCGCGGAGCAGCGCCGTGCGGACCGTGGCCGTGTCGAACGGGGCGACCAGCGTGCGGATCGGCCGCCGGCGGGCAGGCGGCGTCGCGATGATGCTGAGCTCCTGCAGGCCGACCAGCGCCGACTGGAGCGTGCGCGGGATGGGCGTCGCGCTGAGGGTCAGGACATGGACGCCCGTCCCCCGATCGCGGATGCGGGCCTTCTCGACGGCGCCGAAGCGCTGCTCCTCGTCGACGATCAGCAGGCCGAGCTTGTCGAAGCGGACGTCTTCGGCCGCCAGGGCATGGGTGCCCACGACGAGCCCGATGCTTCCATCAGCGAGGCCCTCCTTCGTCCGGCGCGCCTCGGCGGGCGGGACCAGGCGCGACAGCTGGGCGACCGGGATTCCGAGCGCGGCGAAACGCTTCTCGAACGTGTGCACATGCTGGCGGACGAGCACCGTGGTCGGGGCGACCACGGCGACCTGCCATCCCGACAGGACCGCCGCCGCCGCTGCCCGCAGGGCCACCTCGGTCTTGCCGAAGCCGACATCGCCGACCACGAGGCGGTCCATGGGCCGGCCGGAGGCGAGGTCGCGCAGGCAGTCGTCGATCGCATGGATCTGGTCGGGGGTGGGCGCGAAGGCGACCCCTTCCCCGACGCGCTCGTAGTCGCGGCGGGGCGGCACGATCTGGGGTGCCTGCGTCGCATCGCGCTGCCGGGCAAGCGCGACGAGCCGGCGGGCCGTCTCGTCGAGTTCCCGGGCGATCTGCGCACGCCGCGTCTGCCATCCGTCGGAGTCGAGCCTGGCGAGCGGGACACCCGCCTGGGCAGCACCGTAGCGCCAGACGCGGTCCAGCTCCTCGACCGGCGTGAGGAGGGTGGCATCCTTGGCGAAGTCGATCCGCAACGTGTCCCGTCCCGAGGCCGCGCCGGCTTCGAGTGTTTCCAGGCCCTTCAGCACGCCCACGCCATGATCGAGGTGGACGACGATATCGCCGGGTGCGAACTCCCCGTCCCCCATGTGCCAGGGGACCGGCGCCGCATGGTAGGAGGAGGCGCGCGCGGCCTGCCCCAGCAGGTCGGCCGCCGTGATCAGCGTGACGCCCGCCTCGTGGTCAACGAAGCCGTGATCCGCCGCCAGTTTCATGAGGGCGGCCGCGCCAGCCTCCATTGCCATCACGTCGCGCCAGCGCTCCAAGGTGGCCGGCATCGTGCCGAGGACCCGGTTAGCCTCCTTGGCGAGGACCTTGAGATCTTCGCGCCGCGTCGCACCGAGCACGATCCGCCGGCCGGCCTTTCGCTGGGCGTTGAGGAAGGCCGCAAAGGCGCGGCCCGGCTTGTCGTCCAGGCAGAAGCGCGGCACGGTCCCGGCGGCCTCCCCGCCGGGGAAGGGAAGGGCCAGCGCGGCGCGTGCCCGCTCCCACTCGGCAGCCACCAGAAAGGCGCGCTGCGGCTCGATGGGTTTGCGCGGGTTGTTCGGGTCCGCTTTGTCCGCGGCCAGGCGATCGTGATGGGCCTCGGGGATCGCGGCGAAGGTCTGCCCCAGCCGGATCTCGGCCTGGGGCTCGATCAGGAGGCGGGTGCCGGCCGGCATGACATCGAGCAGCGTCTCGGTGCTGGGATAGAAGGCGGGAAGCCAATGCTCCATTCCCGCGAAGCGCTCGACCGGCTCGTCGCCGGCCGGCACGATTTCGGACACGGCGTCGATGCGGATCGCCTGCACCGCGGTGCTCGTGCGCTGCGAGACCGGGTCGTAGCGGTGGATGGCGCTCACCGCGCCGTCGATCACCGTGATCCGGTAGGGCTTGGGCGTGGCCGGGAACACGTCGATCACCTCGCCCCGCATGGCGAGGTGCCCGGGTTCCTCCACCCGATCGGCATGCGCGTAGCCGTATCGGGCGCACCAGGACCCGAACGCGCCGGGCTCCAACGTCGTGCCGACCTTGACGATCAGCGGGGCCGGCAACCGCTCGCGCGGCGGCAGGCGGCGCACGAGCGCTTCAGGCGTGGTGATCACCAGGATGGGCCGCTGCGCCGAGGTCAGATCGTGCAGCACCCGCATGCGGTGCCCCATGATGTCGGCGGCAGGTGCGGCCCGGTCATAGGGCAGGCAATCCCAGGCGGGGAAGCACAGGCTCGTCCGATCCGGATCCATCTGGCCCGTCAGGCGGGCGAGGGCTTCGGCCTTGCCGTCCCCATCGACGACCACCAGCAACCCTTCAGGGCTGCCGCTCTCTGCGACGGCGACCAGGGTCGCAGCCAGCCACGCTACCGATCCGTTCACGGCGTTCCCCCGGCCGGCTCGTCCGCCGGCTGCCCTCGAAATGACGAGTCGCAACGCTCGTCTTCAGCAGAAGGCTCCTCGCCCGGCCTGCGTCACTTCGCGGGCGGTCCGGACGGCTCACTCGTCGTCGTTGTCGTCAGCTCCGCCTTGTCCCCAGCCATAGCCGCTCGGGGCGCGCAGCCAGTCGCCCAGGCCAGGAGCGGGCCGCGACCGGTATTGCGGCGCATAGGCCAGGGGCGCCACGGGACGGCCCTCGGCGTCGTAGACGACGCTTTCCACGCGCGACCTCCGTCGCTCGGCCCGGGCATAGCGGAACTCGCCGGTGGGCGACCCGGTGATGGAGATTCGGGCGCCTTCGTTGCGGACGATCTCGTAGAGCATCGCAGCGTTCCCCGGGGCGATGCGGATGCAGCCGTGCGACGCGGGCGCGCCGAGCGAAGCCGTCTCGTAGGTGCCGTGGATCGCATAGCCGCCGCGAAAGAAGATCGAATGCGGCATGGGCGAATTGTGATATTTGCGGGAATAGTGCATCGCCTCGAGCCGCTGCACGCCATAGCTGCCGCGCGGCGTGACGAACCCGCTGCGGGCCGAGGAGATCGGCCAGTCGAAGTCGCCCGATTGCGAGCTGACATGCATCGTCTGGGACGTCAGGTCGACCCGGATCGAGGCGGCCTGCGCCCTCGCCCCCGTGAGGCCGAAGCCTGCAAGAACCGTCGCCACGAGAATGAGCTTACGCACGTCGAACCCCGCCAGAATGCCTCGTTAGGACGCCATTAACCGGCGGGTGGACGGCCTTGTAAATGTCCGATCGGAAGTAAGGTTGATCGGTGAGGCGCCGCACCGGTTCGATTTCCGCCGCGGCCTGTGCGAAAAAGGTGGGATGTCGCTGGACGTCGTCGATCTGCGTGGATTCTACGCTGCTCCGCTGGGGCGGATCGCGCATCGTTTCGTCAGCCGCATTCTCCGCCAGTGGTGGCCGAACGTGACGGGAATGGCGGTGCTCGGCCTCGGCTACGCCGTCCCCTATCTCGGGCAGTTCGACGACGAGGCGGTCCGGGTGCTGGGCTTCATGCCGGCCGAACAGGGCGTGGTGCACTGGCCGGGGCCGGAGGTCACCTCGACCGCCCTGGTCGAGGTGGGTGAACTGCCGCTGCCGGATGGCTGCATCGACCGCCTGCTCGTGGTGCATCTCCTCGAAGTGGCGGAGCACCCGCATGACGTGCTCGCCGAGATCTGGCGCGTGCTCGCGCCCGGCGGCCGCATGATCGCGGTGGCACCCAACCGCCGGGGCTGGTGGGCGCGCACCGATGCGACTCCCTTCGGCTACGGCCAGCCGTTCTCGAAGAGCCAGCTGAACGGCCTCCTGCGGGCGACCCTGTTCTCGCCCGAACGCTTCGACGAGGCGCTCTATGTCCCGCCCTTCACGCAGCGTGCGATCGGGCGGCTCGCAACCTTCATGGAGGCCTGCGGCAAGAAGCTGGCCCTTCCGGGGGCCGGCCTCCATATCGTGGAGGCGAGCAAGCAGCTGTACCGGCCGATCCCCCTCCGGCGCGCGGCCCGCCAGCCGGTGCCGCGGCTGGCCCCGGCCCTCGCGCCGGTGATCGGCCGGACCGGCTACCGTGAACCCGACATCCCGCCCGCGCGGCGTGCGGGTGGCCTTGGAGACCTCGATGCCGACCACCGCAGGCCTTGAGATTCTGTCCCGCCGCGTCCGGGCGGGCGACCGCCTGCTCGCCGGCTGGAGCAGCATCGCCGATCCCGCTCTCGCCGAGCTGATGGTCCGGGAGGGCTTCGACACGGCGGTCATCGATCTGCAGCATGGCGCGCACACGGTCGCGACGGCCTCTCAGGCGATCACCGCCCTCGCCGCGGCGGGCGCACCGGCGATCGTCCGCATTCCCGTCGGCGAGAACGCGACGGCGTCGCGGCTGCTCGACGCCGGCGCCGCCGCGATCATCGCGCCCATGATCAATTCCGTCGCCGAGGCCCGCGCCTTCGCCGCGGCGGCGAAATATCCCCCGCTCGGGCAGCGAAGCTGGGGACCGCACCGCGCGGTCGCGCTGGCGGGGCTGACGCCGCCGGACTACCTCGCACAGGCCAACGGACTTCAACTCGCCCTGCCCATGGTCGAAACGGCCGCCGCGCTCGAGGCGCTCGACGACATTCTGGCGCTGCCCGGCATCGACGGCGTCTTCGTGGGTCCCTCCGACCTGTCGATCGCGCTCAGCGGCGGCACGCTGGATCCGCGCAGCGCCGCGGTCGACCGTGCGCTCGACCGGGTGGCCGAGCGCGTCCGGGCCGCCGGCAAGCTCGCCGGCCTGTTCTGCTTCGACGGGGCCCAGGCCAAGACCATGGGCGCGCGGGGCTTCGCGCTCTGTTCGATCGCCTCGGACGCCATGCTGCTGGCCGCAGGCGTGCGCGCGGCCGTCGCTGCGGCACGCTGACCGGCGGCCGGTGGGAACCAGGGCCGGCCTTCCGCATTACCGCCTTGAACATTCCGTGAACATGAGTGGAGGCGACGATGGCTGATCCGAAAGCGCGGCATTCCGACCGGGATGCCGAGGTCGAGCCGGTGGAGCACAATCCCAAGCTCGACGAGCATCCGGGGTCCAACACGCTGAAGAACCCGGACGAGTGGACATCGGGCGACGACCCGATGACAGGCGCGCAGGCGTCCTATCTCAAGACGCTGTCCGAGGAGGCCAAGGAGGGCGAAGGCTACGAGGACGGGCTGTCCAAGGCCGAGGCTTCCAAGCGGATCGACGCCCTGAAGCACCAGCTGGGGCGTTAGGGGCGGGGCTTGGCGCCGGGCGGCTTGACTGCCCGGCGTCATGCGACGGCAGGAGTGGCGTGGCGTACGGGAAGGCCCGGCGCGCTCACCGCTGCGGGAACGGCAGGCCAAAATTGCGGGTGAGAAACAGCCCGCCGTGACGCAGGCCGGCGGCGTCGATGCCGTGGGCCAAGCCGAGCGACAGGTGCCACTGGCAGGGGATGCCCGCCTTGCCGAAATCGTCGCTCGACTGGAACAGCGCATCGAGCGGGATCACCTGATCGGCGTCCCCGTGCACCAGCAGGATCGGCGGAGGATAACCGGCCGGACCGCGGGCCGTGGCTTCGGCCAGGTGATCGGGCCCGACGAGGACGCCGGAATAGCCGACGATCGCCGCGGGCGCGCGGGTGCGACGCAGGCCCGTATGCAGCGCCATCATCGTTCCTTGGCTGAAGCCGACCAGAGCGAGCTTGGCATCGTCCAGCCCATGCCGGGTAAGCTCCGCGTCGAGGAACGCATCGAGCGCGGGCCGGGCCTTGTTGACCCCGCGCCAGCGTTCGTCGGGATCCCGGAAGGTGAGGTCGAACCATTGCCGGCCGGCGGGCGACTGCGTGCATCGCTCGGGCGCGTTCGGCGCAGCGAAGGCGGCGTCGGGCAGCCAGGCCTGCCACTGCCGGCCGATCTCGATGAGGTCCCGGCCGTCCGCTCCGTAGCCGTGCAGGAAGACGACGAGCTGCCGGGCGTGGCCGGATCGGGGAGCGAGGCGCGGACCGTCGATGGCTTGGGACATGATCGGGCAATTCCGTGAGGGGTCGGCGGAGAAGGTCAGATCGGGTCGAGGCTGATGCCGCTCCGACCCTTGGCGACGCGATAATAGGACCAAAGGAGCCGCGCGGCGACGCCCCGGTGCGGACGCCAGCGCTCGGCGAGGGCGTTCATCGCAGCGGCGTCCGGCCGGGTCTCGCGTCCGAGCGCGAGGCGCGCCGCCTCCTGCAAAGCGAGGTCGCCGGCCGGCCAGGCATCGGGATGTCCCAGGCAGAACAGGAGGAAGAGGTCGGCCGTCCACGGGCCGATGCCCCGCACCGCCATCATGGCGGCATGGGCGTCCTCGGCCGGCAGGCGTCCCAGCCTGTCGAGCGGCAGAGCGCCGGAGAGGACAGCCTCCGCGGTGGCGAGCAAGGTCACCACCTTGGCTTTGGATAGCCCGACGGCGCGCAAGGTCTCGTCCGTTGCGGCCAGCATCGTGGCCGGCGAAAGCGGCGCGAGCGCCAGCTCCAGCCGGCCGAAGATCGCCGCGGCGCTCGTGGTGGAGAGCTGCTGGGACACGATGATCCCGGCGAGGCCGGCGAAGCCGGGCTCGCGCAACCGCAGGGGCGGTTGGCCCGCCGCCTCGAGCAGGTGGCCGATCAGGACGGGATCGGCTTCCCTGAGCCGCGCGAGGGCCAGGTCGAGCGCGGCCTGACTGTCGATCACCGGCGCGGTGCCGTCGCCCAGCGCGGGTCGCCGTAACACGGCGGTCGACCGGCGGGTCGGCGCCGACCGGTGCTCCCGGGCCGCGGGCGCTTTCAAGGCGGGGCGACCCCTATGCCGGCGGGCGCGTTTCGTGCTTGCCTAACCCTCCCGCGCGCGGGCGGTTTGGGCAAGTCCTGCGGGTTGCCCACCCGGTGTCCCGCGTGTCCCGCCCGCTTCGCCGTCACGCCATGCCCTCCTGCCGCTTCGCTCCCTCGCCCAACGGCCTCCTGCATCTCGGCCACGCCTTCTCGGTGCTGCGCAACGAACGGGTGGCGGAGCGCCTCGGTGCGCACCTGCTCCTGCGCCTGGAGGACATCGACCGGGTGCGATGCACGCCGGCGCTGGACCAGGCCATGCAGGACGACCTCCGCTGGTTTGGATTCGGCTGGACGGGGCCGGTCCGGCGGCAAAGCGAGCGCTTCGCCGCCTATGGCGCCGCGCTCGACCGGCTGCGGGACGACGGCCTGCTCTTCCCGTGCTTCTGCACGCGCGGCGCCCTGTCCCAGGCCCTCGGCGGTCGCCCCGACTGGCCGCGCGACCCCGACGGCTCGCCGCTCTATCCCGGCACCTGCCGCGCGCTGCCAGCGGCCGAATGCGATCGCCGCATCGCCGCGGGCATGCCCCATGCGCTGCGCCTCGACATGGGCCGGGCGCTCTCCCTCAGGTCCGCACCGCTCGACTGGCGCGAGTTCCGCGAAACCGCCGAGGGCATGGTGATCCCGGCCGAGCCCGCCGCCTGGGGCGACACGGTGCTGCGTCGCAAGGACATTCCGGCGAGCTATCACCTCGCCGTGGTGGTGGACGATGCCGACCAGGAGATCACGGACGTCGTGCGCGGCCTCGATCTGTTTGCGGCGACGAGCCTGCACCGGCTCCTGCAGGTTCTGCTCGGCCTGCCCGCGCCGCGCTACCACCATCACCGTCTGGTCGGCGATGCGTTGGGCCGCAAGCTGTCCAAGAGCACGCAGGCCACCGCGCTGGCAGCATTGCGCCGCCTGGGGCACAGCCCGTCGCAGCTGCGGCAACGGCTCGACGCGCTCATGGCCGGGCCGCGCGCTCAGGGTTCCAGCGTCGTGTCCCAGTAGAGATAATCGAGCCAGGTGGCATGGAGGTTGTCGGGCGCGGGCTGCTTCTTGGCGATCCCGTCGAGCTGCATCGGGGTCGGCTCGAAGGGCGGCCGCTTGAGGCTCAGGCCCGATTGGCGGAGCGTCTTGTCCGCCTTCTGCAGATTGTGCTTGGCGCAGCAGGTGACGATGTTCGTCCAGCAGGTGGTGCCGCCCTTCGAGCGCGGCACGACGTGATCGAAGGTGAGATTGGTGCTCTCTTCCCGCTTGTCGCAATACTGGCAGCGGAAGCTGTCGCGCAGGAAGACGTGGTAGCGGGTGAAGGAGATGCGGCTGCGCTTGTGATAGGTCTTCAGCGAGACCACCGAGGGCACCTTGAAGGACCGCGTGGCCGACCGGACTTCGAGATCGTAGCTCGACACCTGGTGAACGCGACCCTGCAGCACGGCGACCAGGGCATCCTGCCAGCACCAGACCGAAAGGGGCCCCCAGCTCAGCGGCTGCATGTCGGCATTGAGAACGAGGGTGCACAGGTCGGAGATCGGCTTGTGGACCCCCATCAGCCCCGCCCTTCCGCGGCAAGTCGCGATGGGTGGCGCGGGTGGGCGATTGGGCCACCCTCCCGCGTCGCCGCGGCGGGACAGGGCCTCGTACTCGGCGGCGGCCGCCAGCCGCGCGTCGCGGGCTGGCAGGGCGCGCTGCCGTCGAGCTGTCGGACATGCACCGTCAAAGGCGAGCCTTTCCGATACCGGCCCCGGACCGTCCGAAGCCCTTCCGTTCGTTGAACCATACCGCCGATGACGCGCTTGTGAAAGCCACCCCGCCGCGGCGCAGCGACCGCCGCAGGCCCGGACGAGAAAGCGCAGGACGGCGTTGCAATCGGCACCGTCTTGGGCCATAAGCGCCACACCCGACGCGCCAGCGCGTCACCAAGGATGCGGGTGTAGCTCAGGGGTAGAGCACAACCTTGCCAAGGTTGGGGTCGAGGGTTC
>CAXTVD010000040.1:0-2876 GCA_964247575.1 uncultured Lichenihabitans sp.
GATCCGCCTGCGCAAGACCAAGCTCGACCCGAACGAGCGCAAGCGCGCCGAGCGGACCAAAGAAAGCGCCGCCTGAGACGCTACTCCGGTCCCCACGTCTCCGTTGAGATGTGGGAGACTGGAATGCGCAGGGACCACTCGAAGCCGGTGGCGGGGTACGTCGTCTGGACGATCCCGTCGAGGGCCCGTGCCACGACCCGCTCCATCACCTCGTGACCGAACCCCTTGCGGACCGGCGGCTCGATCTCCCGTTCGCCCGTCTCGCGCCAGGTGAAGCGGAGCCAGCGTGGACCGCTTTCGTCCGCATCGACCTGCCATTCGAAGCTGACGGCCCCCCAGGCATGCGCCAGGGCACCGAACTTGGCGGTGTTCGTGCTGAGTTCGTTCAGAGCCAGCCCAAGGTTCTGGGCGGCCTCGGGCCGAATAAACACGACCGGCCCACTGATGCGGATGCGGTCGGCGTGATGCTCGAGAATTTGGCTCAGGTGGCCCGTCACGAGTTCCTGGAGGGACGCGCCGCGCCAGTCCTGCGAGGCCAGGATCTCATGGGAGAATGCCAGGCCGCGAAGTCGCGCCGAGAAGCGCTCTTCGAAGTCCGAGGCCGTCAGGCTGTGCTTGACCGTCCGCCGGGCCATGGCCTGGATGATCGCCAGAAGGTTCTTCGAGCGGTGCGTCACCTCGCGCATCAGCAGATGCACCTGCGAGTCGTGCAGCTTGCTTTCGGTGATGTCGCGGGCCGTTCCGATAATCTCATGCACGCCATCCACCTGGACGCGCTTGCCCCGCATGGCGATCCAGCGATCGGCACCATTGTCGAGGCGCCTGATGCGCACTTCGACATCGTGACTGGGCCAGCCGCCCTGCACGTCGTTCACATAAGCGGAGATCCTGGCGGCATCCTCTTCGTACAGAGCCGCGAGGAACGAGGGAAAAGTGACTGTTGCTTCAGGCGCGATGCCCCACAGGGACTTCAGCCAACCCTCGCAATCGAACTCCTGCGTGTCATGACGCAAGGACCATAGGCCCGTCGATGTCGCCGCCAATGCGAAGTCGAGTCGATCCTTACACTCCATTGGCCCGCCGCGTTGACGCGCTCCGTTCTCATCGGCGCGTGAGCGCCGTCATCCACAGAAAGCCAGGCCACGATGAGAATGGAGCGGTCTCGCGCGGCCGACAAAGTCCGTACGTCTCGTCACGACGTGTAACGCAGGCACCGTCGAGCGATTACACGCCGGAGGTCGGGTTCCCTGGCCAGCTCTGGCCGCACGGGTTGCCGGTCTCTCGAAAATGAACCGGAAAGTAGCTGGAATGGTTCCCGTCACGGTGTCTCAGCCGCCGGTGACGAGGGACCGAACGGCTCATCAAGGCATCGCGGAAGCGGGACCGACGTGTCCTGAGCGCGGGGCCTCAGAACAGCCGACCGCCATTCGGCACAGGGAGCCCGGGCTCGACGAGCACAACGTCGCCGCTTTCGTCGGGAAAGCCGAGGGTCAAGACCTCCGACATGAAGGGGCCGATCCGACGAGGCGGAAAATTGACCACGGCCGCGACCTGCCGGCCGACCAGGCCGGCGGGAGTGTAATGGCGGGTGATCTGCGCCGAAGACGTCCGCAAGCCGAGCATGGGTCCAAGATCGATGACGAGCTTGATCGCCGGCTTGCGAGCTTCCGGAAAAGGCTCCGCCTTGACGACGGTCCCGACCCGGATATCGACGGCCAGGAACTGGTCGTAGCTGATCGCGCCCGCCACGGTCTTTTCGGGACCGTTCATATCTCCATTGCGGGGTCGCCCAGCCCGTCCATGCGCGGATCACCCCGATCGGGTGCCGGCTCACCCGCCGAGCGGCCCTCGTTTCGCTTGCGCTCGCGCCGTCGTCGCCGCGTGTCCATCATGGCGCGCCCGAGCAGACGGAAAGGCGAGGCCAGCCGATCGAGGTCGTCGATCCGCCCGGCCATCGTCTCGCCGCGCTTCAACTCCCGGTCGAGGGCGGCCATGGTGCGGGCCAGCCCCGGCTCGCTGTCCTCCAGCCAGACGCCGACCACCCTGGCCCAGGCGAAAACGAGGCCCTGCAGCTTGATCGCACCGGTCCGGCCATCCGCGTCGATGCCGGCAGCCGCGAGCATGAAGCGCATCGAGTTGGTGGCAACCTGGTTGAGCGCCGCGGCTGCAAGGGCATCGGTCCGCAGCCACTCCGACACGCTTTCCAGGCCGAGCTTGTAGGGCGCCATGGCATCGAGCCGGCGCATCAGCACGTCAAAGAGCCGCTCCTTGGGCGACTCGTCGCGCAGATCCTCGTTCGTGCCCTCGAGGACGATCCGGTCGATCTTGCGCGAGAAGCCGCCGAGAACGGCCCCCTTCGAGGGGAACGCATCGCGGAACTCGGCCAGCGATACGTTGGCGCGCGCGGCGATCTCGACGATGCCGAAATCGCTCCAGTCCCGTTCGGCCGCCAGTTCCATGAGCGCTTCGATGATGCGATCTCGGGGCGTCGGGGGCTTGGCCTCAACCGGCGGAGGCATGCCGATCCCGGTTAGATCGGACCTGTCGTCACTCATTCACGTTCTCCCTGGCCGATGCCGCCCCTAACCTAAGCAGCCCGAGCGATTTGGCCAACCGGTCCGTCCCGGCCTGGGGGGAGCTTCCGGTCTAGCCCGACAGGGCGGCCGCGCGATCCCGTGCCGCCCGCACCGCCTCGGCCAACAGGCTTCGCAACCCGTTGTCCCGGCCAAGGACATCCAGGGCGGCGGCTGTCGTTCCAGCAGGCGAGGTCACGTTGCGGCGAAGCTGGTCTGCGCCGACATCCGGCTCCGCCTCCAGGAGGGCCGCCGCCCCGATCACCGTGGCGCGGGCCAGGCGACTCGCCTGCTCGGGGCCGA
>CAXTVD010000040.1:2886-18985 GCA_964247575.1 uncultured Lichenihabitans sp.
GATCCCGACACGGCGGTCACGGCATCGATCAGGTCCTCGCTGCCCAGCCACTCCACGGCGCCGACCCCGGCGAACACGGCATCGGCCATGTCACGCTGTGCCGGCGTGACGCTCGGTGTTGCAAAGACCCCGGTAATGCCGCGCCGGACCGCTGCGGGCGTGTTCGGCATGGCCCGGACCACGGCACGGAACGGCAGGCGAGCGGTGAGGTCCGCGACCGTCTTGCCGGCCATGATCGAGACGAGCAACGCCCCCGCCAGGCCGGAACTCTTGAGCGCGGGCGCCACGTCATCCAACATCTGCGGCTTGACCGCCAGAACCACCACATCGAACGCCGCGCCACCCGGGGGCCGTTCGCCCACGGCCAGACCGTAGGTGCGAGCCAGGGCCTGCAGCTCCTCGGATGGGCGGGGCTCCACGACCGCCACGGCGGCCGGATCGAGCCCCTGGTCCAGCCAGCCCTTGAGGAGGGCGCCGCCCATCTTGCCGGCTCCGACCAGGAGGATGGAGCGCGGCAGCGCGGTCACGCCTCCCCCATCGTCTCGAACAGGGCGGTGTCGAGCGCTTCGCGCGGCGTCTTGCCGGCCCAGACGACGAAATGGAAGGCCTGGTAGTAGCGGTCGCAGGCCTCGACGGCGGCCTTGAGGATCGCCTCGCACTGACGGCCGTCGGGGTCCGCGCCGCCCGACATGAGCAGGGAATGGCGAAACATCACCACGCTCTCCCCGTTCCAGAGGTCGAAGTGACCGATCCAGAGATGTTCGTTGATCAGGGCGACAAGCGATTGCACCGCAATCCGGCGCCGTTCCGGCACCTTCAGGTCGAACGCGCAACCGACATGCAGCGCCTCCAGGTCCGACAGCCAGGTGAATGCCACGTGGTAGTCCGCGCAACCGCCCTGGACGGAGATGGAAATCTCGTCTTCGTCGTCGCGGTCGAAGGCCCAGTCATGAAAGGATGCGATCCGTTCCACGACGTCGACCGGATGCTCGGCACGACCCGGATCGGCAGGAACAAGTGACATGCGCAGTCCTTTGCATGACGGCGGACGGCCGCCCATTTACTGTCGACGCATCCGTCCGGGGGACTGGACCTGCGCGACCGCTTCATCCGGAGGCCCGAAGCAGCCCTGACTTGTGAATCGTCGCGTATTCGCGGGAATCGGTAAAGAGTCAGGGTGGGATGTCCACAGAATCGAGCCCAAAAAGCTCTCCTCGAGGTCGATAGCCGAACCTGCGACAGCTTGCCTTCGTCGGCAGGGCACGGAACCCGTTGGGATCGGCTACGTTAACAAAACGCGTGAGCGGAATGATGCTCTCCCCTCCCATCGTTCTGCTCCGCTCAAAAGAACCCGCAACGGCAGCCCCTGGCCGTTGCGGGTTTTGTTTGTTGATCGTCGAGGAACCCGAGGCTGGCTGAAGCGTTGCTATAACTCGCGTGTCCGGTGGCCGGTCGATCCTGAAATGATCCGTGCCGACCGATCTCTCGACAGCAAGGAGTTCAGGCGAGGGCTGACCGATCTTTCGACAAAGTCGCGCGGGACCTCAGCTCCGATTTCGCAGCGCTCCGGGACGACCTGCGCAAGCTCACCTCGGTGGTGGCAGCCCTCGCGGACGATCATGCCGACGACACCCGCGGCCGGGTCTGGGGTGCTGTCGATCGAGCCCGCGGGCGCGCGTCGGAGGCCGCCGACCGGGTTGCCGGTCATGCCAGCGCGGCGACCGACCGGGTTCGTGGCGCAAGTGCGGACATCGAATCGCGCATCGAGAAGAACCCCCTGACCGCGGTGATGATCGCTATCGTGGGCGGTCTCCTGATCGGCGCATTGAGCCGGACGCGGCGATGATCGGCCCGTTCGCCCGCTTGCTGGACGGCTCTCAGGATACCCTGACCGACTTCGGCCGCCGAGCGGTGGACAGCATCACGATCCCGCTTCGGGCCAAAAGCCAGGACCTGATCAGCGACGTCACGCAGGGCGTGAAGGCCAGCCTCAAGGTGATCCTGATCAAGGCGGCCCTTGCCGTCTTTGCGCTCGTTACGGCCCTGATCGCGCTCGGCTACGCGCTGTCGGCGCTGCACGCCGCTCTCGCGCGTTCGACAGGACCGATCGAGGCGACCTTGATCATGGCGGGCGTGTTCGCCCTGCTGGCCATTGTCGCGGCAATCGTGATGCTGGTCTGGCCGAGCCCGTCGCCTCCTCCCCGCGCCGCCCTGGTCGAGGTTCGCCGCGACGCTGATCGGGTGGCAGCAGAGGCAAGGCGATACGCCGCTTCGGCGGCTGCCCGGCCGCAATCGGCTGCGTCTCTCGCCGGGTCTCCGGGCGACGGGGAACTCGACTTCAAAGACAGCCTGAGTGCGATCGCTTCGGCGCTCGGCGAAGCCGGCTTCCGCCGGGAGCAGGCAGGCCTACAGGCGGGACTCACACTGGCCGAACGACTCCGGCCCATGCAACTTGTATCCCTCGCCCTTCTGGGCGGGTTCATCGCCGGTCTCCGGCTGACCCGCCGCCGCTAGGGGCTGACGGATTAGGCCCTGGCGTGGTTGCTTTTCGCCGCGTCGCTGCGGTGGGCCGTCTGGTTGAAGAACAGAACCTGGCTGATCAACGCCCGCAGCTGCTCGATGCCGAACGGCTTGGCAATGAGAAAGGCCGGCTCGGGTGGCGCTCCGGTCAGAAAGCGCTCGGGATAGGCCGTGATGAAGATCACCGGCACTTCGAGCGACTCGAGGATCTCGTTGACCGCCTCCAGGCCTGAGCTTCCGTCCGCCAGCTGGATGTCGGCCAGGATCAGGCCGGGCCGGTGCTCCTTGATGGCGTTGAGCGCTTCCCGATGGGTGCGGGCCACGTCGACCACGCGGTGCCCGAGCTCCTCGACGATGTTCTGCAGATCCATCGCGATCAGCGGCTCGTCCTCGATGATCAAGACATCGGTCGAAATCTGCTCGGCGATCTCGCTGTTGGCGCGCTCCAGCAGGGCCTTCGCCTCGCTCACGGAGCAATCCATGGTTCGCGCGACCTCGGCAAGGTCGAAGCCTTCGAGCGCCGTCAGAAGCAGCGCGACGCGAGGCTTCAACGAGATCGCGTCGAGATTGTGCACGGCGCCCTTGGTTTCGTCGCCGATCGCGGTCTTGTCGGCTTCCTCGTTGACGGCCACCGATCCCCACAGGACCAGGAACAACCTGTACAGCCCGCACCGCACGTCCGCCGTCGGGAAGCTCGACGGATCGGCAACGATCGCCTCCAGCGTCTCCACGACATAGGCATCGCCGCTCCTCTGACTGCCCGTGAGGGCCCTGGCAAACCGACGCAAATGGGGCAGATGCGGTGCGATCGACTGTGAAATCGACATGCGGCGTCCTTCAATCGGAACTCTTCGAGAGGTCAGAAAGGCAACAACCCGGAAGAGGAAAAAAAGGTTCCATGATCCGGAACCTCATTTTGCCGCGAGCGTTCAGGCTTGGCGACAGAAGTCGTCATGTGCTCGGACTATGGGCAGAGTAGGCCATCGCGGGGCGCTGATCAAGCAACGGCGCCTTCGTCAAGGAGAGATGGAATGAATGAAGCGGACTCGAAGGGGCAGCCGGTCGGGCTCGCACCCGATACCGGCGTCGACCCTCACGCCGATCCGCTCAAGGGACCCACGCCGCCGGCCCGCTCGGACGCCGGCGTGCCCGGGCCGACGGCCCCACTGGATATCCAGACTTATATCGGGACGCGGCTGCGGGAGGTGTACAATGATGTGGCGAGCCAGCCGATTCCCGACCGCTTCCTCGACCTGATGCGCCAACTGGATCAGAATTGACAGGCGAACCAGCCTTCGAGGAACGTCCAGAATGGCCGACCAGAAGCCGCCCGGGCCGATGAGCGCGGAGGCGGAGCAGCGGATTGCTCGCCGCCAGGCGCAGCGATCATTGCGCGAGGCCGAGGCGCTGCGTGCCAATCTGCAACGCAGGAAGACTCAAGCGCGGGAACGCTCCACTGCCGCTCACGCCGCGGTTGACGCCCCGGCGGTCGACCCGCAGAACGAACCTTCGGACTAAGTTAAGCAGACTTCGCGAAGGTCGCGGATCGGGTCGGCTTGGCGCGGCCGGCGTAAGCGAGGGGCAATGGATCGGATCCGGATCGAAGGCGGGCATGCGCTCCATGGCACCATCCAGGTGTCGGGCGCCAAGAACGCGGCGCTGCCCTTGATGATCGCGAGCCTCCTGACGAGCGACCCGCTGACGCTGGAAAACCTGCCGCGGCTGGCGGACGTGAACCTGCTCGTCCGCATCCTCGGCAATCATGGCGTCGACTACACGATCAATGGCAAGCGCCCCGGTCAGGTACAGATGGCCGGCCAGACCGTGCATCTGCGGGCCGAGCACATCGTCGACACCACCGCGCCTTACGAGCTCGTGTCCAAGATGCGGGCGAGCTTCTGGGTGATCGCGCCTCTTCTGGCCCGGATGGGAGCGGCACGGGTGTCGCTGCCCGGCGGTTGCGCGATCGGCACCCGGCCGGTCGACCTGCTGCTGATGGTGCTCGAACGCCTCGGTGCCCAGATCGACATCGAAGCCGGATATGTGATCGCCAAGGCTCCGCAAGGCCTGAAAGGGGCCGAGATCGAGTTTCCGAAGGTGACGGTCGGCGGCACGCACACGGCCCTCATGGCCGCGGTGCTCGCGCAGGGGCATACCGTAATCCGCAATGCGGCCCGCGAACCCGAAGTGGTCGATCTTGCCGACTGCCTCACCAAGATGGGCGCCCGGATCAAGGGTGCGGGAAGCGCGACGATCGAAATCGAGGGGGTCGCCCACCTGGGCGGCGCGACACATGCCGTGCTGCCGGACCGGATCGAGACCGGGACCTACGCCATGGCGGTTGCCATGACCGGGGGCGACGTCACGCTGGCGGGCGCCCGGCCTGATCTCCTGCAGGGCGCGCTCGATGTCCTCATCGAGGCTGGCGCCGAGGTGACCGCCACCAACGAAGGCCTCAGGATCCGGCGCAACGGAGCGGGCATCCGTTCCGTCGATGTGACGACGGAGCCGTTTCCGGGCTTCCCGACCGACCTTCAGGCGCAGTTCATGGCCTTGATGACCAAGGCCTCGGGATCCTCACGCATTCGCGAGACGATCTTCGAGAACCGCTTCATGCATGTCAGCGAATTGACCCGGCTCGGTGCGCGCATCCGCCTCGACGGCGACGCCGCCATCGTCGAAGGGGTCGCGACACTGAAGGGCGCGCCGGTGATGGCGACGGACCTAAGAGCTTCGGTGTCCCTGGTCATCGCCGCCCTGGCCGCCGAAGGAGAGACGATCGTCAACCGGGTCTATCATCTGGATCGCGGTTTCGAGAACCTCGAGCAGAAGCTGCAGGGCTGCGGCGCCATCATCGAGCGGCTGTCCAGCAACGGCTAGGGAGGCGCCGCAAGCGCCGCCGCCCTACTTTCATTGCACGTTCGCGAGGGCCATCAGGCCCCCACGCAGCTCACATGTTGTGGTGGTGCATCATCATGTGATCGTGACGCATCATCATGTGGTTGCGATGCATCATCATGTGCTCGCGGCGCATCATCATGTGGTTGTGATGCATCATGACATGCTCCCGCCGCATCATCTGATGATGCCGGTTCATCATGTCCTGGGCCTGCGCCGCCGGTGCGACAGACGACAGGAGCGCGGCGACCCCGAGAGCCCCGAAAATGTATTTGAGACGCATGTTTCCTCCAGTTTGGCTGCGCTATAACGCGTTCAGCGCGACGGCCCGGCGAGCAGTGACTGACCGGGTCGGTCTAGCGACGTAAGCCTAAGCTTTGGCGGTGCGCCAATGTTCCTCGATAAGATGGTTGCGGGTTTCCCGACTGGAATGCCGACATGTTGACAGGGGACGGAACAGCGGACGCGGCGGGGGGTGAGCAGGCCTTGCGGCTGGCCGTGCTCGACGAAGAGGATTTGTCCGTCGTCTCGGCTCATCTGCAGGATGCGGAAGCCAGCCTCGCCGACATGGCCTATCTGCCGCGCGAGATGCGCTTCGTGTTGGTCCTGTCACGGTTCGACTGGCCCCTCGCCATCCGGGGGCGTTTCGAACGCTGCAGGACCGGACTTCATTTCGAACGTGTCTCGAAGGTGGCTCGGACTGGCCTCGATGCGGCGCAGGCCGCCCAGCCCCATCACCTTCTCGCGATCACGTTCAAGGTCGAGGACGCCCCTTCCGGGGTCGTCCTGCTGACCTTTGCCGGAGGCGCCCAGATCAGGCTGACGGTCGAGTGCCTCGAGGCGGAGATGCGCGACCTCGGCCCGCGCTGGGAGGCCGGTGCTCGGCCCGTGCATCCCGAAAAGGACGTGGCCTCCGTTACAAACGGTGTCACTCCGGTCGAGACCGGGTCCTGAGACGACCATCCCGCGTTCCACGAGGAAGACTTCAGGCATGCCACTCCGGCTCGATCGAGACGACAAGGATTTTGGCAGCCGCTTCACCGCGCTCCTCACGGCCAAGCGCGAGGTCTCCGAGGATATCGACACGGCCGTGGCGGCCATCATCCGGGCCGTGGCGGAAAGGGGCGATGCCGCGCTCCTTGAATATTCGCTGACCTTCGATCACCTCGACGTCGCGGCGGCCGGCCTCCGTGTGACGGACGACGAACTGGACGCCGCCGCGACCCAGTGCGACCCCGCCGCGCTGGAGGCGCTTGGCATTGCGCGCGACCGCATCACCGGTTTCCACGAGCGCCAGAAACCGGACGACCTGCTCTACCGCGACGACGCCGGCGTGGAACTCGGCTGGCGGTGGACCGCCATCGAGGCGGTCGGACTCTATGTGCCCGGCGGCACCGCGAGCTATCCCTCCTCCGTGCTGATGAACGCCGTCCCCGCCAAGGTCGCCGGCTGCCCGCGCGTGGTGATGGTGGTCCCCGCGCCGCACGGCGTCATCAACCCCCTCGTCCTCGCCGCCGCCCGTCTCGCGGGGGTCGACGAGGTCTACCGCATCGGAGGCGCGCAGGCGGTCGCGGCGCTCGCCTATGGCACGCAAACGATCGCCCCGGTCGCCAAGATCGTCGGACCGGGCAACGCCTATGTCGCGGCCGCCAAACGGCGGGTGTTCGGCCGCGTCGGCATCGACATGATCGCCGGGCCCTCGGAGGTGGTTGTGGTCGCCGACCGGACGGCGCAGGCCGACTGGATCGCGGCCGACCTCCTCGCGCAGGCCGAGCACGATGCCTCGGCCCAGTCGATCCTCATCACCGACAGCCATGATCTCGGCGATGCGGTCGCGGCCGCCGTGGAGGCGCAGTTGCGGACGCTGTCCCGGAGCGCCATAGCCCGGGCGAGCTGGAACGAGTTCGGCGCCATCCTGACCGTCGACCGACTCGACCAGGCGATTGAACTCGTCGACCGCCTCGCCCCCGAACATCTCGAGATTGTCGCCGAGGACGCCGAGACCCTGGCCGCGCGCATCCGCAATGCGGGCGCGATCTTTCTCGGCGCCTACACGCCCGAGGCCATCGGGGACTATGTCGGCGGCTCCAACCACGTCCTGCCCACCGCGCGTTCGGCGCGCTTCTCCTCAGGGCTGGGCGTCCTCGACTTCATGAAGCGGACTTCCATCCTCAAATGCGATGCCGCTGCCTTCAATCGCCTCGCGCCGGCCGCCATCGCGCTCGGCTCCGCCGAGGGCCTGGACGCCCATGCACGATCGGTCGCCATCCGAACCAACCGCGCCTGAGCGGGTGGGCGGCGCGCCCCTCCCGCAGCACCGGCTCGTCGCGGTCGAGCTCGACGACCAGTCGATCGGGCGGGGCCACCCGGATCAGGATCACGAGCGGCGCATCGCGATCTTCGACCTCGTGGAGGACAATCGCTTCGCCGTGCCCGGCCATTCCGGGGGGCCCTATCGCCTCGTGATCGCCCTGCGCAACGCCAGGCTCGCCCTCGATGTGCGCACGCACGCCGACGAGCCGGTCGTGACGCACATGCTGTCGCTCTCGCCGTTCCGCTCGATCCTGCGGGACTACCATATGATCTGCGAGAGCTACTACGCCGCGATCCGAACGGCGACGCCCGACCAGATCGAGGCCCTCGACATGGGCAGGCGCGGGCTTCACGACGAGGCGGCAGCCCTGCTCGGCACCCGGTTGAAGGGGAAGATCGCCTCCGATCTGCCGACGTTGCGGCGCCTGTTCACCCTGTTGACGGCCCTTCACTGGAAGGGGTGAGACGATGCCGGCCACCCCCAGTTTCGGCACGCCGGCACCGTTGATCAGGGCGCAATCGATCCTCTTCTGCTGTTCGGAGAACGCCGTCCGCTCGCCGATCGCGGAGGCCCTCACGCGCCGGCTCCTGGGCCGCTCGATCCATCTCGCCTCGGTGGGCGTCCGGCCGGGACAGCCCAATCCGTTCGTGACGGCGGTGCTAGACGAGATCGGCATCGATCTGTCCCGGCACCGGCCCAAGACGTTCGAGGACCTCGAGGAGACCAGCTTCGACCTGATCATCACCCTGTCGCCTGAAGCCCATCACCGGGCGCTCGAATTCACCCGCACGATGGCGGTCGAGGTGAACTATTGGCCGACATTCGATCCCACGAGCGTCGAAGGCTCCCGCAATGCCATGCTGGACGCGTTCCGGGTCGTGCGCGACACGCTCGCGCGGCGGGTCCGCAAGGATTTCGCGGCTCCGCCGTGAGCCGTGCAGGTGGGTCATCAGCCGCCATCTCGGTCACGGCCGCCCCCGCTCGGCACGGCCCCGGTCCCGCGCCGGTCAGTAATGCGGCGGGGGTGGATCGGGCGGTACGCTCGTCGTGGTGCGGACCTCGGCTTCCCGCAGCTGCTCGCGGAGCAGCGCGATCTCACGCTGCAGGCGATCGATGCGGTCCCACTGGGCCGTGAGCGCGGCGTTGAGATCGTCAATCGTGGCCTCGTGATGAGCCACGCGCATTTCCAGCGCGTCGAGCCGCGCTTCGGCGGCCGGATCAGTCACGGGCCGGGCCGGCAGGCTGGCCGCGCAAGCCGGTGCCATAGGCCTCCGCCACCACCGCGATCTCCTTGAGCTTGCCCTCGAACAGGCTCCAGTCGTCCGCCGCGACCGCGGCGAGGATGGCCTCGACCTCCGGGTGCAGCATCGTACACGGGGTCGGTCGGGCGAAGTAGGGATGGTCGGGATGGGCACCGGGCCGCAGCGGCCGGGCGTCCAGCGCCGCGCGGAGCGGCCCGAAGCCAGCGCCCGCGTAGAGCGGCGCGCACGGGCTCTTTTCCCGCGCGGCCGTCCGGGCGGCGCCGCCATAGCAGTCGAACACGACCTGCTCGAAGGGCGCCCCGCTGTCATGGACGAAGCTCCAGAACAGCTGGAGGAAGCCGTCGTCCTCCTCCTCGCCCAGGCTCTGCACCCCCAGCCGGCGGAGGGTCTCCTCCACATAGGCCCGGCGGAAGACGGGCGCGAGACCGTCGAGCGCATTCTCCAGATCGGCCTGTGGCGCAAGCGGCAGCAGGCACTCGGCCAGCCGCGTCATGTTCCACATGAGCACGCTCGGCTGGCGGCCATAGGCGTAGCGGCTGGTCTGATCGAAATAGGCGGCGGTGAACCCGGCATCGTAGGTCGGCAGGAAGCGCCACGGCCCGTAGTCGAAGCTCTCGCCGGTGACGTTGATGTTGTCGGTGTTGAGGACGCCGTGGACGAAGCCGGCCACCATCCATTGCGCGCCGGTGCGCATGACCCGCGTCCCGACCGCCTGGAGAAAGGCCACGGCCCGTTCGGCCGGTGGGTCCCGCCAGACCTCGGGCATGTAGGTCCGGATGGCATGGTCCAGCAGTCGCTCAAGCCCCGCCTTGTCGTCGAGGTAGAGCAATCTCTGGAAGGAGCCGATCCGGATATGGGAGTGGCTGAGGCGCACCAGGACGGCCGAGCGCGTCGGCGAAGGTTCGTCGCCCCGCTCCAGCGCCTCACCCGTCTCGATCAGGCTGAAGGGCTTGGAGGTCTCCACACCCAGCGCCTCGAGCAGGCTCGCAGCGAGCACCTCGCGGAGGCCGCCGTTCAACGTGAGCCGGCCGTCGCCGCCCCGCGACCAGGGGGTGCGGCCGCTGCCTTTGGTGGCGAGATCGAGCAGGCGGCCGTCAGCCCGATCGTGCAGCTGGGCGTGCAGGAAGCCCCGGCCGTCTCCCAGATCGGGGTTGTAGTTGCCGAATTGATGGCCGTGGTAACGCAGCGCGAGCGGCTGGGGAAAGCTGCCCGGCAAGGCATGGAAGCGGCCGAACAGATCGATCCATTCGGGGTCGGTGAGCGCGCCGAGCCCCACGCGTTCGGCCCAGCCCTGGTTGCGGTAGCGAAGGATCAGGGCGGGAAAGACGGCGGCCTCGACGGGGTCGAAGAAGGCGTCGCCGAGCGCGGCGTGGCTGACGGAGGGGCGGTAGTCGGAGGGCAGATCCATGCAGGGTCTTCGGGAGGCGGACGCTTGGCCCTTGATGATCCCCTGCAAGTAGGGCGAAGCCGGCCGCCGCCGACCCCAGCCGGATGCAGCCCGATGCAGCCCGATCAGCGCATCGGCGTCGCGTGCAGGAACGCGTAGGCGAGGACGGCCGCCGCCAGCACGACGACGAGGCCGACCCGAAGGAGACGGTCCCACCGGTTCGGACGCGGCTTGGGGATGAACAGGCCCTGATCGATCGGCGCGCTGATCGCGGGCAGGATCGTCAGGTTGGGATCGAGGCGCGAGGGCTGCGATCGATGCTCGGGCAGGTCAGGCACGATCGCATACCGGTCGGGTCAGTCGGAACGATCCATTTACACCCCGGGTGAGGCGAAAGATGGCCCGTCCAGACCTGTTCCGGCGAGGCTACCGGAATGGTGGCGGACGTCAACGTGCGCGCGTCGGAGAGGGCCTCACCCGCCGGTCCTTCGCTTTGCCGGGACGGGCTGGCGGGCATGGCCGGGTCGTGCCCCGCCATGCCGTCGTTCGCCGTCCGCGTGGCTTTGTCGCGCTCCGCTGCGCCGATCAGGCCATCGCAGGGACGCCGCTCACCTCGGAGCGACGCCGGGCGACCGCCTCGTCGTAGAGCTGCTGCTCGGTCTGCTTGTGCGCCAGGCTGAAGCGGATCGCGATGGTCAGGATGGCGCAGACGATCACCGTGCAGCCGATCGCGAAGAGCGAGGCGGGCACGCTGCCCAGGCCCTTCAACACGAAACCGGCGGCGACCCCGCCGATATTGCCGCCGGCCCCGATGATGCCCGTCACGCCGCCCAGCGCCTTGCGGTCGACGAAGGGCACGAGCGCGTAGAGAGAGCCGCAGGCCATATGCGTGAACAGGCCGAAGGCGAGCATCGCCGCGATCGCCGGGCCCACCACCGTCATCTGCGAGAACAGCAGGAGCCCGGCCCCTTCGCCGGCGAGCAGGAGCGCGAGGAGCATGACGCGGGCGTCGAGGCCCCTCCAGCCCGCCACACGGTCCGACACGATGCCGCCGAGCGCCCTGGCGAACAGCGCCAGCAGGCCGAAGCTGCCGGCCGCGATGCCCGCGCTGGTCAGCGTCAGGCCGAACTTGTCGACGTAGTAACTCGCCGCGATGTTGTGGATGAAGAGCTCGATGCCGAAGGAGGCGCCATAGCTGAGCGCCAGGATCCAGACCCGGTAGTTGGCCATGGCCTGCTTGAAGATGGCCCAGCCCCCCTTCTTGCCGGAGTCGATGGTGATGCCGCGGGCGCGCAGGTCCGGGATGTTCCCCTCGGGCGTATCCTGGCCATAGGTCCAGTAGAGGAAGGCGACGATCAGCATCATGACGCCGGGCACGATCATGGCGAGGCGCCAGCCCATCGTCTGCTGCACGCCCAGGCTGACGATCGCGGCGAGGATCAGCGGCATGACGGTCTGCGTGACGCCGCCCCCGGCATTGCCCCAGCCCCCGACGGTGGCATTGGCCGTGCCCACGACGTTCGGCGCGAACATCACGGAGGTCTGGTACTGCGTGATCACGAAGCTCGCGCCGATGGCGCCGATGGCCAGGCGGAAGACGAGGAAGGACTCGTAGCTCCAGGCGAGCGCGATGCCGATCACCGGGATCGCCCCGATCACGAGCAGGCCGGTATAGGTCGCCCGCGGACCGTATTTGTCGCAGAGCGGGCCGATCGCCATCCGCACCAGGATCGTGATGCCGACGGCCGCGATGTTGATGTTGGCGATCTGGTCACCGGTGAGCTTGAACTCGCCCTTGATCACCGGCATCAGCGGCGCCACGGCGAACCAGGCGAAGAAGCACACGAAGAAGGCAAGCCAGGCGAGGTGGAAGGAGCGCATCTGCGGCGTCGAAAGACTGAACAGATCGATGCGCGTCGCTTTTTGGGAGGTCATGAGGGCATCTCAGAGAGTTCGCAGCAAGAGAGCGCGGCCGGCTCAGCGCCAACCGCCTGTCGTGCCCCTCGACAGGGGCTTTTGAAGAACGGGGGGGGCTCACCTCGGTGTGAGCGCGTTCGTGTGCCGAACGACATCAGAATGCCGCGTTGCATCCGCGCAGAGATGTTAGCAGGAACTGTGCCATCTTCCCGAACGAGGTCCGGTTCCGCGGTCCCGAGCCTTGTCCGAAGGAGCACCGATCTTGCTTGGGCCGCAGCCGGGCGATCGCGTCGCTTCACGAGGCGTGGTTCCGGCAGGGCGTGCTTATGATTTCAGCTTACGTGGTGTCGACGGCGGCACCTCCAGCGTCCGACATCGTGGCCGACCTCGAAGCGGTCGGCATCAAGGTGGTCGGACGCGGGGAAACCCGGTCCATGGTGCCGGACGTGATCCGCAGCGAGGCGGACCTCGTGATCTGCTACGAGCCGCACCCCGATGACACGCTTTTCGCAGGCCTGCAGAGCCTCGACACGTCCTCGCCCCGCCCCACGGTCGTCTTCACGAGCGACCCCGATGCCGGAAAGATCGAGCAGGCGACCCGCTCCGGCGTGCACGTCTATGTCGTCAACGGCTATGCGGCGAGCCGGCTGCGCTCGGTCATCCACGTGGCCCAGGCCCGCTTCCGCCACCTCCAAGACCTCCGCGAGGCGCTCGACGACGTCAACCACCGCTTCGCCGAGCGCAAGCTCGTGGACCGGGCCAAGGGCATCCTGATGCGGTTGCGCAACCTGTCGGAGGACGAGGCCTATGCCGCCCTGCGCAGTTCGGCGATGAAGACCAAGCGCCGCATCGGGCAGGCCGCCCAGCAGGTGATCGACGCCGCACGCTATGGCGAAGCCGTCAATCGGGCGGGCCAGTTGCGGATGATCTCGCAGCGCCAGGTCAAGCTCTGCGCGCTGGTTTGCGCCGATGCCGGCTTCACCGACGCTCGCCGCCTTCTCGACGAGAGCATCGGACATGCCGAGGCCAATCTCGCCATTCTCGGACGCATCCTGTCCAAGGCGACCTTCGGCGACCTGCTCGACGCCGTGGCCGATCCCTGGCTCGCGCTGAAGGCGGCGCTTGGCGCACCGCCGTCCCGGGACGGGCTTGCCGCCATCGACCGCCTCGCCGAGGCGCTTCTGAACCAGGCCGAACAGCTGACGACCAATCTCGAAAATGCCGGGTTCCTCGCGGCGCTCCGGCTCATCAACGTGTCCGGCCGCCAGCGCATGCTATCCCAGCGGCTGGCCAAGCAGGCGCTTCTTGCCAGCCTGCTCCCGGCCGGGCGGGGCCCTGCGGCGGGTGACATGACGGCGACGATGAACGCCTTTGCCCAGGCGATGACCTATCTCGAGGCGGTTCCCCTCACGACGCCGGAGATCCGGGCTCACCTGTCGGCCGCCACGCAGGCCTGGTCGGCCCTGCAGGCTGCGGTTCCGGAGGCCGCGAGCAGCGCCGGGCAGCGCGCGATCTACACCTTCAGCGAATCCCTGCTCGCGACCTTCGAAGCGCTGACGGTGGACTACGAACGCAACCTCCAGATCCTCATGGCATGACATCGCGCCCCGGCCCGGCGCCGGGTTGGCAGGGCGGGTGCACCTGATGTTATGGTTCGCCGCCCAGCAGCGCCGCCAGCCCGAGCCTTGCCATGAAGTGCCACGTCGAGTTCGAATGCACGCCCCTGGAAGCGCGCCAGTTCTTTGGCCTTCCCGATGTGCAGCCGATGCAGGAACGCGTGATGGCGGAAGTCGAGCGCAAGATGCTGGGGGAGATGGAGCGGTTTTCGCCCGACGGCGTTCTCAAGAGCTGGCTGTCGATGTATTTCCAGGCGCCGGAACAGTTCAAGGATGCCTTCAACGCCATGCTGAGCGGGATGTCCCGCAGCAAGGGCTGAGCCTCGACGGCCCGCGCACCGGGCGTAGACGCCTGGCCTGAAGACCCCTGAAGGAGCCGAGCATGAGCGATGCCGTCGAGCCTGCCGGTGCGCCGGATCGACCGCTCGGCCTGACGCCGGAACGCGCGCTTCGCGACGGCCGCCGGCCCTACGCCATCGTCGATATCGGCTCCAATTCGGTCCGGCTGGTCATCTACGACGAGCTCGGCCGGGCCCCCCTGCCGCGCTTCAACGAAAAGTCGCTGTGCCGCCTTGCCGAGGGGCTGGCCGAGACAGGCGTGATCGCGGAGGCGGGCTTCCGCCGCACGGTCGAAACGGTGCGCCGCTTCCATGCCATCGCGGACGCCATGAAGGTGTCGCGCATCGACGCGCTGGCGACCGAAGCCACACGCAAGGCCGCCAACGGCCCGGCCCTGGTGGCCGCCATCAAGGCTGAGACGGGCCTGTCGGTGCGCGTTCTGAGCGGCGTCGAGGAGGCGACCTGCGCCGCGCTCGGCGTCATCTCCGGCTTCTACCGGCCGAGCGGCGTCATCGGCGACATGGGCGGAGGCAGCCTGGAGCTCGCCGGCATCGATGACGACCGCGTGGCGGACGGCTGCATCAGCCTGCCGCTCGGCGCGCTGCCGGCCCAGTCGCTGCTCGCCCGCTACGGAGAGGATGCCAAGACCGAGGTCGACGCGCTGCTCGACAGGGCCGCGATGCCCGCGCTCGCCCAGCCGGTCTTCTACCCCGTGGGCGGCGGATGGCGCGCGCTCGCAAAAGCGCACATGATGGCCAATCCCTCGCCCGTTCCCGTCGTGCATGGCTACAAGCTCGATGTGCGCACCGCGCGCGACTTCGCCCGGTCGCTCTGGCGCATGAACGAGAAGACGCTCGGCCGGCTGAAGGGTGTCCCGACCCGCCGGGTGAAGACCATCGCCGCCGCGGCGCTCGTGCTCGACCGCGTGCTGAAGCGGCTCGCCCCGCAGACCGTGGTCTTTTCCGCGCTGGGGGTGCGCGAAGGGTGGCTTTACCAGCAGATCCCGCCGGAGGAGCGCTACTTCGATCCCCTGTTGGAAGGGGCCCAGGACTTCGGGACGCCCCTGGCCCGCGTGCCCGAGTTCGGGCCGGCGCTGGAGGCCTGGACCGCGACCCTCTTCCCGAACGAGACCACCCTGGAGCGCCGCCTCCGGGTCGCCGCCTGCGCGCTCTCGGACGTCGGCTGGCGCGACCACGCCGACTGGCGTGCCGCCGAATGGTACCGCCGCCTTCTCCAGTTCCCCTTCATCGGCCTCGACCATGCCGAGCGGGCGTTCCTGGCGGCGACGATCCACGCCCGCTACGGTGGGCTCGCCGACGATCCGATCCTGGCTCCGGGAAGCGTCCTGCTGGCGCCCGACAGCCGCCGGCGGGCACTGGTGCTCGGCCGGGCGATGCAGCTCGGCTACCGTGTCTCGGGCGGGGTCCCGGCCATCCTGGCCAATGCGAGGCTGGCGGTGCAGGGCGACACGCTGCTGCTGCGGGTCGGCCGCAGCGCGCGGGTGCCCGAGAGCGAGGTCGTGAGCACCCGCCTCCAGGCCCTGGCCGAAGCGATCGGCAACTGCCGGCCCCTGATCGTCGAGGTCGCCTGACGCGTCGGCGCGCGGCCCGTGGAACGACGCCTCGCGCAGGCTCCGCGCAAGCCACGGCTGGCAGTCTCCCCAAGGCTCGGGGTGAACCGGGCTTCGAATGCTCGGGCCGAGCGGGAAAGACGCGCCATGCAGGTTTCTTCGACCGGATCGACCACGCCAAGCACGTCGACGACCTCCTCGACCGCGGCCGCCACGTCGGCCACGGCGGCGGCGACCAACATGGTCGACTACAACTCGTTCCTCACGCTCCTGGTC
>CAXTVD010000041.1:0-18952 GCA_964247575.1 uncultured Lichenihabitans sp.
CTCTATGCCTGTCCCGTCGGGCTGATCCAGGCGACCGCGGACGGCAGCATGACGATGCTGAACCCCGTTGCGGTCCAACTGCTGTCGCCGCTCGGCGCGGCCGGTCTCTCGATGAATATATTTGCGACATTTTCAGCCTTCGCTCCGGAGTTGCGCCAGAAGGTCGAAGGGTTCACCGCCGATCATGGCCAGATCTGCCATGGGCATCGCATCTTCGTGGGCTCCATTGCCTCCGCCCAGAACGGCCGCCCGTATGTCCTCGCCTGCATGATCGCCAAGCTCGATAGCGATCGTCTGATGGTCACCCTGGAGGACGTGTCCGAACAAGTAGCCCAGGAACGCCGCCTGAAGCAGGCCGATTTCTGGTTCGCTTCTCTCCTCGATGGTGCCGACGACTTCGCCGTCATCGGGCTCGACTCCGAAGGCCGCATCGAGACCGTCAACGCCTCCGCGCGGCAGCAGACCGGTTTCGCCGACGCCGACCTCGTCGGCATGCCGCTCGAAGCCCTCGACGCGCCCGATCCCGCCTCGGCCGCCATCGGGGCCCGCGAGGAGATCGCCTTTGCCCGCCGTGACGGCTGGCACCTGGAGGAGGGATGGTGCGCCAAGCGGGACGGGCGCCGCTTCCGATGCCAACGGCTGATTTCCGTACGGAACGAGACCGAGGCGAATGGCGAGCGACACATTTCCGGCTACACGCTCATCCTCCGCCCGACCAGCCGGCACGGTCTCAATGCCGCCGATTTGCGGCGCCGGCTCACCACCGATCACCTGACCGGGGCCTGCAGTCGCGCCCACTTCTTCGAAGTCGCCGACACTGATCTGCGCCGGACAGCCCACCAGGGAAAGCCCGTCAGTCTGATCGCCCTTGATGTTGATCACTTCAAGCTGATCAACGACACCTACAGCCACGCCGCGGGCGACATCGTCCTGAAGGCGATCGCGCAAGCCTGTGCGGCGGTGCTGCGGCCGAGCGACACCTTTGCCCGGATTGGCGGGGAGGAGTTCGTCGCGCTGATGCCCGCGGCGACGGCCTCGCAAGCGATCGAGACCGCCGAGAAGATGAGGGCCGCCGTCGCTGGCTTGTCCATCCCGGTGGGGGACGCGGTCCTGCGGGTCACCACCAGCCTCGGCTGCGTGACCCGCTTCGCCTTGACCGAGGTCACCGACCTCATGAAGGCCGCGGACCGCGCGCTCTACCGCGCCAAGCGGGAAGGCCGCAACCGGGTCGCGGACGACGAGAACGAACGGGCGGTGGCCTGAACCCGCTCCTGTCCCGGCCGGCGCTCGCCCGCGTCCTTCAGAGCCTCCTGTCGGCGGAGCTCGCCTCGGCGCGAGGCCGGCGGGGCATGGAGGGCGCGTTGTCCAACCGACTTCCGGCGCATTGGCCGGACGAACTCCGCATCGGCGGCGGCAGCCCGCTTTCGCTCGGTTGCGACTCGCTGGACACGCTCAGCCTCGGAGCGGCGGTCAACGAGCTGTTCCATCTCTATGAGGCCGGTCACGAAACGGACCTGCTGGGTCTCGCTACCTTCGGCGCATGGGTGGATCATGTCCAAACCGCCCTCGCCGGAGGCCTGTCCCGCGTCACCTTCACCACATCCGGCAGCACGGGACGCCCGAAGCGCTGCAGCCATGACTGGTTGTTCCTGGCCACGGAAATCCGCTTCCTGGCCGAGACCCTGGCCGACCGCCGTCGTGTGGTCGCCCTGGTGCCCGCGCATCACATCTACGGCTTCCTTTTTACGGCTCTGCTGCCGGACAGCCTTGCGGTGGACGTCCTCTCCTTCGATCGGGCAGGGCTGGCCGATCTCAAGCGCCATCTGAGGGGCGGTGATCTGGTCGTGTCCTTTCCCGATCGTTGGGCTTGGCTGGAGCGGAGCTTGCCGGCATGGCCGCCCGGGATCATCGGCGTGACCTCGACCGCGCCCTGTCCGGAACCCCTGATCCGGGATCTGCTGGGCCGCGGACTGGGGCAAATGATCGAGGTCTACGGATCATCCGAGACGGCGGGGGTCGGCCTGCGTACGGCGCCGGGCGATCCTTACCGCCTGATGCCACAGTGGCGTTTCGCCGAGCCGTTCGATGCGCTGGCACCGACGTTGATCCATTCGTCCGGTCTCAAGGCGCCGCTGCCAGACCGCACGGCCTGGCGACAGGCCGACCTGTTCCAGCTCGCCGGACGGCGCGACGGAGCCGTCCAGGTCGGAGGCGTTAACGTCCACCCCGCCCGTATCGCCGGCCGTCTCAACGAAAGGCCGGGCGTGCGGGCGGCCGCCGTTCGCTTGATGCGGGTCGAGGAGGGCAGCCGCCTCAAGGCTTTCATCGTGCCCGAGCCGGGCGTCGACGCCGACCAGCTCCGCGACGCCCTGAACGAATGGGCCGACCAGGCCCTGACGAGCGCGGAGCGCCCGAAAGCCTTCACCTTCGGCGCGGACCTGCCACGAGCCATGATGGGCAAGGCGACGGACTGGTGACTCCGCTGGTCCTGCGAGAGACGGCAATCGACTGCGGGCCGGATTGCGCGGCTCAGATCGTCAGAACCTGAAGGTGGCACCGGGACGGTAAGCGCCTTCGCTCGCCTTCTGGGGGTCATACCCTCCGAATTCCGGGATGGCCTGGGACTTCGGCGCATCGGGCTGGTGCTCGAAGAACTTCCGCCGCGCCTCGGCAAGACGTGCGGCCTGGTCCGCCTTCTCGTCAGGTTCGGCCGGAAGCCGGCGTGCCTGCGCCGCGGTCTTTCCACGAGCCTTGGCCTTACGCTGGTCGAGGGTCCACTCGACGGGCGGATCCAGACCCGCGGTTGCTGCGGCCTGTGCCATGGCTCTCGACTGCGATGTGCTCCACAAAGCGAGGGTTATCGCGAGCACATGGCAGAAGCGGATCACAGGGCGTTCCTAATCGCGGTCGCTCACGGCATTCTAGACGCGTCGCCTCCGCCGGGCCAGCGCAGGCGAAGGCGATCGAGCAATGAGGGCGCCGACCAGTCCCTCACTCAAAGACAGCGGGAAGTAAGGCTCGTCTTGCGGCCGAGCCTGCGCCCGATCTCACTGGCGACGCTGTTCCAGTAGCCCCGTCCGTTCTCGTCATTCGAGCGCGCTCCGGCCTTGGCGAGGCCATAAGCGTGCTGGCCCTGCGCAGTGATCAGTCGGTCGGCATCCTTCATCAGGCCGGGCCAGAGAAGTCGCCGCCAGAGCTCAGCAAGTTTGTGTGCGGCGTACATTGCTCGCAGTAACGCCCTGTGCCGGCCAAAGGCGAGTGCCGGAGAAGCGCAGCGACACTCTGCAGCAGGAGGCTGACCGGGCCCCGATGCTTGGATCAGGGGTGCGGGCGACCGGCAACCATAAGCTGTTTTGCATCGGCCCTCGCCCCACACGATTTCCAAACGGCGTGTGAGGGAACCGTAGGCCACAAGGATCGGTGTGAGAGCCGAGAGCCAGGCCGCAGCCTTCGTGCTCGGTTCACTTCACCCGGCGGCCTGCGAAGTATCCCTTGTTCGTCGTGTTCTGCTTGATGTTCGCCGTTTCGCCCTGCTCGGCTGTGTTGTCGGCTTTCGGATGGTGAAGGGACGTGTCCTGCTCTGTCTTCGGATCGTCCCCCGGACCCTTCGGACTCCGGTTGGCCGGTGGAACCGGCGGCATGCGGGTCGTCATCGATTCATCTCCTGTGGAAAGGTGGACGACTTAGCTCAACCGGGCAGCAGCGGCGTTGTTCAACGGCTTTGGGCGACGCAGCGTAATCCGTTTGCCGGGTTGGGGGGCCTGGGTCATGGCACAACCCTTAATCATCCGGGGTCGCTGCGCGTCATCTTGCGGGCCGTCACGCTGCGGCATCGGGCTGTCTGGATCCGTGCAGCCGCAGGAGCTTCTCCCGGGAGGACCAGACCGGCCGGCGCTCGCGGATCATCTTGTCGCTCCTCAAGGCCTCGGGATTGTGGGTCCAGACAAGACAGCCGATGAGGATGTTCTCGAGCGCATCGTGCAAGCGCGCCGGGCGCGATCGTATGCCCTCGTCCACGTCCTCGAAGCCGAGCCGGTCGATGATGCGTGAGACGCTGGCGTTGGAGCCGCCCTGGCCGACGAAGTTCACGCCGGCTCGGCAGGCCCTGATGTCCCGAAACTCCGCGGACGAGACAAGCGCTTCGGCAAGCAGGCGAAGCGACTGCCGTAGCCCGCGGGACGTTTTCTGCGCCCAGACGAGGTCCGGGCCGCCCTCGGGCATGCGGGGGACGCGCTCGTTCCAGCAATGGATGTCGATAATCCTGTCGCCGGTTGCGATGACTGAGCCATCGGAGAGCTGGAAGGTCCTTGCCGCGATGGCCGGCGCGTAGCGCAGGATGCAGGCTTTGTCGTCGCTGAAACTGGCCACCTTCTGGCGGCGGCTCAGACGATCATCAAGGCGGGTGATCGCGTGACGAAGCGGAGCCGCAAGGTCCATCGGACCAGTCCGCCGAAGCTGCTGGGCACCCTGATCGACCATGTCCGTCCCAATCCATCCCGTGACTTCGGGCCACGGACGTTCAGCCCCCGGCTAGATCGTCCTTCCGTGAACAAAGGCCCTCGGTGCCGGGTTCCCTGGGCCACGCGGTTCGCGCTTGCTTGTTCCCTTGTTCCGACCGGCTCTCTTCCGTCACGCGAGGAACGGTCGCTCAATGCAAAGGGCTCGTCCGAGACCGCGGGTCTCGTCCACGCCGCCTCTCGTCAACTCAGGGAGTTGTCCCACGTGCAAATAAGCAGACGAGACAGCCGAGGGGCTGCACTCACAATCAAGGATTTGTGCCGGGCAATGGTGGGCACGACAGGGATTGAACCTGTGACCCCTCCCATGTCAAGGGAGTGCTCTCCCGCTGAGCTACGCGCCCGTCCGCTCGCGGCCCGGGTCACCGCGAGGTCGTCCGTATAGCCAGCTTCGCCCGGCCGTGCAACCCCGTCCGGACGCGATCGGTGCCGCTCGTCACAAGCGCCGGATCGGGGCGCCGAGCGCGTAGAAGTCGCGCTCCCGACAGGTCAGCACGATCACCTGCAGCGTTTCGGCGGCCTTCTGCAGGACAAGGTGCATGCGGTCGAGCCGCTCCTCGTCCGTGTTGACGAGCGCGTCATCGAGGATGATCGCGGAGGGGTGCCCCGAGGCGAGCAGGATATCGGCCAGAGCGAGCCGGGTGATGACGGCGACCTGTTCGCGGGCTCCCACGCTCAGGGTCTCGAACGGCTCGCTTACACCCGCCCGCACCAGATGCTCGATCGAGAAGGTCCTCTCGTTCAGCACGATCTCGCTGTCAGGCTGGATCAGCTTGAGGTAGGGGCGAACCCGGTCGCGCACGGGGCCGAGCCAGCGGTCCTTGCTCTCGCGCTGGGCGGCATTGAGCGTCCTGTGCAGCAGCAGGCTGGCCTGCGCTTCGAGCGAGGTCGCCGCGAGCTTCTGCTTGAGAAGGGCCAACTGCCCCTCGGCTTCGTCCAGCAGTTCGCCCAGCCCATCCTGGCCCAGCGTGCGCAACTCGGTTTCGAGGATCAGCTTGTCTCGCGTCAGCGTCTCGATGTCGTTGCGGATGGCGGCCTCGGCACCCTCGGCCCGACGGAGCGCCAAGGCCGCCGTCTCCGGATCGGCCGCCTCGAGCGCGGCGCGGGCGGCGGTCTCGGCCGCAAGCGACAGGGTCCGTGACCGTTCGGCTTCCGCCAGCAGATGATCCAGCCTTTCGTCTCCGAGGGTCAGACGCGCGGCGGAAAGAGCGCTGGCCGCCGCCTCGGCCTCGCGATCGGCGGCGGCGGCCCGTTCGCCAAGCACGGCAGCCTGGTGGGCCGCCTGCTCGCGAATCGTATTGGTCCGCGCCGCATCGAGGCCGACCGCCTTCTCGGCCATGGCCGCAGCCGTCCGCGCGCGCTCGGCGGCGGCGCGGTCCGCTTCCGTGAATGGGTGCGCGGGCTCGACGTCCTCGGGCCCGGCCGCGGCCTCAAGGCCGCGCAGCGTCTCGCGAAGGGCGTCGAGGCCGCCGGGAGCCAGAACGGCGAAGACCCGCTCGTGATTGACCGCCTCGGCTTCGAACTCGGCCTTTCGGGCGAGAAGGTTCGCCACCTCGTTGCGGGTCGGCTGCCCGCACTGGCGGAGGCGCTCGGCGACCCGACGCTCCGCGATCTCGACCGCCTCGGCGAGGCCCGCCGCCCCGCCACCGGGCCGCACGGTCACGCGGCCGAACCCGCCGAGATCGAGGACGCCGTCCCTGGCCAGGAGCAGGGGATGCGAGGCGTCGACCGCCGTGCCGTCCAGCGCCACGGCCGCGCCCGTCTGCGGCGCGAAGGTCAGCTGCACGCTCGCCGCATCCCGCTTGAGCAAGGCGGCATCCCGCTCCGCACACAGGCGATCGAGGTCGACCAGGTCCTTTCTGGCGAGCGTGATGGCCCGCGCGGCCCCGAGGGCCTGCGCCCGCTTGGCCGCGACGGCCTCGGCGTCAGACAGGGCTCTCGCGTGACGCGCACGATCCTGGCTTGCTCTCAGAGCCGCGAGCGCGCGTTCCACGGTCGCGAAGGCGGCTTCGGCCTGCTCGCGGGCGGCACGCGCCGCCTCCCACCGGCCGGCGGCGTCGCGGGCGTCGCGCTCGGCGCCCTCCTGCAGGCGCTTGACCTCGGCCGCTTCTCCGCGCGTCGAAACGGCCCGTTCGCGCCCGGCCGCGGCCTTGGCGATCAGCGCCTTGCGCGCGTCGGCCCGTTCGGCGATCGCCGCGACGTCGAGGTCCGCCCGGTGGCGCGTCCGGACGACCTCGTCGAGGGTGGCCCGCAGTTGCGCGGCCCTGGTCATGGCGGCCCGGGCGGCTTCGACACTCCGCACGGCGCCGGCGAGCCGGTCGTCTCGCACGTGGCGCTGCAGGATCTCGGCCTTGTCGGCGAGGGCGGCGACCTTCGCGTCGTGGCTCCGCATCCGGCTCTCGAACTCGCTCCGGAGCGCCTCGCAGCGGGCGATCTCGTCCTGCAGCGCCTTAAAGTCGCCCTTCGGCTTGGGTGTGTCGCGCCGGTCCCAATAGCGGTCGCGCCGCTGTTCGGCGGCCGCCAGGAGGGAGCGTCCGCGCTCGCCGCCGAGCACCTGCCCGACCTCGCTCTCGAGCGCCGCCGCCAGCGTGCCCTGGCCGGCCCCGGCGTTGAACGAGGCATGCGCGACGCCCTGGTCGACCCAGAGCAGGCCGTAGACGCCCTGGTGCTCGTCGGGTTTCGAGCCCCGACTGCCGGGGGCCTGGAAGCCGAGCAGGTCGGCCAGCTTCTCCTCGACGGCGTCGCCGGCCACCCGGAAACCGGGTCCGGTCAGCTCGGCCTCGGGGCGCTGGTTGAAGGCCTTGCGGAGACGGAAGGCGCCGGTGCCGACCTCGAAGTCGATGCTGATTTCCGGCCGGACGTCCTGACCGTGCGGCAGCATCGCCTGCACCACCTTCCCACCGACGCGGTGCCGCTCGAACAGCACCGCCCGCAAAGCCGCCAGCAGGGTCGACTTACCGGTCTCGTTGTCGCCGACAAGGACGTTCAACCCATCCGCCAACCCCTCCACGGTGAGGTGGCCGAGCTTGCGGAAGTCCCGCACTTCGATACGCCGGATTCGCATGGCTCAGCGGCCCTGGCCGACGTGATCGAGGTAGATCATGCGCAGCGCCACCCGCGCCGCCTCATGCTCGGGATCGGCGGGATCCAGGGCCTTGGCCTTCAGCCTGTCGACGGCAAGGCGCACGAAGCCGGAGGTGTCGATCGTGTCGAGGTCGTCCGCCGTCGGCTCGTCCCGCAGGCCGGCGTCGCTGACCTCGAGGTGATGCAGGCGCGCAGACCAGTGCGTGGTGAGGCCGTCCAGCCGGTGGCGTTCGGCCAGCGTCACGCTGCCGGCGAGGGTCAGCGACAGGACCGTGTGCCTCGGCTCGCTCTCCAGACCCTCGAGGGCCGCTTGCAGCTTGTCTGCCGTGCCGTCGAGCAGTTCGACATCGAGACGGGTCCAGGCGAAGCGCCCCACGCCGAGCCGCTCCACGCGGGGCGGCGCGGCCTCGCCGTCGAGCGTCACGAGGTAAATGGCGCCCGCATCGTTGGCGCGGTGGCGGTCGGGTTCCGGCGTGCCGGAATAGTAGGTCCGCGGCGCAACCGCCAGCGCGCCATGCCAGTCGCCCAGGGCAAGGTAGTGCAGGCCGGCCTGCACCGCCCGATCCTCGGCGATCTCGTTGGACGCGTCGCCGCCGCCGCCCGGCAGCCGATTGGCGACGCTGCCATGCGCCAGCCCGACCCGCAGCGTTCCCTCCGGCGAGGGAGCGGAACCGAACCATCGGGTGAGGTCGTCGACCTCGCGACGGCGTTTCAAGGGCGCGGGAAGGATGATCGCCTGCCCGTTCCAGGCATCGAGCGGCGCGGGCTCGTCGGCGATCAGGACGTTGGCCGGCAGACCGAGGGCCCGCATCCGCGTCCAGACGCTGTGATGGAGCGCCGCATCGTGGTTTCCGGGCAGAAACACCCAGCTGCCGCCGAAGGCATGGAGGGCCTCGAGGGTCTGGAAGATCGTCCGGTCCGAGACGGTGTTGCTGTCGAAGGCGTCGCCGGCGACGAGAACCGCATCCACGCCGAGGTCGCGCGCCCGCTCGGCGATGGCTGCGACGGTCCGAAGGCGCTGCTGCCGCAACTCGTAGGCCGCCTCGGCCGGGATGTGGCCGAAATTCTTGCCGATCTGCCAGTCGGCCGTGTGGATGAACCTGAACGCCATGCTGCTCCGATGAGCGATCCTAACGCAAAGCCGGGCCTCTGTGGTTCTGGGGGAGCCCGGCCGGACCTCGGGCGAGCAGCTTTCCACAGGCAAATGGGCCGCGACGGCCGCACGGCGTCCCGCGCGAACCCGGCATGCCGCTGGCTCGGGGACAAGCTCCGGTGGAGCGCCGCGTCCACGGTCATCCGCCGTGAGCCGATCCGCGGATGCTGCGTCTCGACCGTGCCGTCACGGAGCCGCCAGGCGCTCTCGGAGACGCCAACGCCCCGAACTTACTGAGCCGCTGTCCGCAGCGGGTCGTCATCCTGCGAGTCCGGAGCGGTATAACGCCTGTTCTGGATGGTCAGCTCCTTGACGCGCAATGGACCGCGCGGCTCGAACAGATCGTCGGGCACGGAGAGGTGCCCGGCCTCCATGCGCAGGCCGATCAGCGCATAGGCGGAGGACAGCATGCGCGCGGCCGAGCCGGTATACCAGGACCAGCCGCCGCGTCCGGCATAGCCCGGGCCGTCGTAGATGTCGGCCGGCTGCTGGTGCGGGGCGAGCCCGTAGGTCGCCAGCGCCTCGCCTTCCGTCTTGTCGAGCGGCGAGATGGCCCGCCAGGCGGCAAAGGCCCGGGCCATGAGCGCGGAGGCTTCGGCGACATCGCCCCGGCGTTTCGCTTCGCCCGCGAGCGCCACGAACGCGTCGACGGTCCAGGACGAGCCATGCGAGTACTGGCCGCCATTCTCGCGCACGCCGGGCGGATAGTCGGCGATCCGGCCGGGATAGGGCGTCGAGGTCTCGTCGAAGGGCGGCGTCAACAGCAGGATCCGGTCGGGCTTGCCGAGGTCCCGCAGCGCATGGTCGAGCGCGGCCAAGGCCCGGTCCGGGGCAACGGCGCCCGACAAAGCGGGCCAGGCGGCCGTCATGATGCTGGTCTGGTCCAGGATCTCGCCCTCGTCCGTGTAGTCGAACACGAAATGGTCGCCCGTCCAGGCGCGGTCGATCGCGGCCTTCAGGTCATCGGCGGCCGCGCGCAGACGCGCACCGGCCGGATCGCCCTCTCGCCTCGTCGCAACCGGGGCGAAGCGGCGCAGGATGTCGTGCAGGAAGAACGACAGCCAGAGGCTCTCGCCCCGGCCCCGGGCGCCGGCAACATCGATGCCATCGTTCCAATCGCCTGTTCCGACGAGCGGCAGGCCGTGCGCGCCGAAGCGGGCCAGCGCGTAGTCGATCGCGCGCCGGCAATGGTCGTAGACGTCGCCCACCTCGCGCGACAGGCGGGGCGCGATCAGCAGGTCGACCGTGCCGTCCGGTACGGCGGGCCCTTCCAGATAGGCAGCCCGTTCGTCCAGCACGGAATAGTCGCCGGTGGCCTCGATATAGCGCGTGAGGACGTAGGGCAGCCAGAGATGCGGGTCGGACGCCCGGGTCCGCTGACCCAGCCCCGTTCGGCCGTCGGGAGCCACGTGCCACCATTTGAAGACGTCGCCCTCGGGAAACTGCGCCCCGGCATGGAAGACGATCTGCCGCCTTGTGAGATTGGGATCGAAGTAGATGAACGGCAGCACGTCCTGCAGCTGGTCACGGAAGCCGTAGGCGCCGCCGCGCTGATTGGGACCGTTACGCCCCCAGAGCCGTGACGCCAGCACCTGGTAGGGCAGCCAATGGTTGACGAGCCGGTCGAAGGCGGGATCGTTGGTCTCGACCCGGATGTCGTTGAGCCGTTCGGTCCACCAGGCCCGGGTGGCGATGAGCGAGGCGCGGGCGGAGGAGGGGTCCCGCAGGCCTGCCGCCATCGTGACCGCCTCGGCGCGCGTGGTCGCCTGTCCCAGCACGATGACCACGTCCGCTTCGCCGCCGGCCTCGACCGTGATCGTTCCCGCGAAGGCCGCGACACGCCGCCCGTCATCCTCCTGGGACGATTCGGGCGTCCCCTTGTCCACCATGAAAGGGTTGGTCAGGTCGCGTCCGGCGCCCCCGAGAAAGCGCGTCCGGACCGTCTCGCTCACCGCGGCGGTGAGACTGGTCGTGGCGAAGGCCCAGCCCTGATGGAAGTCGTTGCGGGGATTGGTGAAGAGAAGCGCCTCGGTGGTCTCGTCGCGTTCCGCCACGAGTCGACCGAGGCTGTCCTCCGCGCTCTCGTCGAGGGCCATGTCGAAATACGGGACGACGCGGAAGCTGCGGTCCCTTGGGCTTCGGTTGCGGATCGTCAGGATGCGCATGTCGGCGGGCGCATCCGGCAGGACGAAGACGGTGAGAAGGAGTTCGGTCTCGCCGCGCGAGGATCCGAACGTCGCCCATCCCAATCCGTAGGTGATCGCGCAACGGGCATCCGCCCGACGATAGGGGACGAAGCCGGCCGTCTCGGCGACTCCCGTCTCGAGATCCACCACGTAGATCAGTTGCCCGGGATTCGCGGTCGGCACCGATTCGAAGCGGAACGGGGTTAGGGCGTTCTGGCGGGCATTGGCATTGAAGGAGTGGATCTCGCCCTCGTTGGACACCACCGTCCCGTAACCGCCCGCATTGGCCAGGACATGCGCCCAGGGACGCGGCGTGGCCGGCGTCAGATGGAGCTGATCGTCCTCCGGGCTGAAATGGAACGGCCAAGCCGAGGCCTCGGGCGGGGGCAGGGGCTCGATGGTCCGTACCCGGTTCCAGACGGCCGCGAGGTCGGCGGCGCTCGGGCGCCCGGTCCTGGTGTGGTGGGCGACGATTTCGGCCGCATGCTGTTCGTCGCGCCCGTAGCCCGTGACGAACACCAGGGTGCAGCGTTCCCGCGCGGGAAGGTCGATCGCGACCTGCAGGCTCGCGGCGGGATCGAAGGTGTAGAGCGATCCTTCGTCATCGACGGGACGCGCCCGGCCCGGCCGCAACCCGACAGGATCGCGCGCGCCGGTCTCGCCCAGGAAGCGGGTCTTGGAGTCCTCGTAGCCGGTCAGACGCGCCCCCGCGCCGAGTGCGACCGCGTGAAAGAAGATCTCCGGCGACATCCGCCCGGCCCGCCGCAGCAACCTGTTGCGTACGAACAGCCCCTGCAGGCGGGCGACGAACCATGTCTCGACGTGGAGGGCGTTGAAGTCGGGATCCCGGGCGTAGGCGCCAAGCTCGTGGACGGCGAGTTCCCGATAGCTCGTCAGGGTCAGCCGCCGCGACCGATCCGTCGTGTTCTCGAGGCTGAGCGACCAGAATTCGATCGGCTCTTCCTCGGCGAGTTGCAGGTCGGCGTCCGCCGCGATGCCGGCGACCGTGTGGCGCAGACGCGCGCAGTGCGGCGTCGGCTGGTCGGCGGCATAGTCGTCGCCCACGCGACGCATCGGCTCGTAGCCGAGGCTCCAGCACGCCCCGTCGTCGACATCCTGGATGTAGAAGAAGGGGCCGCGCAATTGGAGGGGATCGGTCACCTGCTTGCTGACGTCGACGGCGTGGCTGCCGCGTGTTTCGCCATCGACCGAGAAATGGCCGCGACCGTCCGGCAGGAGTTCGGCCTTCGCAAAGCCGTTCGACAGGCTGAACCGCGCGGGCGCCCGCGTGAGGTTGGGGGGGAGGACCAGGGTTTCGGGGCGAGCCGGCGGACGTCGGTAATCCCACCGGCGCTGGACCGCGACCGCCACGAACAGCGCGGCGACCCCGGCCAGGCCATAGGCAACGGCCAGGCTGTCGACGGCCGGCGGCAAAGGCGGGGATTTCGCCCGGATCTGTTCGGCGCCGGTCCACGCCGCATCCCAGTCCGGCCCGTGCGGGATGTAGAAGGGGATGAGGAGCGGCGCCCAGGTCGCGAAGCGCCGGATCCCGGTCGGGATGATCCGGGTGCGGGCGGCATGGCCGGCGAACCGGGCAGCCGCCTCGTCCATGCGGTCGCCGCCGATAAAAGTCAGGTTCACCAGCGTCGCGACCCGCAGCCCCATGTGATCGAACCAGATGATCACCCGCAACCAGTCATAGGCGAGCAGCCCCGTGAAGATCGTCAGGCTCCACGAGCGGAAGTCGCCCGATGGGAGCACGCCGCTGGCCAGGGTCGCCGCGACCGTGCGCGCCAGCCCGTCCTGGTTGTACCAGGACGGATCGGGCGACTGGCGCAGGAACGAGTTGATGATGGGCGCCATCCAGAGACCCCAGCGGAGCACCCGCACCGCCTGCTCGACCAGTCCCTCGAAGCCCTTCGGACTGATGAGCTGCTTGAGCGGCGTCAGGCTGCGGTCGATCAGCGCCGCCAGGGCGAAGTAGTTGATGGAGAACAGGGGCGCGGCGATTGCCCAGTTGATGACGCCCGACAGCGACTCGTCGAAGAACAGCTTCACCCCACCGCCGGCATGGCCGAGGTCGATCATCCCCCACTTGTTGAAAAGCGGGTAGACGGCGTAGGTGCCGTCCGGATGCCCGCTGAGGGCGACGTAGGACCAGAACTTCGTCGCGACGACCCCGATCTGGGCTGCATCGAAGTACCAGCCGAGCGCCCCGCCCACCGCCCCGCCCAGCAGCAGGCCGAGCACGTAGAGTCGCCACGTCTCCATCAGCGTCCTGCGACCCGACAGCGTCTCGATGACGTCGGCGATCAGGTCGACGCCGCCATAGGACAAGGCGCCGATGCCGAAGCACACGAGAAAGCGCAGGCTGCCGGTCCGGTCGCGCAGGCCGAGCGTCAGGGCCAGGGCGGCCCCGAGCCCCGCCACGGCACCCCGCCCGTAGGCGCGCGGGTCGGCATAGGCCCTGAGGAGCCGTCCAAAGAAGGGCGGGGTTCCATCGGCGCTGGCCACCACTGTGCCCGCGAGCGGAAAGAGCAGGGCTCCGACGACGAGACCAGCCAGCCAGGGGGTGTCGGCCGCAAGACCGGCCACGACGGGGGTCTGCAGGGCCGCGCCTGCGCCGAGCAGCAACCCCATGAAGACGCCGCCATAGATGCCGCCCTTCGTCAGGCCACTCTTCCAGTGCCGCCAGCTCACGGTGAAGGTCGGGGGCCGGTTGCTGAGCGCGTCGATGATCAACCCTGTGACCATGAAGACGAGCGCCCAGAGCCCGGACTGGGCGAGGGCAGCCGTGATGATGCCGAGCGCGATCTGGACGATCGGGCCGGCAGCCGTTGTCCCTTGCGTGATGTCGGCCAGAAGAGGGGTGACCGCGGCGTGGATCGCGCTGCCGACGAGCAGCGCGTGCAGGCGCGGGTCCTGCGGCAGGCGTCCCGCCACGAACCCGCGCAGCGCCACGACGAGCGCTTCCATGAACACGACAAGTACGACGGCCCGGCCGATCGCGCCCCGATAGGCGTCGTCCACGGCGGTCTCGGCCGTCAGCCAGAACCCCAGCCTGTCCATCAGCACGCCGCTGCCGAGCAGCAGCATCAGGTTGAACAGGAGCGGGAGCAGGAGGACGCCGACGGCTTCCGGCACCGCGGCATGCCGATGGGCCCGCTTCAGGATCGTCGCCGCGAGGCTCAGGTACAGCAGGATCGTGGCCGCGCTTCCCAGGCTGGTCAGCCGCACGAGGGCGAACCAGTCGCCCGGCACCTCCCAGACGCGCAGCCGGTCGTCCCGGGCGGCGGCGAGAGCGCCGATGACGAGGAGGTCGAACAGCAGGTCGGCGGCCCGGGGCGGGCGGCCCGTAATGGCCTCCTGGAGGAGGAACAGCCCGCTCACGCCGAGCAGGATTGCCGCGCCGACCGACGGCCCCGCCGGCAGGAGCAGCGGGGCCAGGGCGGCCAAAGCGAGCAGCGCCGCCGGGGCCGCCGCCGACAACGTGGCCGTTGACGGTAATTCGGCTCTCGCCTGGGTCATCCCGATAAGGTCCTCGACAGAACGCGCGCGAGTGAACAGGCATCGGTCCGCCTTCGCAACGCTTCCTTTGCCGGACGGGCGCAAGATCGCCTGGGGACCCCTCTATGGAACCGGCGAGCATGGACAGCACGAAGCTTTGCGCCGCGGCCCGGCGGCCCCTGCGGATCATCGGTGGCAGGCTTCGGGTGCTCGACGCGACCGCGATCCGCTTCCTCATCACGGGGCTGGGCGCGGCAGCCCTCCTGTTCCTGCTCTGCTATGGCAGCCTGCGCGCCGGGCTGAACCCCTTCGCCGGCACCCTCGGGGCCTACGCGGTCTGCTTCGTCACGGCCTATCTCGTCCAGCGCGCCTGGACGTTCCGGGGCGCGCACCGGCACCGGGACGCCCTGCCGCGCTATCTCGCGGCGCAGGTGTCCTGCGCCCTCCTCTCGGCCGGGGTCGCGCACCTGCTGTCGGCCGCGGCGGGTCTGCCCCCGCTTCCCACGTCAGCCCTTGTCGCCCTGATGTCGGGCGCGGTCAGCTATGGCTTGTCCCGCTTCTGGGTGTTTGCCCCGCATCGGGCGCGGAGGCGCCTGCCGCCCGAAAGGGGAGCGGAACGCGCTGGACAAGCTCCGGGCCTCTGCCTATAAGGCCACCGCTCCCGGCGGACGACCGCGTCGAGCGCCCAGGTAGCTCAGTTGGTAGAGCATGCGACTGAAAATCGCAGTGTCGGTGGTTCGATTCCGCCCCTGGGCACCACTACCGCGACCGGCCTTTGATTTAGCTCGCCTTTTTGCCTTTACCTCCCGCACCCTCTGACACGGTCGGGAAAGGTGCGGGAGAAACGTTCTCCGTCTGTGCGGGAACGAGCAGGTGCATGGCATTGCCGGCGAGGATCTTTCGGCGTGCCGCACGGGTGTAACGCGACGCCTCTTTCAGGGTTGACCAGCCGAAAACGGCCATGAGCTGCGCTTCGGTTCCGCCGTTCTCGGCCGCGATCGTCGCGCCGGCCTTCCGCAACCCATGGGCCGAGCAGTGGGGCAAGGCGGCCTCGTCGCACCACTTCCGAAACCGGTTGCCGAAACCGTTGCCGGTGAACGGCCGGCCAAACGACGTCTCCAGGAAGGCCAGGCCGGATGCCGGAGTCGCGGTGATGACGGCGGCGAGCTCGGGCAGGATCGGGATGTCGATCTTCACGGGCTTGTTGGCTTTGTTCTTCACCTGGGTGAAGCTCAGCCATCCCCCTTGCACGTGCTGCCGCCCCAGCAACACGACGTCGGACCGACGCTGGCCGGTGTAGAGCAGCAGCGCCAGCGCCAGGCGCGCCGTGGTCCCGATCGCATGTGTCCGCTCGTACTGGCGGACCTCGTCGACCGACCAGGTGTGGTGCCCGTCCGTGGCCGTTTGGATGCCGGTCACGTCCCGCGCGACGTTTCGCTCAACGAGATCGTTCTCAAGGGCCCAATCCAGCACGGCGCGGAGCGCCTTCAGGCGCCCGTTAGCTGCCTCTGGCAAGCCCGCCTTGCGATCGCGAATCGTGCGGATGTCCCTGGCCCGCAACTCGCTCAAGGGGCAGTCGCCATAGAGCCAGTCGGGCTCGCTTTCCCATGGCTCGGCCACGCACGAATCGAGGATGCCGCGGCGCACGGCCCGTGTCTTGTCGCCAAGGCGTTTGAACTCGGCCGAGGCGAGATAGAGGATGCAGGCGGCCGCGAGCGATCCTTTTGCGCCCCGCCGCTTTGTCTTAAGTTCGGTCCGGGGCGCTGCCGCGCTGCTCTGCGCCACGCGAAAGGCTTCCGCCACGCTCTCCGGGTCTTCCGGGTTCTTCACCCGCACACGGCGGCAGCCGGGCACGCGGACGTAGACGCACAGCTTGCCGTGCCGGCTACGCTCGTGATGAAGGTGCCGCAGGTCGATCGGGGCCATGGCGGGCGTCTCAGGAGGCACGGCGCTCCCACGGCGGCCGGCGGTCGACAGTCTGGCCTGATTTCGTGCCGCCGTCGCCCATCTTCGCGGACCCGTCGCCTGTCGACAGCGCGTTGAATGCCGCCTCGAGCGCGGGACGCGCCCAGATCCGCCGCGCCCCGATCCGTATCGCCTTCGGCATGTGGCCCCGGTCGACCATTGCGTCGAAGGTGTTGGGCGACACGCCGATCAAGCTAGCCGCCTGGGTGCGTGACAGGCCGATGCGGTGCTCGGGCGCGATGATCTCCCTCGCGTCAGTCATGCGACGTTCCGCTATAATCCGGCAGCAGCGGCGGCATCTCACCCTTCTCGTAGGCAAGGGCCACGCCGGCTTTGACGTGCTGGTAGACGGTGCCCCCGTCCGGCATGACAACATGAGGCAGGAATTCCTGCTCGAAGGTCACGATGCCGCTCTCGACGCCCTCGAGCTTGGCCTTGATCATCAAGGCCAGGGCGCGCCACTTTTGCCGGCAGGCCTGTTCCCAGAGCTTCTCCGGGACGCCCTTCGCCCGAATGAACGTGGTCGAGCCCTGCTTGTAGGTCTGAAACTGATCCTCCTGAAGATCGGGCAGGGTCAGGAGAAAACGCACGTAGCGGCCCTCGCAGCGGAATTGCACCATCGCCTTGCTGCCTTCCCAACCGGAAAGGTAGCCATCGGCACCATAGCGCCGGACGATGCTTTCGATCTCGGCCCGCGTGCGCTCGACGGGCACCTCGGTCGTCGCGGCAAACTTGGTCATGGCCTGCTCTCCGGGGTCCACGTCCAGAAGCCCTGCGCACCGCGCACCGGCACGGGCGGTTCCAGGCGCTCGATGTCGAGCAGCGGCCAGCCGAACACCTGATGGTCGATCCGGTCCGAGTCGCCGCGGAAGTTCTCGCCGTAGGCCTGCCGAACCGCCTCGGCGGCGGGCACAGGCTTGCCGATCACCGCGGTGCAGACGACGGCCGAGCGCGTCAGCTTCTCCGGCGCGGCCTGGATGCGCAGCAGGATATCGAGCGCCTCGTCGGCCTTGAGAGCCGTGCCCCAGCCTTCTTCAAGGCGGAGCGCGATCAGCAGATCGTCGATCTCCTTCCGCTTGACCGGCCGGGCGCCGGCGTGGATCGCGATGCGCTGGCCCCAGACCCACTTCGGGGCCGGCCAGCGGCGGAACTCGAAGGGCTTGACGTTCTCGGCAACGAGAGTGGCCCAGGGCTGCCACAGGGTGAGCGCGCGCATCGCCTGAGGGCCGTCGAGGAAGTTCTTCTCTGCCTCATGCTCGCGAGCGAGCTGCTCTGCAAATTGGCTCTCCTCTTTGAGGGTGAGGTCGGTCACGGCGCGCCTCCCTGCGCAGGATCGGCCGGGGCGGCGGTACGGGCGAGGCGGGCGCAGGGGTCGAGGCGATCAGAACCGCTCATCGTCATCTCGCTTGGGCTGTTGCTGGCCAGCCGCGTCGACCTCTCCGGCGCTGGCCTTCCAGGCCGCAATGCGATCGGCGCCAAGCGCCTTCCGCTCGCCGGAGGCGAGGTTGGACCACCATTCGCCGAGCGGCCCCGTGCCGCCCTTGGCTGCGGTGTCGCCGGCAACTATCAGCGCGTCCTGACTGGGCTGCGGCGCAGGTGCGCCGCCGCGCGCCCACTCGGCCAGAGCCCGGCCGGTCTCTTCAGATAGCGGCCGGTCGAGCGGCACGGCAGCGCGGTGCTGCTCCTGCAGCTTGATCGGGATCGGAAGACCAGGTGCAGTCGGCGTCAGGATGAAGGAGGTTGTCAGCTCGTAGGGAAAGCGGCGCTCGACGATCGGCACCCACCGCTCGGTGACCGGCAGATCCTTCGCTGCAATGATGACGGTCTTCTTGAACGTCTTGCCATTGCGGCCTTCCTCCTCGACCGTCTCCATCCGCATCTTCTCTTCGGCGCGCATGCAGATGACCAAGTGCGCGCGGCACTGGAGCAGGCGAGAAACGGTTCGCTTGTGCCGCCCCTTCGGGCCCTTCCACGCACCGATGGATGCCTTGTCGCGGGCCGCGATTTCGTCGAAGCGCCATCCCTTTTCGTCGGCGACCTCACGGGATTTGGTGACCATGCCTTCGACGATCTCGGCCTGCATGTCCTGCAGTCCGCCATCGCCGTCCCAGACATGGGAGAAGCTGTCGATGACGATCACTTCAAAGCCGGCCTTATCGGCCGCCGCGATCGCCTCAATGTACGCCTCCGGTGTGAAAGGCGCGCGGAGATCGCCGTGGGCGAAACCGAAGCGGTTGCCGCCCGGCGCTTCGCCTGGAGCCGGCGTATAATGCTTGCCTCGGCCGCCTTCGGTGTCGATGAAGGCGATCCGGCTGTCATCGCCGCCCGCAAGTCCGCGCGCGACCTTTAAGGCGCTGAGCGTCTTGCCGCTGCCCGTGCTGCCGGCCAGGCCTATCAGCAGCCCGACGCGGTCACGCACCGCAGGCAGGAACGCGAAGCTCACGACGGTGCTCCGATCGACAACCGGCGCTCGCCGAAGATGATCGAGCCGTCGTCAATCGCATCCGCCGGCGGCCGCTCGGCCAGGCGCTCCATCTCGA
>CAXTVD010000042.1:0-4014 GCA_964247575.1 uncultured Lichenihabitans sp.
CTCGACACCCTCGACAACGTCGGCGACCTCGTCAAAACCGTCCAGGCCAAACTCAGCTAACAGCCCCAAGACCTAGGCTAGCCCGCCACGAGGGACGCGGGCTTGCCTCTCGCCCATCCGTCCCTCATGAACCGTCGCTCCGAGCCGCTTGAGGTTGTCCACCATGGTCCGCGTCGCCTGCATCCTGACGCAACGGAAGGAGGACCTGCTGCTCGAGCCGTGGCTCGCCTATCACGGCTCCATGGTCGGCTTCGAGAACCTGCATATCCTCGCCGACCACACCGCCTCGGCGCGCGCCGAGGATCTCCTGCGGCGCTGCGCGGCCGCCGGCGCCACCCTCGTCCGGCAGCTTGACGGGAAACCGCCTGAAACGGCCACGGGCCTGATCGAACGGCTGCGCGCGGAGGGCCGTACCGACGTCGCGGTCGCTCTGGACGCCAACGAATTCCTCGTCGCCCTCGACGAGGCGGGTCCCACCGTGTCGCGGGCCCCTCTGCTGGCCGAGCTCGAACGCGTCGCGGAGCGACCGGCCCGTGCCGACCACTGTCTCGAGACCGTGCTCGGCCGGCTCGACCGTTTCCGTCTCGTGCCGCACCGGCCGACCATCGTCGCGCTGTCCCCGGCTCCGGCCCCTGCGACGGCCCCCGGGCCGGAGCGGGAGGCGAACGCCCGGTCCCGGCTGATGGTCCTGCGCCTGTTCGCGCGGCCCTACGCCGACATGGTCCGTGCGGCACGACAGCTCCTGTCTGCCTCCGTCGACCTCGACGATCCGGTTGCGCTCGGCGGCTACAAGGGTCCGAACAGCCGGGTCGTGCCCTACGCCCTGGCCCGGGAGGACGCCTACCGCGGGCATGTGGAGCCTTACCGCTACCCGGTTGTGGCCTGGTCGGGGTTCCGCAACCTGCTGGGCGTGCTGCTCGACCGCGAAGCGTTTGAGCGCGCCTGGGGGGCATCCGGAAGCGCGCCGGACCCGACGCCCTACGACCTCGTCTCCTTCGACGGGCACTTCCGCGCCTCGGCCTATATGGCGGCCAATCCCGGTTTGCCGCCGGCCACGGTCGATCCCTTCGTCCACTACATCGTCGGCGGTTACCGCGAGGGGCGGCGCATCCGTGCGGACCGCCAGGGCCTGAATGAGGTCGCCGTTCGCCTGGCCGCCTTTCGCGCCGGCGATCCCGATCGCCCCGTCGGCTTTGCCGGCGTGACCGCCATCTATCGGCAGCTGCAGGCGCTGGACGAGGGGGAGGCCATCCTGTCGGCCGGCCGCGTTCGCTTTCCGGAGGACGCCGTCATCGCCCGCGAATGGGCGCAGATCGCGCTCGAGCGGGGAGAGAAGGACGAGGCGGTCCGGCGCGCGGAAGCCTATCGCGCCGCCTTTCCGGCCGACGGGCAAGGCGCGGTCCTCGCCGCCCTCGCGCTGCGCCAGGCCGAGCGGCTGGGCGAGGCGGATGCGGCTGCCGCCGAGAGTCTGGCCCGCAACCCCAACGATCTGCAGATGCTGCGGCTATATGCCGAGATTGCCGCTCTGCGGGCGGATTTCGCGGCGGCGGAAGAGCGATACCGCTCCATCATCCGACTGTTTCCCAACAACATGCCGGTGCGGTCGCACGCGGTGAATGCGATCGGGACCATTCGGGCGGCCCGAGCCTCGGAGGAACCCGAGGTCTACGACATGGACGCGCCGGTCGACGTCGTCATGACGGAGGAGGAGACCCGCGCTGCCCTGGGGTTTCTCGGGCTGCCCGACCTGCAGGCGTTGCGGGCCCTGTTCATGTCCTTCGAGAGCCTGGGATCGAGCTGCGAGTTCGGGCTGGTCCAGAGGCGATTCGGCGCCGAGCCGCTCGGCCTGCTACGCTGGAACTCGATCCACCGCGGCAATCTGATGGACGCGCTGGAGGAGCGCTTCGCGGCTCTCGACGACAAGAGCAACGTCTTCATCCTCAACCGTGGTTCCGAATACATCCTGTGCGACCGGCGCTACCGGACGGCCATGCACACCTTCGTCTACGACCGGCAGATGGGCGAGGCGGAGGCCCTGCAGAAGCAGGGTCGCCGGATCTCTTTTCTCAAGCGCAAGTTGATCGAGGATCTCGAAGAGGGCGAGAAGACCTTGGTTTATCTCGACAGCGGGGTCGCGACGCCCGATCAGATCGAGGCCTTGGCAGGCCAGATCGCCCGTTACGGGCCGGGCCGCCTGCTCTACGTCACAGTCGCCTCAGATGCGGCCGATATCGGTCAGGTGGAGGTCGTCGACGACCGCCTGCTGGTCGGTCGGATCGGCCGGCCGGGGCGTGACAAGAACAATCGATGGAACATCGATTTTCAGGCCTGGCTGGCGGTGTGCCGGAACGCGCGGGATCGCCTCGCCCAGATCGAGGCCAGGGAGGGAAGCAACGCCTGACCGGGCCCGATCAGCGTCTCGGAGCCTCTCAGGCCGCCCGCCGCAGGCCTGCGGCGGCGATGACCACCCGATTGCGTCCTTGCTCCTTGGCTGCATAGAGGTGCCGGTCGGCCGCCGCCATCAGCTCCTCCAGGCGCCCCCGGTGCGTCGGGATCGCACAGGCGCCGCCCACACTGATCGTGATGCGCCCGTCGAGGGCCACGGTGCTGGGAACGGCGAGTTCGTGCACGGCCTCGACAAGATCCTGGGCGACGACCCGGAGGAGGGGCTCTCCGATCCCCGACAGCAGGAGAGCGAATTCCTCGCCGCCGAAACGGCAGGCGAGGCCACCGTGCCGTTCCGCGACGGAAGACACGGCCTGCGCGATCTGCACGAGCGCCTGATCGCCGACCAGATGCCCGTAGTGGTCGTTGAACGGCTTGAAGCTGTCCACATCCACCATCAGCAGGCCGACGACGGTGCCGCGCCGGCCGCCGGAGGCCCATTCGCGCGCCGCTGCCGCATCGAAGGCCCGCCTGTTCGCGATTCCGGTCAGAGGGTCGAGGGACGCCAAGGCCTGCAGCTTCTGCTCGGCCGAGACCCGCGAAAGGAGCTCGCGGCGCAGCAGGTGCTGGAGCATCAGCGTTCCGAACGACAGCAGGCCCAGAATGCCGGCCATGATCGTCGTCCGTTGCCACCAGTCGGCGTAGACCTGCGATGCCGGCATGGCCGCGAACTGCACCAGCGGCAGCGCGCCCACGCGATGGAAGCTGTAGATCCGATCCTGGCCGTCCACCTGGGAACGCGCCCGGATCGATCCTTCAATGACGGACGGTCCAACCCGGGCCGCAAAGGGTTGCACTGGCGTTTGCACGAAGCTGACAGGCGGCTGCGGCTCCCGGTCGATCAAGTGCCCATCGTCCCGGGCCAGCGCCAGAATCGCGCCGGGACCGAGGTGGATCCGCCGGTAGGAGTCCCGCAGGAAGGACAGCTTGAGCGTCCCCAGAACGGCGCCGTCGAAACGGCCGTCGGATGACAGGAGGGCCCGGCTGAGCGGCACGCTCCACTCGCCATCCGCGGGATCGATGAAGGCCTGGCCGACGAAGAGGCCCCGGGCATCCGCGATCTGGCTCTTGAACTCCGGACGGTCCGTGAAGCTTCGGGTCAAGGTCGCCGCATCCTCGTCCGATGAGGTCAGCACGGCGCCATAGGCATCGACGATCGTCAGCCGCCCGAAATGGCGCGTCGACAGCACGTTGTCGAACACCGCCAGGCGACGAAGCGAGGGCTTGAGCGCGCGGATCTCGTCGTTGCTCCAGGCGGCGGCGGCCGCTTGCATGCTGCCGTCGAGAAGCTCGACATCGTGGGCGATGTCGAGGGCCAGAGCGGTCGAGAGGTTGCCGAGCGATTGGACGGCCGCGTCACGGGCCTGGTCGCGTGCCACCCACATGCTGGATGCGAAAACCGCCCACATGCCGACCAGCATCGCGGCCTGGAACGCGAAGGCCCGCTTATGGCGCGACGCCGTCCGCAGCCTGCCGAACCGCGATGCAAAGGTGACGAGCCGCTTTCCCAAAGAGTGCTTTCCTCCAGAGCACACCCTGGCCTCGCCGCACCTTGCGGAAGGTTAACCG
>CAXTVD010000042.1:4114-14836 GCA_964247575.1 uncultured Lichenihabitans sp.
GCGCTTGGCCGGACTGCTCTTGGCGGCCTCGGCGACCAAAATCGTGGCCGGCCCGATCGGCTGCGAGAAGGTTGTTCGTGGCGGGTCACTCGGGCTGGCGTGGCCGCTGTCCCGATCGAAGCGCCGGGGCTGCGGCGCTTCGTCTTGACAGGCGGCCCATCGGCCGGGGAAGGGAGGCCATGCCGGATCCCGCTTCTCCGACCCGACTGACCGCGCGCGCCCTCTCCCTCGGGGCGCGTCTCGACGCCAGTGGCCTGGAGCGAAGCGACATGGTGTCCTCGACGCCGCTCGCCTTCACCGTCGGGAGTGCCGGGCTGGTGGTGCTCTACCGCTTCGGCGTAGCGGTCCTGTTCGGGCTGTCGCCGCTGGAGGAGGACGACTTCCTCAGGCAGGTGAAGGCCCGCGTCTCGGGCGAGCGCCACCGCATCGACGACGAGACGGTCATCCTCGAGATCGCCGCCGACGGGGAGGACCGCATCCCGCCCGGTGGCCCCATCCTGCTCAAAGATCTCTCGCCGCCCCGCCTGCTCGTGGTGGCCGATGCCCTGTCCAAGACGGTGGCGCTCGGTCGCGACGAGCGGGAAGTGAATGCGGTGCTCGACGTGATCGAGCCCTTCGCCGCGGGCCTCAGCCGCACCGGCCGCCCGCCGGGCCCCCGCCGCAACATGCTCAAGCTGATCGGCCAGGCGCTGCTCGCCCAGCACCGGGTGTCCGGCCGCGTCGCGGTCGAGGAGAAGCCCGACGTGCTGTGGGACCGGCCCGACCTCGAGCGGCTCTACGCCCGTGTCGAGGACGAATACGAGCTGATGGAGCGGACGCGCACGCTCAAGCGCAAGCTCGACGTCATCGTCGAGACCGCGCGCGCCCTGACGGACGTGATCGAGGCCGACCGGTCGACCCGGCTCGAGCTGACCATCGTGGCGCTGATCATCGGCGAGGTGCTGCTCACGCTGGTGCAGATGTTCGTGCTGCGGCGCTGACGCTTTCGCCCGTCCTCCTGATTGTCCGCTCGCGGATGAACCCCACCAAGCCCGTCGCGTTGACCACGGCGTGAGCTTGACCATCGGGGCCTGGCCCAACCGGCGAACGCACGAGACCGTTCAAGGAGACGACACGATGATCGGACCCCGCTTCGCCGTCCTGACCCTTCTTCTCGCCAGCTCGGGCGTAGCTCTGGCGGCGGGAACGGCCTCGCCGGGCGACAAGGCTTTCGTCGACAAGGTCTCGCAGGGCGGCCTGTTCGAGGTGGAGGCGAGCAAGGTCGCCCAGCGCAAGGCCGTCGCCCAGGACGTGAAGGACCAGGCCACCACGGAGGTGCATGACCACGAACTGGTCGGGGCCAAGCTCAAGGCGACTGCCGGCAAGCTGGGACTTGCCTTCCCGGCCCGCTTGAACGCGGACTTCACCCGCAGTCTCGACACGCTGAAGAAACTGGCCGGCCCGGCTTTCGACGCGGCCTACCTTGCAGAGATGGAGACGATCCACGCCGCCGATGGGGCCGCCTTCGCCGACGAGGCGAAAGCAGGGACGGACGCGGACCTGCGCGCCTTTGCGGCCGAGACGCACATCATCGTCGAGCGTCACATCGGCGCCCTGCATGCCGTGCCGCTCCCGACCAAGTAAGCTCCTCGCACAAGCGCCGTCCGCTTTGATATAGCGGGAGCAACGTCACCAGAGGCTGAGCCGTGATCACCGAAGAATTGCGGCCGACCGAGACCATGGATACGCCCGAAGCCGCCGTGGCGCGGCTGCGGGAGCTCCATGCCGGGGCCACGGCCAGCCTGCGGACCGCGCTGGCCCGCTTCCTCGACGACGACGTGGCGCCGGACGGCGAGACGCGGCTCGGCTTCCGCTACCCGGAACTGCGCGTGACCTACGCGCCGACCGGCCCGATCCCGCGCGTCAGCCGGGCCACGGCGAAATTCCAAGGGCCGGGCGTCTACGCCACCACCGTCACGCAGCCCGACCGGTTCGGCCCCTATCTGCTGGAGCAGCTGACCCCGCTTGTGCGGGACTACGGCGCCACGATCGAGGTGGGGGCGAGCGCCCAGGAGATCCCGTATCCCTATGTGGTCGAGCCCGGCGCCGACCTCGCCCGAAGCGGCAAGACCTCGGCCGACCTCGCCCGCCACTTCCCGACGCCGCTGCTGTCGGCGGTGGGCGACGAGATCGCCGACGGCCTGTGGGAGGCGGTGGGCTCGGACGAGGCCCGACCTCTGGCCCTGTTCGACGCGGTGCGCGTCGATTTCTCCCTCCGCCGCCTCGTTCATTACACCGGGTCGGACTGGCGGGCGATCCAGCCCTGGATCCTGCTCACCAACTATCACCGCTACGTCGACCAGTTCGTGCGCTTCGGGCTGGAGGCCCTCGCCAAGGGGCAGGGGGGCTACGACCGGCTGATCCTGCCGGGCGGCGTGGTGGTCGAGCGGGGCGAGGCGGCCTCGGCCGATCCGGCCTCCGTGGTCGCGGCCTCCCCCTGGCATCGCTACCAGATGCCGGCCTACCACCTGGTCGGCAGGGACGCGGGCGGCGAGCCGCACGGCACGACGCTCGTCAATATCGGCGTCGGGCCGTCCAACGCCAAGACCATCACCGACCACCTTGCGGTGCTGCGGCCTCATTGCTGGCTGATGGTCGGCCACTGCGGGGGCCTCCGGCAGAGCCAGACCATCGGCGACTACGTGCTGGCGCACGCCTATCTCCGGCGCGACCGCATCCTCGACGAGCTGCTGCCGACCGACGTGCCGCTGCCCGCGCTGGCCGAAGTGCAGCTGGCGCTGCAGTCCGCCGCCGCCGCCGTGACGGGCGAGGGGCCCGAAACGCTCAAGCGCCGCCTGCGCACCGGCACGGTCGTCACCTACGACGACCGCAACTGGGAGCTGCGCTTCAGCCAGGAGCGGCGGCGCATCAATCTCAGCCGCTCGATCGGCGTCGACATGGAGAGCGGGACGATCGCGGCGCAGGGCTTCCGCCTGCGTGTTCCCTACGGCACGCTGCTCTGCGTGTCCGACAAGCCGCTGCACGGCGAGATCAAGCTGCCGGGCGCCGCCAACGCCTTCTACGAGAAGGCGGTGACCGAGCACCTGCTGATCGGCCTCGCGGCGCTGGACATCCTCCGCCGCGACCGCTCGGGCCTGCATTCCCGCAAGCTGCGGAGCTTCGACGAGCCGCCGTTCCGATGAGCCTGCACCTGACCGAGGCGGAGCGCGCGGCGGCGGCGGACGAGGGCGGCGTAGGCCTTGGCATGGCCATGCGCATCGTCGCCGACACGGCGCGCCTGATGGGAGCCGACCGGCTCCTTTCCGTCGCCTCCGCCCATATCGACGGCGCGCTCTACCACGGCGACAGCGGCACCCTTTTCGCCGAGGCCCTGGTGGCGGGCGGAGCCAGGGCCAGCATTCGCGCGACCCTGAATGTCGGCGCCCTCGATCTCACCGGCTGCTCTGGCAACCGGCTGGCCCCGCGGCAGCGCGCCATGGCGCGCCGCATGATGGACGCCTACCGGGCGCTGGGCTGTGAGCCCTCCTGGACCTGCGCGCCCTACCAGGCCGGGCATCGCCCCGGCTTCGGCACGGATGTCGCCTGGGGCGAGTCCAATGCCGTGGTCTTCTGCAACTCGGTGCTGGGTGCGCGCACCAACCGCTACGGCGACTTCCTCGACATCGCCTGCGCGATCACCGGTCGCGCGCCGGATTACGGGCTGCACCGGGCCGAGAACAGGCGGGCCTCGGTCGTGGTGGAGGTCGGTGCGCTCTCCAACGCCCTGTTCGCCGACGACACGATCTGGCCGGTGCTCGGCAGCCTCTACGGACGGCTCGTCGGGGCGTCGGTCGGTGTCGTCGCGGGCCTTGCCGTCCAGCCCGGCGAGGATGCGCTGAAGGCCTTCGGGGCGGCGGCCGCTTCGTCCGGCGCCGTGGGGCTGTTCCACATGGCGGGGATCACGCCCGAAGCCGCGACCCTCGCGGACGCGCTCGGCCACCGGGAGCCGGCGGCGGTCGTCACGGTGACCCCGGCCATGCTGGCCGATGCCCGACGGCGCCTGTCGACCGCCGAGAACCCGGCGGCCATCGATGCCGTCGCCATCGGCAGCCCGCATCTGTCGCTGCCCGAGGTCGGCCGCCTCGAAGCGGCGCTCGCCGGACGCCGGCTTGCCGTTCCGCTCTACGCCTGCACCGGACGCCACGTGCTCGCCGCCCTGGAGCGTGACGGCCGCCGCGCCGCGCTGGAGCGCTGCGGCGTCGTGATCGTCGCCGATACCTGCGTCGTGGTGACCCCGATCCTGCCGGAAAAGCCCGGGGCGGTGCTGATGACCAATTCGGGCAAGTTCGCGCACTATGCCCCGGGCAACACCGGCTACGCTGTGCTCTACGGCTCCCTGGCCGAGTGCGTGGACAGCGCCGTGCTGGGCCGCCCGGTCTTCGCCGCGGCCGGCGCGTGACGATCCTGCGCGGCGAGGTGCTCCTGGCTGGCGCAGCCGGGCAGGGACACGCGCTGGTGCTGGGGGCGGCCATCAGCTTCTGGGGCGGGGTCGATCCGGCGTCGGGGCGCATCATCGACGTGCGCCACCCCGATCACGGCGTGCCGGTGGCGGGCCGCGTGCTGTGCCTGCCCGGGACGATCGGCTCGTCCTCGGCCTCCGCCGTGCTGCTCGAACTCGTGGCGGCCGGGCTTGCCCCGGCGGCGCTGATCCTGCACGCGCCCGACGCCATCCTGCTGCTCGGCCTCATCGTCGCGCGCGAGATGGGTCTGGCCCCGCCGGTCGCGCTGCGGCTCGACCGCAGCTTCTTCGCGCAACTGAACGGGTGCCGGCTGGACGTCTCCGGAGCGGGCGAGATCCGGACGATCTGACCCGCTCCGGGCCATCGTGCCCGCTAGCCCAGGATCTCCTGGAGGAGAGCCGCGGCATCCTCCGGCGCGACCCCGCGGAAGTCGGCGAGCTGGTGCCGGCCGAACGTCCCCTGCCGCTTGGCATAGGCGCGCGTCTGCGCCTTGGCCTGCGCGACGGCGTCCGGCAGCGGCAGGTCCCTCCGCAGATGGGCCAGGAGCGGCGGCAGCCCCAGCGCGCGCATGGCGGGCAGGGCCTCATCGAGGTTGCGGGCGGCCAGGGCGGCAGCCTCGTCGAGCGCACCGGCCGCCATCATGGCGTCGAAGCGGGCGTCGATCCGCCGGTTCAGTGCGGCCCGCTCGGGCAGCAGGAGGAGACCGGCATAGGCCTCGGGTCCGAGTGCGGCCGGCTCGCGACGGGCCTGGAAGCTGCTCAGCGGGTGGCCGGTCGCCCGCACGACCTCCAGGGCGCGCAGGATCCGTTGCGGGTCCGTCGGCCGCAGCCGCGCCGCGCCGGCCGGATCCTCGGCCGCAAGCAGGTCGTGCAACGCGGCGACGGGCATCCCCTCGGCCTCGCGCCGGACCGCGTCCCGCACGGCGGCGGGTACCGGCGGGATTGCCGACAGCCCTTGGGTCAGCGCCTTGAAGTGGAGTCCCGTGCCCCCGACCACGATTGGCAGCCGGCCCGAGGCCCAGGCCTGCGCCAGGGCGGCCCGGGCCTCCTCCAGCCACCGGCCGACGGACGACGGGTCCGCCGGGTCGCGATGGCCGAACAGCACGTGCGGGGCGCGGTCCCGGTCCGCCGCGTCAGGCTGGGACGACAGGATGGAAAGGCCGGCATAGACCTGCATGGAGTCGGCATTGATGACCGTGCCGCGGTGCCGCTCGGCGATCGCCACCGCCAGGGCCGACTTGCCGCTGGCCGTCGGTCCTGCGATGAGGAGCGCCCGCGCCCGTCTTCCCGCGCCGTCCGGCAATCCGATGTCTCCTTCGCCCCTCGCCACCTCTTGTGTCGTTACGCTCGTCGCCCGTAAAGACGCGGGTGGGTTGAGCGAACGGAGGGTGGGCGAGGCCGCAGCCCTGCTTGAGCGTTCCGCCGACCGGCAGTGGCTCGGTCCCGACGAGGCCGTCGATCTCCTCTTCGCGGCGGGGGAGGCGGAGCTCAAAGGACTGAAGACGCGCCTGCAGTCCTGGGCGCTCGAGGCCGAGGTCGACCTGTTCCTCCAGCCCCGGGCGCACCGCCGCAAGCGCCTCCTCCTCGCCGATATGGACTCGACCCTGATCGGGCAGGAGTGCATCGACGAACTCGCTGCCTTCGCCGGCCTGAAGGAGCGCGTGGCCGCGATCACCGAGCGGGCGATGCGCGGGGAGATCGCCTTCGAGCCCGCCTTGCGCGAGCGCGTGGCGCTGCTGGCGGGCTTGGCTGCGACGGTCGTCGAGACCGTGCTGGCCGAGCGCATCACGCTGACGCCCGGCGCCCGGACGCTCGTTGCGACCATGCGCGCCCACGGCGCGTACTGCGCGCTGGTGTCGGGCGGCTTCACCGTGTTCACGGCGCGCATCGCAGGCGAGCTCGGCTTCGACGAGCATCGCGGCAACACGCTGCTGGTCGAGGGCGGCCGCTTCACGGGGCAGGTGGCCGAGCCGATCCTCGGCCGCGAGGCCAAGCTCGCAACGCTGGTGGAACTGCGGACCCGGCTCGATCTCGAACGCGCGGAAACGCTGGCGGTGGGCGACGGGGCCAACGACCTCGCCATGCTCGGCGAGGCCGGCTACGGGGTCGCCTACCGCGCCAAGCCGGCGGTGGCCGCGGCCGCGGACGGGCGCATCGACCGGGGCGATCTGAGTGCGCTGCTGTTCGCGCAGGGCTACCCGGCCTCGGCCTTCGTCGCCTGAGCCCGGGCGACCGGCGGAGCTGGCCGGCGGCGCCCTGCCTCGAACGCCTGCCGTGGTCCCGAACCCGTTGCGGCAGGACAGACCGAGCGGAGCGTCGCTTAAGCTTACGAAAGCTTCATGTCGCGGGAACCGGACTCGCCTTGTCTGCCCATCGCGACAAGGCCATATTGACCTCGGGACGGTGGCTTGGCCTCCATCCCGTCAGGTTCGGCATGGCGCCAACCTGCCGTTTTGTGAGGGTTTCATGTCCGACTTCGATCGCAACGCGGCGCTCCGCTATGGCGGACGCTCTGCCCGGGCCGGCGCGGCCGAGATCGACCAAGGCCTGCGCACCTACATGCTCGGTGTCTACAATCACATGATCCTGGGCCTTGCCATCACCGGTCTGGTGGCGCTGGGCACGAACATGCTGGCGCTTGCGCCCGCAGGGGAAGGCGTGCCTTACGGTCATCTGAGCCTCAGCACGTTCGGCGTCGCGCTCTACGGCAGCCCGCTGCGCTACGTCGTGATGCTCGCCCCGCTGGCCTTCATCTTCTTCTTCTCGATGCGCATCAACACGATGGCGGCTTCGACGGCACGCACGCTGTTCCTGGCCTTCTCGGCCGCGATGGGCCTGTCGCTGTCCTCGATCCTGCTGTTCTACACCAAACAGTCGATCTGGCTGGCCTTCTTCGAGACCTCTGCGGCCTTCGGCGCCCTGAGCCTCTACGGCTACACGACCAAGCGTAGCCTGTCGGCCATGGGATCGTTCCTGATCATGGGGCTGTTCGGCATCGTGATCGCGAGCGTGGTGAACATCTTCGTGGCGAGTTCGGCCTTCCAGTTCGGCATCTCGCTCCTCGCCATCCTGATCTTCGCTGGCCTGACGGCGTGGGACACGCAGATGATCAAGGAGATGTACGATCCGCGTGATGGCGTGGATGTTGCGACCAAGAAGTCGGTGAACGGCGCGCTGATGCTCTATCTCGACTTCATCAACATCTTCCAGAACCTGCTGTACCTGACCGGCAGCCGCAACAACTGAGCGCTTCGGTCTGGACCGATACGAAAGCCCCGGAGCGATCCGGGGCTTTTTCTTTGGGCCGTCCGGCGCTGATCAAACCACCACCAGCTTCGGCCGGCGGTCCAGGACGCCGAGCACCTGGGTGAGGTCACCGCCTCGCTTCATGACCAGTCCGGTCGCCGCCACCACCGCATAGGCGCCCTGCTTACGGGCGAGCGAGGGGGTCTTCTCGACCCGATAGAGCGGCATCTCGGAGGCGCGGCGATAGATCGAGAAGGTCGCCTTTTCCGTTGTGAACGCGATGGCGTAGTCCCGCCATTCACCTTCGGCGACGCGCCGGCCGTAGAGGTTCAGGATGGCGCTGAGTTCCCGGCGATCGAACGAGACGACGGGTACGGCCCGCGGCGTTGGACCGGTCGCGCCATCCGGCTTCGGCCGAAACCTGTGGATCGCTGCCGTCGTCGACCCCTCTTCGCCTTCGCTCATCGAACCTCCCGTCATCGCTCCCCAACAGTAAGGTGATCCGCCGCCGCTTCAAGGCGAAGGGTCGCGCGTTCCGCCACGTGCTCGCCATTAACGCGTCCGCGCCCCGCGCACCGCCTTGCAGACGCGCCCCGCCACGCCGATATCCGGCCCGTCCGGCGCCGCTCCCGCGCCGTCCTTCTGCGAGGTTCTTGAAACGATGAGCGAAGCCGAACTTGCAACCGACGGCGCGGCGCCGGGATCCCACGCTTTTCAGGCCGACGTCGCGAGGCTGCTGGATCTCATGGTCCATTCGGTCTATTCCGAGCGGGACATCTTCCTGCGCGAACTCATCTCGAACGCGGCCGACGCCTGCGAGAAGCTGCGTTACGAGGCGATCGCCGAGCCGGCCCTGGTCGCCGACGGCACTCCGTTCGGCATCACCGTCACGATCGACAAGGACGGTCGCCGGCTCACAGTCGCCGATAACGGCATCGGCATGGACCGCGACGACCTCGTCTCGGCGCTCGGCACCATCGCAAGTTCGGGCACGCGGGCCTTTCTCGACAAGGTCGGCCAGGGCAGCGGCGATGCCCAGGCGAGCCAGACCCTCATCGGCCAGTTCGGCATCGGCTTCTACTCGGCCTTCATGGTGGCCGACAGCGTGCTCGTCGAGACGCGGCGGGCCGGCTCGGAGCAGGCCTGGAGCTGGACCAGCGACGGCAAGGGCGCCTACCAGATCGCCCCGCTCGACCTGGCTGCTGCGCCGACCCGCGGGACGCGGGTGATCCTCTCGATCAACGCCGCATCGGACGAGTTCCTCGAATCCTGGCGCGTCGAAAGCCTGATCCGCGAGCATTCCGGCGCAGTCGCCGTGCCGATCTCGGTCGTGGATTCGGCGGGCGGCGAGGCCAAGAGCGTCAGCGACGGGGCGGCGCTCTGGGCCAAGTCGAAAGCCGATGTCACGCCCGAGCAGTATACCGAGTTCTATCGCGGCCTCGGCGGTCATTTCGATGAGCCGGCGCTCACCGTCCATTGGCGGGCCGAAGGCCGCTACGAGTACAACGTGCTCGCCTTCGTGCCGGGCTCCAAGCCGTTCGACCTTTTCGATCCCGCGCGCAAGGGCAAGGCCAAGCTCTATGTCCGCCGCGTGCTGATCAGCGCGGATGCCGATCTGCTCCCGGGCTGGCTGCGCTTCGTCAAGCTGGTCGTCGATACGGCGGACCTGCCGCTCAACATGTCCCGCGAGCTGATCCAGCAGAGCCCGATCTTCGCGGCGATCAAGAAGGGCGTCACGAACCGCATCCTGCAGGACCTGACCAAGCTCGCCGAGACCGATGCCGATAAGTTCAAGGGTGTCTGGGAGAACTTCGGTGCCGTGCTCAAGGAGGGCCTCTACGAGGATGCCGACAAGCGCGATGCCTTGTTCAAGCTGGCGCGCTTCGCCTCGACCAGCCATTCCGACGGGGGACGCACGCTGTCCGACTACGTCGCCGCCCTCCGGCCCAACCAGACGGCGATCTACTACCTGCTGGGCGACAACGTGAAGCGTCTGGCCCCCAGCCCGCAGATTGAAGGGTTCAAGGCGCGCGGCATCGAGGTGCTGCTCCTGCCCGATCCGGTGGACGCCTTCTGGGTCTCGACCGCGACCGGCTTCGACGGCAAGCCCTTCAAGTCCGTCACGCAGGGCGCAGCCGACATCAAGCTGGTGCCGCTGGCCGAGGGCGAGACCGAGCCTTCGAGCGCCGAGGTCGGTCCGCAGGTCGCCAACCTGCTCGCCTTCATGAAGCAGACGCTGGCCGACGCCGTGGAGGACGTCCGCGCCTCCGACCGCCTGTCGGAAAGCCCGGCCTGCCTGATCGCGCCGGAGTTCGGGCCGGACCGCCGCATGGAGCGCATCCTCGCCCAGCACGGCCGCGCCGGCACGGTGTCCAAGCCCGTGCTGGAGGTGAACCCGACCCACCCGCTCGTCACCGCGCTCGCCGGCCGTGTCGCGGCCGAGGGCGACAAGTCGGTTGTGGAGGACGCCTCCTGGCTGCTGCACGACGAGGCGCGCATCATGGACGGTGAGATGCCGACCGACGCGGCCGCCTTTGCCGCCCGGCTACGGCGGGTGCTGGAACGCGCGACCCGGTGACCGAACGGCCCTTCGCGCCGTCGCTCAGGCGGCGCGATGCGCTTCGGCAGCTGGAAACGATGTTTGCGGCGTCGGGTCTCGCGGAGGCATCGGTCGACGCGAGGATCCTGCTCGAAGAAGCGGCGGGTTTGCGCCACTTCGCCCTTCTTGCCGAGGGCGACGGACCCCTGGGCGAGGCGGCTGCCGACCGCCTCGCCATCTGGGTGCCGCGTCGTCTCGCCCGGGAGCCGGTGTTTCGCATTCTCGGCCTGCGCGAGTTCTGGGGCCTTGCCCTGCTTGTCACGCCCGACGTGCTCGATCCGCGGCCAGATAGCGAGAGCGTGGTCGAGGCCGCTCTCCGCCATCTGGGGCCGCGGCGTATGCAGCCGCTCCGGGTGCTCGATCTCGGCACCGGCACGGG
>CAXTVD010000042.1:14846-18246 GCA_964247575.1 uncultured Lichenihabitans sp.
GGGCGCGCTGCTCTGCGCGGTGCTGGCCGAGTGTCCCGCCGCGACCGGCGTCGGCGTGGACCGCTCGCCCGCGGCCTGCAGCGTGGCGCGCCTCAACCTGGAGGCCTGCGGCCTCGCTCCTCGCGCCGTGGTCGTCGAGGGGGACTGGACCGGCGGGCTCGCGGAACGCTTCGACTGCATCCTCTGCAATCCTCCCTATATCCCGGCCGGCGACCTGGCGGGGCTGGATCCAGAGGTGCGCGACTTCGATCCTCCCGCCGCGCTCGACGGGGGACCGGACGGGCTGGACGCCTACCGGTCGATCCTTCCCTGCCTGCCGGACGTCCTGACCCCGGACGGCGTTGCCGTCTTCGAGGTCGGGGCCGGCCAGGCGACCGCTGTCGCAGCCCTTGTCGAGGCAGCCGGCCTGCGCCTGCGCGGCGTCGCGCGTGATCTCGGGGGCCATGAGCGCGTCGTCGTCGCGAGCCTGGCCATGGCGTCGGGCGCGACGTGAGCGGTCGCACCGCCAGGCTCTTGCAGCGCAGGAAGGGTCTCACCGCAGCACTCCGCGACTGGTTTGGGACGGCACCGACGAGGAGGTTGACGAGACGTCGAGTCTGTCGGCGAGTGGCTCGCCGCTAGGCTTTGGATCATTCGCTCGGGCTGGCGGCCAGGCGGGGCAGGGACGGGGAGACGGGCGCAATGGTCGACCAGCCGGTGCAGCGTTCAGCCAAGCCGCGCGTCGTGGTCCTCGGGGCCGGCTTCGGCGGCCTTGCGGTCGTGCGGGGGCTGAAGGGAGCCGGCGTCGATATCGTGCTGATCGACCGCACCAACCACAATCTTTTCCAGCCGCTGCTCTACCAGGTCGCGACGGCGGCCTTGGCCCCCTCCGACATTGCTGTCCCCGCCCGGGGCCTCTTCAGCGACCGGCCGGAGGTCACGGTCCTGATGGGCGAGGTGACCGGGATCGACACGGCGGGCCGGGTGGTCGCCGTCGCGGACACGGGACCCGTCGCCTATGACTTTCTCGTCGTGGCGACCGGGTCGGTCTACTCCTGGTTCGGCCACGACGAGTGGTCCCACCATGCCCATGTGCTCAAATCGCTGGCCGACGCGCTGAAGGTGCGCAGCAGCCTGTTGGCGGCTTTCGAACGGGCCGAGGCTGCGACGGACGCGGCGACCGTCCGGCGCATGCTGACCTTCGTGATCGTCGGCGGCGGCCCGACGGGGGTCGAGATGGCCGGCGCGATCGCCGAACTCGCCCAGTCCACCCTCGCGCGCGACTTCCGGCGCATCCGCTCGACGACCGCCCGGATCGTCCTGTGCGAGGGTGGTCCCGGGCTGCTCGCGGGCTTTCCGAGCCGGCTGACCGATTATGCCCGCCGCCGCCTGGAGGGGATGAAGATCGAGGTCCGCCTGAACGCGGCGGTCGAGCTCATCGATGCCGAGGGCGTGGTCGCCGGCGGTACCCGCATTCCCTGCGCCAACATCCTGTGGTGCGCCGGAACCAAGGCCACGCCCGTCGCCGCCTCGCTCGGGGCCGCACAGGCCCGGAACGGTGGCCTGAAGGTCGCGCCCGATTGCACCGTGCCCGGCTGCGCGGATGTGTTTGCGATCGGCGACATTGCGAGCATGGCCGGCCCGGACGGCCGGCCCTTGCCCGGCGTCGGCCCCGTGGCCAAGCAGCAGGGCGCCTATGTCGCGCGCGTCATCGCCGCCCGCCTCGCCGGGCGTCAGCCGCCCGACCCCTTCGTCTACAAGGACGCCGGACAACTCGCGATCCTCGGCCGGTCGTCCGCCGTCGCCGATCTCGGCGCCCTGAAGTTCACGGGGCTGCTGGCTTGGCTGCTGTGGAGCGCCGTGCACCTGTTCTTCCTGATCGGCGCCCGCAACCGCCTGCTCGTCTATTTGAATTGGGCCTGGGCGTGGTTCACCTACTCCCGCGGCGCCCGGCTCATCACGGTGCTCGACCAGCCGACCCACGACATGCTCGTGTCGGGCGACGACCGGTCGCCCGATCCGGCCTGAGGCTGCCAGCCCGCCGTTTTCCGGTTGTCAAAATCCCGAGTGCTGGCGATAGCTTGGCGAGCGGCGCGGCACGCAGCCGTCGGATCAGCGGAGTGGCCCATGGAGTTTCCCTTCCCCGTCGTCGTCTGCGATGTCGGCGGTACCAACTGCCGCGTGGCGCTGAAGGGCTCGCCGGAAGAACCGGTGGTGGTCATCGCCCATCTCAAGACGGCGGAGTTCGAAGGGCTCGGCGAGGCGATCGCCTTTGCGGTCGCGTCGGCCGGCGTGGCCGTCCGGTCCGTGATCGCCTGCGGGGCGGGGCCGGTGGACGGCCGGCGGCTGAAGCTGACCAACGCACCCTGGGTGATCGACGGCCCGGCGGTTGCGGCGCTGCTGGGCCTGTCGCAAGGGCTGCTGCTCAACGACTTCGAGGCGCAGGCGCTGTCGATCCCGGCCTTGCAGCCAGCCTGGCTGAAGCAGATCGGTCCTGTGCTGCCGACGCCCGAACCCGGGCCCTACGCCATTGTCGGACCGGGCACGGGCCTGGGGATCGCCGCTCTCATTGCGTCGTCCGGCCGCTACATCGCCGTATCCAGCGAAGCCTGCCATATCGGCTTCGCGCCCGAGACCGAGGAGGAAGCCCGCTTCTGGCCCTATCTCGAGCGGGCACACGGCCGCATCACGACCGAGAGCGTGCTGTCGGGGATCGGCATCGCGCGCGTCCACCAGGCGCGGCTCGCCGCGCAGGGGCGCATGATCGAGCCGATGACGCCGGCCCAGGTCACGGCCATGGCGCTCGTGGACTCCAGCTCCGACGAGGCCGAGACCATCGGCGCCTATTGGCGGCTTGTGGCGCGATTCGCCGGCGACATCGCCATCACCTTCAAGTCGACCGGAGGGGTGACGCTGGCCGGCGGCATCCTTCCCCGCATCGTGGACCTGCTCGATCCCGAGGCCTTCAGGGCGTCCTTCGAGGCGAAGACACCCGTCGACGCCCTCGCGCGGCGCATTCCGACCTATCTGATCACCCGGGACGACTCCGTGCTGGAGGGCATGGCCGCGATCGCGACCTTCCCGGATGGTTATGCCCTCGACTACAGCCGCCTCGCCTGGCGCTGAGCGGGTTGGCCGACCCGCTCAGCTCGGTGAGGGAACAGCCGCGCGTCCCTCGTCGGCGGCCGCCTGTTCCGCCGCGTGGCCTGGTGACGCCGTGACGAAGGCGGCGGCCTGAGCCGGTGTAGCGTCCGTTTGGTGAAGCCGTTTCCACTCCTCCTGGGGCATGCCGTAGACATGCTCCCTGACCTCGGCTCGCGCGAGCGGCGTCCCGCGGTCGCGCGCCGCGTCCTCCAGCCAGTTTGAGAGGCAGTTGCGGCAGAAGCCGGCCAGGTTCATCAGGTCGATGTTCTGCACGTCC
>CAXTVD010000043.1:0-17750 GCA_964247575.1 uncultured Lichenihabitans sp.
GAAGGAGATGGCCTTGATGGTGCCGCTGGAGATGTACGGGCCGGCGATCGAGGGCAGGCTCGTGCCGACGACGTTGACCTGGCTGCCGAGGCCCGCATCCTCGACCGCGAGGGCCGCGCCGGCGACGTCCGTGCTCGCGCTGCCCTGAATGCCCTTGAGGTTCGGGTGCGCCTGCAGGAGTTCCTTGGTCTTGGTGTAGGCAACCTGCTGGTCCTCCAGGCTCTCCTGCTTGTCGGCCACCAGCTTCATCTTGGGGTATTTGGCCTTCTGGCGCGCGATGGCGGCATCCACCCACTGGTTATGGGTCTTGGCCGTCAGATGGCCGACGAAGACCGCGTATTCGCCTTCCTCGCCCATCGCCTTGGCGAGATTGTCCATCAGGTGTTCGCCGAAGGCGGCGTTGTCGAACGCCTCCACATCATAGGTGACGTTCTCGAGATTGGAGCCCTCGTGGCCGATCACGACGATCTTGTTGTCCAGCGCCTTCTTGAGCACCGGTTCCATCGACTCGGGCGAGTTCGGCACGACCGTGATGGCGTCGACCTTCTTGGCGATCAGGTCCTCGACGATCTGGTTCTGCAGCGCCGCATCGGCCGAAGCGGGTCCAACCTGGGTGGCGTTCTGCCCGCTGTCCCGGGCGAACTGCTGCACGCCCTGGTCCATGCGATTGAACCACGCCACGCCCGCGATCTTCACGACGGTCGTGATGGTGTATTTCTTCGACTGCGCCTGGCCGACAGCCGCGCTGCCGCCGAGAAGCGCAAGCACCAAACCGGCTGCGAAGACCTTGTGCCTGTACGTCATGTCCATTCCTCCGGAGGGTCCCGCTCTACGTCGGGCCACATGTTTGCGCTGTCACATCGCACAAGGCAGTCTAAGCCGGCAACGGCCCGCGCGTAAACGAAAGATCGTCGGGCCGCCTCATGAGGCGGGCCTGCGCGCCAGCCACGTCGTAAGTCGCCACTGACCGGCCAGCACGCGCAGCGACATGATTACTACGAGCAGCAGGCCGAAGAAGAGATCCCGCAGGAAGGCGCTGAACGACAGGAAGTTCAAGCCGCTCGAGATGAACTGAAGGAGCAGCACGGCGAGCACGATGCCAGTGATCGTGCCGGATCCTCCCGACGGGTTGACGCCAGCCAGGATGTTGATGAGCACGACGAGCAGCACGTACGACGTGCCATAGTCGGCATAGGCCGAGTTGGCGTGGCCGAGGATGACCAGGCCTGCGAGCGACGAGATCACGCCGCTCGTGACATAGATCGCCATGATGAGGCGCCGCTCGGATATGCCCGCAAAGCGCGCCGCGACGGGGTTGGCGCCGTAGAGCCGCGCCTGCAGGCCGAAGCTGGAGAAGCGCAGCAGCAGGCCCAGCCCGACGAGGACGACGACGAAGACCATGAGCGGCACGGGCGCGCCGCCCGGCGCCGCGTTGATGGCGCCGGCGTACCAGTCGGGCAGGCCCGTGACGGCCGGGCCGCCCGTAATCACGATGCCCAGCCCGCCGATCGCCTGCATGGTGCCGAGCGTCGCCAGAATTGCAGGCAGACGGAGAAAGCCGATCAACGCGCCGTTGAGCACGCCGCAGGCCGCGCCGACCAGCAGCGCGAGCGGCATCGCCAGGTCGTTGTGCCCCCCCTTGAGGAGGAGCGCCGCGACGATGGAGGTCAGGTTGGCGATGCTCACCACCGACAGGTCGATGCCGCCCGACAGCATGGTCGGCAGGATCGCCAGCGCCAGCAGGCCGAATTCTGGGAACTGGAACGCCATGGAACTCAGGCTGGAGCCCGAGAGGAAGCTCGGATTTGCGATCCCGATGCCCCCGAAAACCAGCACCGTCAGCCCGAGCAGAGCGGTCAGATACGACCGGGTGCTGTCTTCCCGCTGCGCCAAACCCGTCTCCCCCGCCTGCCTGGTGCGATGATGCCCGGAGCGGCCGCCGGAACGCAACTGCCTGGCTGCACGCCGGGAGGCGGCGAACGCTCGTCGGCCCGGGTCGCCTTCGCTGGCGAGGCACCGCTCGGCTCCCTTTCCCTTGCGTGGACGCCGGACAATCCGGATCGGTCGACCTCTGGGCTGCCCGACGTCACGATCGCGATTTCAAGCGCGTTTTGACATATGGACGTGCTGTCCGTCGGGCAGGCGTCCATCGCGACGACGCAGCGCATCGTGCCTGGAGAATCATCGTGCCCAAAGCCGCCTCGATCGACACGCCCGGGGAGTCGAGCGGCGCGTTGCCGATCGAGGGGCACGGCTCCGAGACGATCCACGGTCACTCGACGGCGAGCCTCGCCGGACTGGGGCTCGCGGCCCTGGGCGTGGTGTTCGGCGACATCGGCACCAGCCCGCTCTACACGCTCAAGACCGTGCTGGACCTCGCCGGCGGCAAGCCCGACCCCGCGACGGTGCTGGGCATCCTCAGCCTGGTCCTCTGGACGTTGATGATCATCACCACCATCAAATACGTCACGGTCGCGATGAGCATCGACAACGACGGCGAGGGCGGCATCCTGGCGGTCATGTCCCTGGTCGGGATCAAGAAGAACAGGCCCGTCATCGTGGCGATCGGCCTGTTCGGGGCCGCGCTGATCTACGGCGACGGAGCCGTGACCCCGGCCATCTCCGTGCTGTCGGCGCTGGAGGGGCTGAACATGGCGACGCCGGCCTTTCAGCCCTACGTGCTGCCGGCGGCGGTCGTCATTCTGGTCGCTCTGTTCGCGGCCCAGCCGCTTGGGACCGAGCGGATCGGCAAGGCCTTCGGACCCATCATGGGCCGCTGGTTCCTGACCCTCGCCGTCCTGGGGATCGTCGGCGTCCTGCACCACCCGTCCGTCTTCGCTGCCGTGAACCCCCTCTACGGGCTGCGCTTCCTGTTCTCGGGTGGGCTGACCGCCTTTCTCGTCCTTGGCGGCGTATTCCTCTGCGTCACAGGCGCGGAAGCGCTCTACGCCGATATGGGCCATTTCGGCCCGACCCCGATCCGGATCTCCTGGCTGGCCGTCGTCTTCCCCAGCCTCATCCTGAACTACGCCGGCCAGGCCGCCATCGTGCTGGACGGCGCGCCCACGGACGGCAACATCTTCTACCGCCTCTGCCCGGGATGGCTCCTGATCCCCATGGTGCTGCTGGCGACGCTCGCCACCATCATCGCGAGCCAAGCCATCATCACGGGCGCCTACTCGATGACCCGGCAGGCCATCCAGCTCGGCTGGCTCCCTCGCCTGAAGGTGACGCAGACCTCATCCGAGGGCTACGGGCAGATCTATGTCGGCAGCGTGAACTGGCTGCTGATGATCGTGACGGTCGCGCTGGCGCTCGGGTTCCGCAAGTCGGACAGTCTCGCCAGCGCCTACGGCATCGCAGTGTCGCTGACCATGCTGATGACGACCGTCCTGCTGTTCATCGCCATGCGGGAGATCTGGCACTGGAACGTCGTCGCGGCCGGCAGCGTGGCCGCCTTATTCCTGGTCGTGGATGTGGCGTTCTTCGGCGCCAATTTGGTTAAGGTATTGGACGGCGGTTATGTGCCGTTGCTACTGGCCTGCGCCGTCTACGGGATCATGTGGCTGTGGCACCAGGGCTCCGAAGCCGTCCAGAAGCGGTTTGCCGAGGACCTCATGCCGATCGAGGATTTCACCGCACAGACGGTGGCCCACCAGACGCCGCGCGTGCCCGGCACGGCGGTGTTCCTGACGCGGCAGGACCGCGACGTTCCCGCCGTGCTGATCTGGCATCTCCTGAAGAACAAGTCCCTTCACACGAACCTGATCGTGCTGACGGTGGCCGGCGGCGCCGTCCCGTGGATCGATGACGACAAGCGCCTGGACATCAAGGAACTGGCGCCCCGGTTCTGGCGGGCCCACGCGACGTTCGGGTTCATGGAGCGCCCCGACATTCCGGCCGTGGTGGAGCGCATGAAACGGCACGGCTGCGGGGCCGACATGAGCGACATCACCTACTATGTCGGCCATTCCACCGTGACCCATCGCGACGACGGCCAGGGCCTTCCTCGCTGGCAGGAGGCGATCTACGCCACGCTCGAACGGAATTCGACGCATGTCGGCGACTTTCTCCGCCTGCCGCAGGACAGGACGGTGGAGCTGGGGCGGCAGGTCGCGATCTGATGCCAAATCCTGCCGGGCCGCCGTCACCGCCTCCGCTCTAAGCCGGTCCGATCAGCCGCTTCACCCGCGCTGCGAAGGCATCCGTCGCGAACGGCTTGGTCATGATCTGCATTCCGGGCTCGAGATGACCGTTCCCGACCGCCGCATTCTCGGCATATCCCGTGATGAACAGGACCTTCAGGTCCGGGCGGATCTTGCGGGCTGCGTCTGCCATCTGCCGCCCGTTCAGCCCGCCGGGCAGGCCTACATCGGTGACGAGAAGGTCCAGTCTGACGGTGGACTGCAGGATCTTCAGGCCGGCAGCACCGTCCGCGGCCTCGTAGATCGCATAGCCGAGCTCCTTCAGCACATCCGTGACGAGCATGCGGACCGTCGGCGCGTCATCCACGATAAGGATCGTCTCGCCGAGCTTGGCCTGCGCCGCCTCCGCTTGCTGCGACGGTCTCTCGACGACGTCCGTCGCACCGTGATGACGCGGGAGGTACAGGCACAAGGTCGTTCCCAGGCCCAGCTCGGAGTAGATGCGCGCCTGCCCCCCGGATTGGCGCACGAATCCGTAGATCATCGAGAGGCCGAGGCCCGTCCCCTGCCCCAGAGGCTTGGTGGTGAAGAACGGGTCAAAGGCTTTGGCGATCACGTCGGGGGTCATGCCCGTGCCGGTGTCGGTCACGCAGAGTGACAGGAACTGACCGGGCGGCAGGTCGCGCTCGCCCGCGGCGTGCTCATCCAGCCACTTGTTGGCGGTCTCGATCGTGAGCCGTCCCCCGTCCGGCATCGCATCGCGCGCGTTGATGCACAGGTTCAGCAGGGCGCTCTCGAGTTGGGGCGGGTCGATGAGCGTCGGCCACAAACCGCCGGCCGTGACGACCTCCAGGTGGATGCCGGGCCCGATGCTGCGACGGATCAGATCCTCCATTCCCATCACCAGCCTGTTCACATCGGTGGGCCTGGGATCGAGGGTCTGGCGCCTCGAAAACGCGAGCAGGCGATGGGTCAGGGCGGCGGCCCGGCTGGCCGCGCCATAGGCGGCTTCCGCATAACGGTCCACCTCGGCATAGCGACCCTGCTTGGCCCGCACCCGCAACAGCTCGAGCGAGCCCATGATCCCCGTCAGCAGATTGTTGAAGTCGTGCGCGATTCCGCCCGTCAACTGGCCAACCGCCTCCATTTTCTGCGCCTGATGGAGGACTTCCTGCGTCCGTTGGAGCGCTTCCTGGGCCTGCTTGCGCTCGGTGATGTCCCGCGTGATCTTCGCAAAGCCGATGAGTTCGCCGGCGTCGTTCGTGACCGCGTCGAGAACCACGCTGGCCCAGAACCGGCTTCCATCCTTGCGGACGCGCCATCCCTCGGCTTCGAACCTTCCCTGGTGCGCGGCGGTGCTGAGACTCACGGACGGGATCCCGGCGGCCCTGTCCTCCTCCGTGTAGAATTGCGAGATGTGCATGCCGATGATCTCGTCGGCCTCGTAGCCCTTGATGCGCTGTGCGCCGGCATTCCAGTTCGTGATGCGGCCTTCCGTGTCGACCATGAAGATGGCGTAGTCGGTCACCCCCTGGAGAAGCAGGCGGAAGCGCTGCTCGCTTTCGCGCAGGCGGGTGGCTTCGCCCTCGACCACCAGGGCATAGTGCCGGTCGAACATCGCAGCCGTAAGCGCCAGCAGCAGGATCAGAGCGGTCGTGGCCGTCGCCAGGACCGCGAGGTTCGGCTGGCCGATGCCGGCGTCGGTGCGGGCGACACCCGCATCGGCAAGGGTGCTGAACGTGGCGCCCTGCATGGCTGCGTAATGCATTCCCGAGATGGCCAGGCCCATAACGACGGCGGCGAGGGCGCGCTCGGCATAGCCTGTGTCCTTGAAGGCGAGCCAGAGTGCCGTCGTGGCGGCGCCGATGGCGATCAGGATGGAGATCGCGACCCATCGGTGATCGAAGTGCATGTCGGCGGGCATGCGCATCGCCGCCATGCCGGTGTAATGCATGGCCGCGATGCCCAGCCCGACGACCGTCCCGCTGATGGCCAGCGTGACCGGACCGGACCGCTGGCTCGCCACACCGAAGCCGAACGCCGTCACGAGGATGGGCAGCGCCAGGGAGACGAGCGTGAGCGGCAGGTCGTAGCCGATGGTCATGCCCGGCATGCTGAACGCCAGCATGGCCACGAAGTGCATGGACCAGATGCCGCCGCCCATGGCGATGGCGGCGGCGGCCAGCCAGAGGCGTCGCGCCCAGCCCGACGCGGCCCGCATGCGGCCGGCGAGGTCGAGGGCGGTATAGGATGCGCCGATCGCGATGAGGACCGATATCAGAACGAGGGTCGGATCGTGAACGCCGGAATGAGACATGCAGCACGCGTCTGGAGGCCTGATTGACAGTTCGGTAGCATGGATCGCGCAGCGCATCTCGTTTCTGTCGGCCGGCCCCTTCAGGCCGGCAAACGCCACCTGACGAGCAGCGGCATCGCCGGCACCTTGACCGGTGGAGCCCTGTGGAGCGCCGAGCCACCACGGTCTCGCTGCTCGCGCTCTGGTCCCCGTCGAGTGTCGGCCTGCCAGGCTCTCGACCAGCGTCGAATGACCTTAGCTTGCTGTCCGCGTCCTGAATGGGGAACGATGCCGCGCTCGCGTCGCGCGCGTCCGTGCTAGATAAGCGCCGGTCTGACGATCGTGGGATCCATCGCCTGTCACGCCACCATGTCCTCGCGATCGGGCTCGGCACGGTCCTCATCGGGTCGGCTCTCGCGGCTTACGTCCTCGGGGCGACGCAGGGGCTGAGCCTGCAGACCGTGCTGGCCGAGCGGCAGACGCTACGGCTGTGGACGAGCCAACACGCCGGCCTCGCGGCGCTGTGCTTCGTGGCTTTCTACGTCGCCGTGACGGCGGCGGCCATTCCAGGCGCGGCCGTTCTCAGCCTGCTCGGCGGGTTCCTGTTCGGACGCTGGCTTGGGACCACCCTCGTGGTGATCGGCGCGACCCTCGGAGCCGCCATCGTCTTTTCGATCGCGCGCAGCGCCCTGGGGGAGCCGCTCCGGCGCCGCGCCGGGCCGCTGTACGACAAGGTCTCGGCCGGCGTGACGGGCAATGCCGTCGAGGTGCTTCTGTTTCTCCGCTTCGTGCCGCTGTTTCCGTTCTTTCTGGTCAATCTCGTGGCGGCGCTGTTCGACCTCCGCCTGACGACCTTCCTGGTGACCACGGCCGTCGGCATCGCACCCGCGGCCTTCATCTACAACAGCATCGGCCGGGAGGTCGGAACGGTGTCCAACCCGTCCGGCCTGATGTCTCCCGGCGCCCTGCTCGCCCTGCTCGGGCTCGCCGGCCTGTCGCTCCTGCCCGTCCTGCTCAGATCCTGGCGGCCCTGGGCGCGCCCGGGCGGACGGCACGGCGGGAACGACGGTCCATGACCGAGCATGCCTACGCCGTGTGCGTCGTCGGGGCGGGCTCGGCGGGCTTGTCGGTGGCCGCAGGATGCGCCCAGCTCGGTCTCGCGACGGCCCTGATCGAACACGGCGCCATGGGCGGAGAGTGTCTGAACAACGGATGCGTGCCGTCCAAGGCGCTGCTGGCGGCGGCCAAAAGGGTCCATGCCGCCGTGGCCCCCGCCATAAGCGGCCTCGGAGACGGCACGCCAACGATCGATTTCGGCGGCGTCAAGGACGGCGTCCGCAGCGTGATCGACACGATCGCGCCGCATGACTCGGTGGCGCGGTTCGAGGGCATGGGGGTGACGGTGCTGCGTGGCACGGCCCGCTTCGAGAGCGCCCATGCGCTCACGGTCGGCGGCGACCGGATTCGAGCGCGCTGGTTCGTCCTGGCGACCGGGTCGCGTCCCACCATCCCGGCGATCCCGGGGCTCGACGCCGGCACCATCCTCACCAACGAGACGATCTTTCAGCTGCGCGACAAGCCCGACCACCTCCTGATCCTGGGCGGCGGCCCGATCGGGGTCGAGATGGCCTTTGCCCATCGCCGTCTCGGCGTTCCGGTGACGCTGATCCAGCGCGGCACCATCCTGCCACGCGACGAGCCCGAGCTGGTCGAGGACCTGCGCCGGATCATGCGCGACGCCGGTATCGCGGTCCTCGAACACGCAACGGTCGGACAGGTGATCCACGGACCCCGCACCGTCGCCATGACGGTGCTGCAGCAGGGCCGCGCGAGCGCGATCGTCAAAGGCTCGCACTGTCTGGTCGCGGCAGGGCGCACTCCCGCCACCGCAACCCTCGATCTGGAAGCCGCAGGCCTGGCCAGCACGGCCGATGGGATCACCGTCGACGCATGCCTGCGCACGAACCGACGCCACATCTTCGCGCTGGGCGACGTCGTCGATGGTCCCCGCTTCACCCATGTGGCGGGCTATCAGGCCGGCATCGTGGTGCGCAACATCGCGTTCCGGCTGCCCGCGAAGGTCGACTACCGGGCGCTTCCCTGGGTCACCTATGCCGACCCCGAACTCGCCCATGTGGGCCTGACGGAAGCGGCCGCGCGCGCCCGGCACGGCGACCGGGTCAGCGTGCTGATGGTGCCGCTCGCGCGCAACGATCGGGCCGTGGCGGAGCGCCGGACGGACGGATCGCTCAAGGTGGTGGTGGGTCGGGGCGGCCGGATTCTCGGCGCTTCGATTCTTGCGCCTGCGGCGGGCGAAATCATCGGGCTCTGGTGTCTGGCCCTCAGCCGGAAGCTGACCCTGCGGGCCGTGGCGGACCTGATGCTGCCCTATCCGACCCTTGGCGAAACGGCCAAGGCCGCGGCGAGCGACCACTACAGGCCGATGCTCTTCGGCGCGACGACGCGGCGCCTCGTCAGCGCCCTCAGCTGGTTGCCGCGACGGTGACACGCCTCACAGGCTCAGGCGGGCCCGGCCGTGTCGTCCTGCTGGCGGGGGCGGGTCATGCCCATGTCGAGGTGCTCCGATCCTTCGCCGTCCACCCCATGCCAGGGGTCGCCGTCATCCTCGTCACGAAGACCCGCTTCACACCCTATTCCGGCATGCTGCCCGGACTCGTGGCGGGCCTCTACGGGTTCGACGAGGCGCATATCGATGCGCAGCGGCTTGCTGCGGCGGCTGGCGCGCGCTTCATCGAAGGCACCGTGACGGGCCTCGACCTGGCGGCCCGCACGGTCCGCTGCGCCGATGGCAGCACGGTCGGCTACGACATCCTGTCCCTCGACATCGGTGCCAGTCCGGCCGTCGACATCCCCGGGGCGGCCGACCACGCCATCCCCGTCAAGCCGATCGCCGGCTTTCTGAGCCGTTTCGACGACGTGCTCGGGCGCGTCCGGGCCGGTCGCGTCCGCTCGATCGCGCTGGTCGGAGGCGGAGCCGGCGGCGTGGAACTCGCCCTGTCGGCCGCCTCTCGCCTGCGGCAAGCCGCAGACGGTGCTGGAGGGGACCCGACCTCTCTTCATCTGTGGCTCGTCACGCGCGCGCGCCGCATCCTTCCCGCGCTGCCGCCCGCGGCCGCTCGCCGGCTCGGGCGGCATCTCTCGTCACGGCGGATCACGGTCCTGTGCGACGCATGCGTGACGGCGGTCACGGCCGACCACCTGGAGTTCGCGGGCCGTCCGCCTTTGCCCGTGGAGGCCGTTCTGTGGGTGACGGAAGCGGCGGCGCCGGACTGGCTGCGTGGCACGGGCCTGCCGCTCGACCCGTCGGGGTTCATCCTGGTCGAGGCCGGGCTGGACGTGCGCGGACAAGCCGGCGTCTTCGCAGCGGGCGACGCTGTGCGCTTCGCGCCGCGCGATCTGCCCAAGGCGGGCGTCTATGCGGTCCGGCAGGGGCCGGTGCTGGCCGGCAACATCCGTCGCGCCCTGGCCGGCAGTCCGCCCCGACCCTACCGGCCACAACGCGACGCGCTGGTGCTGATCTCCACGGGCGGGCGGCATGCGGTCGGCCTGCGCAACGGCTTCGTGGTCGAAGGCGACTGGGTGTGGCGCATCAAGGATCGGCTCGATCGGCGCTGGATGGGGCGCTACCAGGCCCTGTGATGCCGCTCACCGGCGGGCGGAAAAGGCCAGGCAGCCCCACCACCAGCGCGTCAGCGTCGTGATCAGGCAGAGCCCGGCGAAAAGCCAGGCGAGCGGCGCGAAAGCCACCGGCCACAGCGTCATGGCCACGAAGAAGGCGATGGTCTCAAACCCCTCCGTGATGCCGCCGAGATAGTGAATGCCCTTGTGCCGGAACACCAAGGGGGCAAGGCCGCGCTGCGCCTCGACGGCCGCGAACGCCAGAAAGCTGCTGGTGGATCCGACGAAGCCGAACAGCAGCGCCGCCGCGGCAAGCGCATTGGCAGCCGGATCGGCGACCGCGAAGGCGAGCGGCACCGAGGCATAGAAAAGAAAGTCGAGCGCGATGTCGAGGAACGCGCCACGATCGGTCGGCCCGACGAACCGGGCGACCGCGCCGTCGAGACCGTCCATGATCCTGTTGAGCAGAAGCAGACCCAGGCCGGCCCAAAACGCCCGCGACGCGACGCAGGCCGAACCCGCGATCCCAAGGAGAAAACCCGCCACCGACAGCAGATCAGCCGTGACGCCACGGCCCGCAAGCCAGCGCGCCGGCGCCGCATAGACCATGCGCAGCAGGGGCTGGAGCCGGGCATCGATCATGGCTGCCGCCCCGCTGGCCGGGGTGCGAGGCCGGCCCCGGCGATGACGTAGATCCGCCCGCCCGCCGCGAGCGCGTCGGCCTCGTCATGCGTCACCAGCAGCGTGGGGAGCCGCCGTTCGACCGCTCGCGCGAAAACCAGGTCCCGGACCTCGCCGCGCAGCGCCGGATCGAGCTTGCCGAACGGCTCGTCGAGCAGCAGCGCGCGCGGTTCGGACAGCAGGGTCCGCAGCAGGGCCACGCGCGCCTTCTGACCGCCGGACAGGGATGCCGGATCGCGGGGCCCGAAGCCGGCCAGGCCGGCGCTTGCCAAAGCGAAGTCGACAGCGGCCGCCCGGCTCGCCCGGGTCTTGTGGACGGCACGAGGGAGCCCGAACAGAAGATTGCCGGCCACGGACAGATGCGGAAACAGCACCGGGTCCTGGAACAGGATGCCGAGGCGGCGCATCGCGGCCGGCTTGTCGTCGAGCCGGGTCTCGCCGAGCCGGATCGTTCCGCTCGCCGCGAAGGCCTCGGCGTCGAGGAAGCCGCCCGCATAGGACAGCAGCGTCGACTTGCCCGACCCGCTTGGCCCCATGATCGTCACGATCTCGCCAGGCGCGACGGCGAGCGAAACGGCTTGCAGCAAGGGGAGGCCCGTGGCGCGAAAGCGCAGCGTGACGTCCGCAAAGCATAACGGAGGCGAGCCATCGGCTGTCACATCGCCATGCCGCGTCGACCACCGGACAGCAGGACCGGCACGCCGCGCGCGAGCCCAAAGGCCGCCAAGGGCAGCGCCGCCTGCAGAACGGCCAGCACGCCGATGATCCGGCGGTCGCCGCCGCTCGACAGCGTCACGGCCTCGGTCGTGAGCGTCGCCACGCGCCCTGCCCCGGCGAACAGCGTGGGCAGATACTGGGCGAGGCTGACCGCGAAGCCCACGGCGGCCGCGACCGCGAGGGGCCCGAGCAGGAGCGGCAGCTTCAAGGTGAAAAACACGCGCGCACGGCCCGCGCCCAGGGCCGCGCCGGACGCGGCATAGCGGGGGTCGAGCGCGAAGAACGGATCGCTAAGGGAAAGCAGCACGTAGGGCAGCACGAAGATGAGGTGGCTCCAGGCCACCGCGATCAGCGTGCCATCGAGATGGAGCCTGACGAGGAGGATCTGCATGCCGAACAGGAATGCGATCTGCGGCACGAGCAGGGGTGCGAACACCAGCGCCTGCATCCCGCGCCCGAGCCGCCCCCGATGCGCCTGAAGATGTTCGAGGCAGGCCAGCGACAGGACCAGCGCCGTCCCCACCACCACGGCGCCGATCGCCACCGTGACGCTCACCGTCGCGGCCCAGTGATGGGCCTGTCCGGTCCAGGTCGCGAGGGTGAAAGCGACGGGTCGGGCGTCGGGAAAAGGCCAGAGGCGGGCCACTGACCACAGGGACAGCCCGGCCACGCTGGCGAAGGCCACTCCGCCCAGGGCAACGGCGACGCGCGCAGCCGACCAAAGGATCACGCCGGCGAGCCGGTCAGGGCCGCCGCGCTCCAACCAGAGCCGCGCCAGCCCGGCGACCGGGTTTTCGGCCACCCGCCAGAGGGCGCCGGCGGCGAGCACGACCAGCATGACCAGCATCGCCGCGGCGGCCGCGGGCACATACAGGGCGAAATCGTAGTTCGTGATCCAGCGGACCGCGAGCACCGCAAGGGGCGGCGGATTGCCTGGCGCCAGGACAAGAGGCACGTCCACGACGGACAGCGAGAAGGCAAGCACGGCCATCACCGGCAGCCTAACCTGCCGGTACACCAAGGGGAACACGACCTTGATCCATGCGGTCGCGGGCTTCGCCCCGAGCGCACCCGCCGCGGCGATCAGCGCGCGGGCCGGAACCTGGGCCGAGGCAGCGGCGATCATCAGGACGAGGTAGGGCGTCTCCTTGAGCGTGAGGCCGAGCACCGTGGTCAGGCCCCAGGGATCGCGGAGCGTGACGAGGTCGCCCGGGGGAAGCGTCCAGCCGGTCAACCAGGGGGAGAGCAGCCGAACGATCCAGCCGCTCGGCGCGATCAGAAAAGCAAGGCCCAGCGCGATCGCGCTGTGCGGGCTGGCGAGGATTGGCCCCTGCAGCCGGGTCAGCCAGCGCCAGCCGGGGCGGGTCAGGGCTTCGGCGCAGAACGCCACGGCGAGAGCGAAGGACAGCAGCGTCGCGCCGAGGCCCGTGACCAGCGTGAGCCGCAGCGCTCCCAGAAAGCCCGGCGTGCGGAACAGGGCGACCCATCCGGCCAGCGAGGGACGGGTCCGGCCGATCGACGGCATGATGTCGAACGCAGGCAGCCCGGTGAAGATCAGCCCGGCCACGACCGGGCCCGCGACGAGCAGAACCGTAAGGAGGGGTGCCCACCTCAACATGGCCGGCGGCTACGGGCTGGTCCGCCGCTCCCACTCCGCGGTGATCCGCGTCATCCATGAGGGGTGCGGCTCCAGCAGCGGGTCGCCGAGCTGGGCATTGGTCGGCATCCCGATTGTCCGGTCCACCGTCTGGAACAGCCCGCGTTGCACCGGATCAAGGGCGGCGAGGTCGAGGACGGTGAAGCTGCCCATCACGGCCGGATCCTGTGCACGGGCCTGGACCTCGGGCGCGAGCAGCAGGTTGGCGACCACCATGGCGCCTTCCCGATGGGCCGCATCGAAGGGGATCGCGACGAAGCTCGTATTGCCGATCGTCCCCCCGTCCAGCACGTAGACGCGCGCCGATTTGGGCAGGGTGCCGTTGGCGATCCCGTTGGCGGCCTCGGCGGGGTTGAACGAGATCGCCGTGTCGACCTCGCCATCGGCGAAAAGCTGGAGCAGCGCGGCACCGGTTTCGGGAAAGTCGCGTCCACCATGCCAAAGGTGCGGCCGCAGCGCGTCGTACCAGCTCCACAGCGGTGCGGTGACGGCCGGGAAGCTCGCATCCGTCGGAGCCTGCTGCAGGACGGACCGGTCTGCGACGAAGCCGGCGAGCGCCTGCTTCAGGAACGTGGCGCCCAGGAAATTCCTCCCGTTGGGGTGGGTCAGTCGACCCCCATGAGCCTTGGCCCACGCCAGCATGGCAGGCGCGGACCGCGGCAGGTCCGCCAGCGCGGTACGGTCCTCGTCGTAGACGAACACCACCTGGGCGATCCGCCAGGGCGACTCCAGCCCGTTCACCGGCACGGTGAAGTCGGTGAGGTTCGACGGCTTGTGCCTGTCGACGTAGCGCCAGTTCGGCAGGTCCGTCGCGAAAGGGGCGGACAACAGGCCTTGCTCCTTCATGGCGACGAAGTTCGGTCCGTTGATCCAGATCAGGTCGACCGACCCGCCGGTCGAGCGTCCGGCCGTCTTCTCGGCCAAGACCCGGGTCACCGCCTCGGCGGTGTCGGTCAACTTGACATGGACGAGGTCGACGCCGTGACGGGTTCTCGCCTCACCGGCCACCCAATCGAGGAAGGCGTTGGTCTGCGGATCGCCTCCCCAGGCGTTGAAGTAGACCGATTGCCCGCGCGCCCGGGCCTCGACGGAGGTCCAATCCTGTGACTGGGCCCAAGCCGGCAACGGGAGACCGCCGACCGAGAGCGCCAGACCTGTCACGAAATCCCGTCGCCGCATCATGTTGAACCCGTCGAGGCGAGATCGCGAAGCACCCCGCACGCGCTCGCGCGGCGTCGGTCCCTGTTGCTCTACAGCAGAACACCGACCCGACGAAGCGGGCTCGAACCGCCCGAGGGGAACGGCGCCATTCGCCGCACCTCGGGGTCAGGGCCGTTCCCACCGCTCGCTGCGGCCGGAGCGGAAGAAGGCGTCGATCACGCGCATGTTGAGGACTGCATCCGCAAGGCCCCACGCCAGGGGCGCCTCGCCCAGAACGGCGCGCGAGAAGGCGTCGCCCTGGCGCGTGTACTGGTTCGAGGGTGGCAGCTCGATCGCCTCGCGCCCGCCGCCCTGCAGGTCGCGGCCGTCGTCGACGGTGATCCGGGTCGCCGCATCCGCCGGCGCGTTGAAGGGGATCTCGATCTCTAGTCGGCGGCGCGTGCCCAGGATCTGCACGCGCTGGGTCGGCACGAGCTGGGTGGCGCAGGTAAAGGCGAGCTGGCGTGACCCGGGGAACACGGCGAGGCCGCTCATCATCCGGTCGGTCCGCAGGACGGGGTCGGTGTCGAAGGCGCCGATCACCCGCTCCGGCTCCGCCCCGAAGAGATAGCGCGCCGTGTTGATCGCGTAGCAGCCGATGTCGTAGAGGCCGCCGCCGCCGATCTCGGGCTGGTTGCGGATGTTGGCGGGGTCGTCGAGGTAGTAGCTGAACAGCGTCTGGATGGCGCGCACCTCGCCGAGCGAACCGCCTTGCGCGATCTCCAGCGCCTGCCGCCACTGCGGGTGGTGACGCACCATGAAGGCCTCGGCCACCAGCCGCCCGGTGCGGGCGGAGGCGTCCGCGAGCTGCTGCGCCCCGGCCGCGTCGAGCGCCACCGGCTTCTCGCAGAGCACGTGCTTGCCGGCATCCAGCGCCTTGATCGTCCAGGGCACATGGAGGTGGTTGGGCAGAGGATTGTAGATCGCCTCGATCGTGGGATCGGCGAGCAGGGCCTCGTAGCTCCCATAGGCCGTCTCGATGCCTAGGTCGGCCGCGACGCGGCGGGCGGTCGCCTCGTCCCGCGAGGCGATGGCGGCGATTGTCGTCGCCTCGCCTTTCTGCATCGCCGGGATCACGTGGACCCGGCCGATCTTGGCGGTGCTCAACACGCCCCATCTCACCTTGCGCGTCATGACAACTCCCTCCCCGATGGCGCTGCTTCAAGACCGTCCCGTGGAAGACGCCCTGCAGGCGCAGGCTCGGATTCGCTTCGGCCGTCTTGCTTCGCCGCTGCCTTCATCCGCCGTCCGCTCGCCTTCCGAGGGGACGGTACCAGAGGTCCGGTACCGGCGTGAGGACGAGGATGAGGATCCCGGCCGGTTTCTCGCGCGCCTGCTGAGCCGGACGCGGCGAGGGGGTGAAGCCGGGAAGCGGAGCCCCTGCGAGCCCGACTGGGCGCGTGACAAGTCACTCCGCGTCTCCTGTTCCAGCGGTCCGGGTCGCCGCGGCGCGGCGGTGGCTGTAGAACACGTAGACCATCAGGCCGAGCGCGAGCCAGGCACCCAGGCGCATCCAGGTCTGCCAGGGCAGGAAAGCCATCATGCCGAGGCAGGTCGCGATGCCAAGGATCGGCACGAGGGGGAATAGGGCTACCCGGAACGGACGGGGCCGATCGGGTTCGCGCACCCGCAGCACCAGGACGCCTCCGCAGACGATGGCGAAGGCCAGCAACGTGCCGACCGAGGTCAGGCGGCTCAAGGTCTCGATCGGCACGAAGCCCGCGAGCACGACGTTCAGCACCATCATGGTGCCGTGCGCCGCCCAGGGCGTGTGCCGCGTCGGATGCAGGCGCCCGAGCACGGCCGGCAGCATCCCGTCCCTCGCCATGGCGAACATGACCCGGCCCTGGCCAAGGAGGCCGACCAGGAGCACCGAAGTGAAGCCGAGGATCACGCCGATCTTCACCGCGACCTGCAGCCAGACATAAGGGGTGCGCTCGATCGCAGTCGCGACGGGCGCGGCGTCACCGTGCATCTGCTTGTAGCTCACCAACCCCGTCAGCACGACGGCGAAGGCCACGTACAGAAAAGTGCAGATCACGAGCGACCCGAGGATGCCGATCGGCACCGTCCGTTGCGGCGTGGTGGCCTCTGCCGCCGTGGTGCTCACGGCGTCGAAGCCGAGATAGGCGAAGAAGACGACGCCGGCACCCCGCAGCACGCCGGACCAGCCGAAGCTGCCGAACGCCCCCGTATTGGCGGGAAGGAACGGGTGATAGTTCGCGGGATCCACGTAGAAGGCGCCAAGGCCGGTGACGACGAGGATCACGGCCACCTTCAGCACGACAAAGGCTGCGTTCACCCGCGCGGACTCGCAGATGCCGCCGACGAGCAGAACCGAAACCACGACGATGATGCCGGCCGCCGGCAGAGCCACACCCCAGCCCTGCAGCAGCGAGCGGACGTAGCTCGACCAGGAGGAGGCGACCGTCCCGGCGCCGATCGCATATTCCATCAGCAGGTCCCAGCCGATGATCCATGCGGCGAGTTCGCCCAGCGCCGCATAGGCATAGGCATAGGCGGAGCCGGCGGAGGGAACCATGCCCGCCATCTCGCTGTAGCAAAGGCCCGTGAACATGCATCCGATGGCCGCGATGAGAAGGCTGAGCACCACGGCAGGGCCCGCATAGTCCGCAGCCGCGATGCCTGTCAGGGAGAACAACCCCGCCCCGACCGTCGCGCCGATCCCGAGGAAGAGCAGGTCGCCGGCGCCGAGCGTGCGGCGCAAGCCCCGATCCGGTTCGTCGCCGATCGGCTTGCGTGTGAAGAAGCCCTGCAGCATTCGTGGTCCGTCCCTGTCTCGTCCCGCCAGGACGTCGGATCGCGGCGGGCCGTCAAGTCCGGATGTCGGACAGCACCGCTTCGAGCTCACGGAAGGCGAGATCGAGACGCCTGGCCAGACCGGGCTCGGGGTCGTCGAACCAGGCGATCGTCGAGTGCACGAAGGCAGCCATGGCGATCTCGGCGGCGAGCACAGCCCTGAGATCCGCGACACCTCGCGCCTTCAAGGCGGTGGCGAGCGCCTCCGCGAGAGCGGCCCCCTTCGCCAGTTCGCGCTCGAGGCCTATCACGCCGTCGCCGAGAGCGTGCCGTTCAGGCTGATCGCCGAGGCGATCGGCCGGCAGCTCGGCCTGCCCGCCAGGTCCCTGCCCCGGCAGGAGGCCGCGACGCGTTTTGGCCCCCTGGCGGTGTGGGTGGCCGGCAACGGCTCCGCCTCGAGCGAGCGGACCAGGGCGATCCTGGGATGGGAGCCGCGCGTGGGCCTCATCGGTGACATCGACCGGCCGGACTATTGCCGGTGATCGGCTCGCCAGGCTCCTCATCAACCAGGGCGGCTCGTTCTGGGTCTTCAAGGTGCCGCTGAAAGCCGCATCCAATTGAGCTAGGGTCAGGCGGGCTCCACGCTTCCGGAGCC
>CAXTVD010000044.1:0-17706 GCA_964247575.1 uncultured Lichenihabitans sp.
AAGCAGGACAAGGACGAGCGCGACGAGCAGGAATCGCTGCTCGACCTCTACATGCGCGCGATGGAGAGCGCGGAGCAGCCCGTGGCCAAGGCCGCCTGAAGCCGGCCCGTCCCCCTCGCTGCGGCCCGCAGCGGCGATGCGTCCTTAAAGCAGGTCAATTGCAAATGCGCCCGCGCGAGCTACAAAGGATGTCTTAGAGGGAGCAGGGCTTGGCCAAAAGAGAGTTGCGCGTCGGCATCGTGGGGGTCGGGAACTGTGCCTCCTCGCTGGTCCAGGGACTCGAGTTCTACAAGGACGCGCAATCCAACGAGCCCGTTCCCGGCCTAATGAACGTCGATGTCGGCGGCTACCATGTCCGTGACGTCCGGGTCGTGGCGGCCTTCGACGTCGATGCGGGCAAGGTCGGCCGCGACCTGTCCGAGGCGGTGGGCGCGGCGCCCAACAACACGGCCGTCTTCGCAACCGTCCCGGCCAAGGGCGTGCAGGTGCAGCGCGGTCCCACGCTCGATGGGATCGGACGCTATGTGCGGGAGGTGGTGACCGAGTCCGACGCCACCCCCGTCGATGTCGGCCGCGCGCTGCGGGAGGCCAAGGCCGACGTGCTGGTCTCCTATCTTCCCGTCGGCTCGCAGCAGGCCGCCGAATACTACGCCGAGCAGGCGCTGGAGGCGGGCTGCGCCTTCGTCAACTGCATGCCGGTGTTCATCGCCTCCAACCCCGCCTGGGAGCGCCGTTTCGCCGAGCGCAAGCTGCCCATCATCGGCGACGACATCAAGAGCCAGGTCGGGGCGACCATCGTCCACCGCACGCTGGTGAACCTGCTCAAGGATCGCGGTGTCCGGCTGGACCGGACCTACCAGCTCAATTTCGGCGGCAATTCCGACTTCCAGAACATGCTGGAGCGGGACCGGCTGCACTCCAAGAAGGTGTCCAAGACGCAGGCCGTGACGAGCCAGTTCGACGTGCCGCTGGCGCCGGGGGACATCCATGTCGGCCCGAGCGACCACGTCCCCTGGCTCACGGACCGGAAATGGGCGCATATCCGGCTGGAGGGCACCGCCTTCGGCGGGGTGCCGCTCAACCTCGAGGTGAAGCTGGAGGTGTGGGATTCGCCCAACTCCGCGGGCATCGTCATCGATGCGGTACGCTGCGCGCGCCTCGCGCTCGACCGGGGCATCGGCGGCGCCCTGATCGGGCCGTCCTCCTACTTCATGAAGTCGCCGCCCCGGCAGTTCAACGACACGGAGGCCCTGGAGCGCACCCGGGCCTTCATGGCCGGCGGGTAAGCGACCCCGTGACCCGCCTTTACCTCGTGCGGCACGCGACCCACGGCCTCGTCGACAAGGCCCTGGCCGGCCGCATGCCGGGCGTCCATCTCAGCGGGGAGGGGCGGGCCCAGGCTGAGGCCGCGGCCCGGCACTTCGCAGCCATTGAGGTCGCCGCCATCCTCTCCAGCCCGATGGACCGCTGCCGCGAGACGGCCGCTCCGATTGCGGCGGTGCTCGGCCTGCCGGTCGCGACCGACAATGATCTGGTGGAACTCGATTGCGGCGAGTGGACGAACAAGGACTTTGCCACGCTCCACCAGGACCCGCGCTGGGCGGCCTGGAACAACGAGCGGGGCCAGTCGGCGACGCCCGGCGGCGAGTCGACCCGGAGCGTGCAGGCCCGCATCGTGGCCGCGATGACCCGGCTCGAGGCCGCCGGGACGGGGCCGACGATCTTCGTCAGCCACAGCGACGTCATCAAGGTCGCCGTGCAGACCCTGCTCGGCAGCCCGCTCGACTGGCACGACCGTCTGCAGATCGATCCGGCCTCGGTCACCACCGTCGACCTGTGGCCGGGCGGCGGCAAGATCGTCCGCCTCAACGAGGCCGTCCGGCCGTGAGGATCGTGATCTTCGGTTTGACCATGTCCTCCTCCTGGGGCAACGGCCATGCCACGCTGTGGCGCGGGCTCGTGGCGGCGCTGCGCCGGCGCGGGCACCGCGTCACCTTCTTCGAGCGGGACGTCCCCTATTACGCGAGTGCACGGGACTACGAGGCCGCGGAGGACGAACTCGTCCTGTATCCCGACTGGGAGAGCGTCCGGCTGAAGGCGCGGCGGGCCCTCGCCGAGGCCGACGTCGCGCTCGTGACCTCCTACTGCCCCGATGCCGCCGACGCCGAACGCCTGTTGCTGGAGGCGTGCCGGGGGGTGCGGCTGTTCTACGATCTCGATACCCCCATCACCCTGGCCAGGCTCGACGAGGGCGCCCGCCCAGCCTATGTCGGCCCCCGTGGCTTCGCGGACTACGACCTCGTGCTCAGCTACACCGGCGGTCACGCGCTCGATGCGCTGCGGCAACGGCTGGGCGCCCGGCGGGTCGCACCCCTTTACGGCCACGTCGATCCGGCCATCCATCGCCCGGTGGCGTCCAGCGAACGCTTCGCCTCGGCCCTGTCCTATCTCGGCACCTACGCCGCCGACCGGCAGCCCGCCCTCGAGACCCTGTTCGTGGAACCGGCCCGGCAGCGGCCGGACAACCGCTTCATGATCGGCGGCGCGCAGTATCCGCCCGACTTTCCCTGGACGGCGAACATCTTCTTCGTGCGCCACCTGCCGCCGCCCGATCACCCGACCTTCTTCTGCTCGGGCCGCATGACCCTGAACGTGACCCGCGCCGCCATGGCGGCCATGGGCTGGTGCCCGTCCGGGCGCCTGTTCGAGGCGGCGGCGTGCGGCACGGCCATCCTGTCGGACCGCTGGGACGGGCTGGACGCCTTCTTCACGCCCGGCGACGATATCCTGGTTGCGGACACGACTGCGGACGCCCTGGCGGCGCTCGACCGGCCCGACGCGGAGGTCGCCCGCATCGGAAAGGCCGCGCGGGACCGCGTGCTGACCTCCCACACCTCCGACCATCGGGCCGCGGATTTCGAGGCGGCGGTCGCGGCGGCGACCGCGCCAGTGGCGGCGTAAGCGCGATGTGGGGCATCATCCCGGCGGCGGGACGCGGCAGCCGCATCCAGCCGCTCGCCTTCTCCAAGGAACTGCTGCCGGTTGGCAGCCGGCTCGACCCGTCCGGGGTCGAACGTCCCTGCGCGGTCAGCGAGTACCTCGTCGAACGCATGGTCGCGGGCGGGGCCAGCAAACTCTGCTTCGTTATCTCGCCAGGCAAGTCCGACATCCTGGCCTATTACGGCGGCGGCATCGGCGGCGCCTCGGTCGCCTATGTCGTGCAGCCACGGGCGGAGGGGCTGTGCGACGCCGTGTTCCGGGCCTGCCCGCTGGTGCATCCCGACGAATCCGTGCTGGTCGGCCTCCCCGATACGGTGTGGTTTCCCGAGACGGGCTTCGCGGCCCTGCCGGACGAGGGCCTTTCCTTCCTCCTGTTTCCGGTGGAGCAGCCTGAATTCTTCGATGCCGTGGTGCTCGGCGCCGGCGACCGGGTGCTCGAGATCCAGGTCAAGCAGCGCGGCGCGACGTCGAACTGGATCTGGGGCGGCTTCAAGATGCCGGGCGCCGTGCTGCATGCGCTTCATGCGCTGTGGCAGGAGCGGGATCGCCGCGACGAATATTTCGGCACGCTGGTGAATGCCTACATCGCGGCCGGCGGCCTCGTGCGCGGCATCAAGGCCGGCGAGGCCTATGTGGATGTCGGCACGCTCAACGGCTATCGCGCGGCGCTCTCGCTGCTCGACGCCAAGACGCCGCCCGCCCGATCCGCGCCGCCCGCCAATTTCCGCTCGGGCGAGTTCACCGCCCCCAACCCGAAGGCCTCCCCCCTATGACAAGCGCCGCGACCCTGACCCCGGAGGAGATCCGCACGCGGGCGGCGGCGCTCGGGCCCTGGTTCCACAACATCAACCTCAAGGGCGTCTGGACCGCGCCGGACCACTTCCTGGGCGATTACCCCGCCGTGAAATTCCGCACCTTCGCGCACGCGCTTCCCGCCGACCTGACGGGCAAGAGCGTGCTCGATATCGGCTGCAACGGCGGCTTCTACGCGATGGAGATGAAGAAGCGCGGCGCCGCCCGCGTGCTCGGCATCGACTTTGACGAGGACTACCTCGCCCAGGCCCGCTTCGCCGCCGCGGTCGAGGGTCTCGACATCGAGTTCGCCAAGCTGTCGGTCTACGACGTCGGCGCGCTCGGCGAGCGGTTCGACGTCGTGATCTTCATGGGCGTGCTCTACCACCTGCGCCACCCGCTGCTGGCCCTCGACATCATCCACGACCAGGTGGCCAAGGACCTGATGGTCTTCCAGTCGTTGCAGCGCGGCTCGAACGCCGTCGATCGCGTGGCCGAGGACTACGACTTCTGGGAGCAGGCCCATTTCGACAGCCCCGGCTATCCCAAGATGCACTTCATCGAGCACCGTTATGCCGGGGATCCCACCAACTGGTGGGCGCCCAACGAGGCCTGCTCGGCCGCCATGCTGCGCAGCGCGGGCTTTGCGATCCTCGAACATCCGGAGCAGGAGGTGTTCGTCTGCCAGCGCGTCGAGGTCGATGCGCCGGGGGCCGTCTACCCCAGGGCGGGAGCGCGGGCATGATCGAAGCCGCGATGATCTGGAACGAGCCCAACAACAAGTCGCACTGGGACCCCGTCGTCGATCCCGGCTGGGTCAGGTTCGCGGCCATGACCAAGCTCGCCTGTCAGGCCATCCGGGCCGAGAACGCGCACCTGCCGCGGGTGCTCGGCGGCATGTCGCCGATCGATCCGAGCTTCGTGCAGAACCTCGCGGGGCAGGGCGTGCTCGACCATCTCGACGCGGTCGCCGTGCACGGCTTCCCGCTCGACTGGAACCTGTGGGCTCTCAGCGAGTGGCCGAGCAAGATCGACGAGATCCGCGCGGTGACGCGGCTGCCGGTCTGGGTCAGCGAGGTCGGCATTTCGAGCTTCGGCGCCGAGGAGGTGCAGCAGTGGGGCCTGCGCCGCACGGCCGAGCTGCTGACCGGCAAGGTTCCGCGCATCCACTGGTACAGCCTCTACGACCTGCCGCGCGAATGGGAGGCCACCACCCGCCACAAGGAGGCGGAGGGCTCGTCCTACTACAGGCACTTCGCCATGGGTCTGCTGCGGCAGGACGGGACGCCCAAGCTCGCGGCCGACATCTTCGCCGAGTTCACGCCTGCGCTCGGCCTCTGCCAGTGGTTCCACTTCGAGGATCACCGGCTCGACGAGGCGGTCGCCTGGATGAAGCGGCTCGGGGTGACCTATCTCCGGACCGGCCTGTCCTGGGCAGACTGGCTGCGGCCCGATGCGGAGCGCTGGTTCGACCGCCTGGTGACGGCCCTGGAGCCGTTCAACACCACCGTCACCTTCTGCTTCACGCCCGAGCACCTCGGCATCGAGCCGCACCACACCTCCGCGCCGCGCGACCCCGAGCAGTTCGCGGCGTTCTGCGCCACCATGGTGCGCCGCTATGTCGGCCGTGGTGCGACACCGGCGATCCCCGGCATGACCGCGCCGGCCCCGGCGGTGGCCTGAGCTTGGACGACCCGCTCGCGCGGTTCCTGGCGCCCGGGGGCGGGCGGCCGGACCGCGTGCTGGTCGTCGTCGCCCATCCCGACGACGAGGTGCTGGGCTGCGGGGGGCTGCTTGCCCGGCTGGGCGAGGTGCGGGTGGTCCACGTGACCGACGGCGCCCCGCGCGATGCGGCCGACGCCCGGCGCCACGGCTTCGCCGACGCCCGGGCCTATGCCGACGCCCGCGCCGCCGAGGCGGAGGCGGCCCTGGCGATGGCGGGCCACGACCCGTCGTGCCTCACCCGGCTCGGCGTGGCCGACCAGGAGGCTTCGCTCCATCTCGCGGCCATCGCCAGGGCCCTTCGCCGCGCGATGGGGGAGGCCGATCTGGTGCTGACGCACGCCTATGAAGGCGGCCACAGCGACCACGACGCAGTCGCCTTCGCCGTGGCCGCCGCCGCGCGGCTCGCCGCGCGGGTCGTGGTCGAGATGCCGTTCTACCGCGCGGCCGAGGTGGCCCCGCCGATCCCGCGCGCGCCCGACTGTCTCCTTGCAGGGGACGAGGGCCCGGTGGCAGCCGGAACGGGTGCGGCCTGCTTTCGCAATGCGCCCTGGATCCGGCAACGGTTTCTGCCGCAGGCCGGTGCAGGCCCCGAACGCCTGCTCCGGCTCGATCCGGCCGAGCAGGACCGCAAGCGCGCCATGCTCGCGGCCCACCGGACGCAGGGCGGCACGTTGGGCGACTTCGCCGTGGACATGGAGCGCTACCGCCTCGCGCCTCCTCACGATTTCAACGCCCTCCCGCACGGGGGCGACCTGCTCTACGAACGCCACGGCTGGAACCTCACCGGCCCGCTCTGGCTGGAGCGCGTCCGGGCGGCCGCGGACGAACTCGGCATTGGGTCGTCGCCGTGACGTTCGCCGTGCTCAGCGTCGGCTACCCGCTCGCGCCCGTGTCGCCCGACAGCGCGGGCGGCGCCGAGCAGGTCCTCGCGGCCCTCGACCGGGCTCTCGTGGCCGCGGGCCACCGCTCGATCGTGATCGCGCCGGCCGGGTCCGCGGTGGCCGGCGAGCTCGTGCCGATCGCTCGGGCCGCAGGGCTGCTCGACGACGGGGCCAAGGCCGCGGCCCAGGCCCGCACCCGCGCGGCGCTCGCGACGGTGCTGGCGCGCGAACACGTCGACCTCGTCCATCTCCACGGCATCGACTTTCCCGCCTATCTGCCGGCGCCGGGGGTGCCCGTCCTCGCCACGCTCCACCTTCCGCCCGCCTGGTACCCCGACGGGACCTTCCGCCCGACGCGGCCCGATACGTGGCTGCATGGCGTCTCGGCGTCCCAGCATGCCGCCTGTCCCCCGAGCGGGGCCCTGCTGCCGCCCATCGCCAACGGCATCGACGTCGCCCGATTCGCGGCCGTTCACGCCCGGCGTCGCTTCGCCCTGTTCCTCGGTCGCCTCTGCCCGGAGAAGGGCGTGCACGCGGCCATCGCGGCGGCGCGGGAGGCGGGCGTGCCGCTGCTCATCGCGGGCGAGGTCTATCCCTATGCCGAGCATGTCCGCTACTTCGAGGAGGAGGTCCGTCCCCATCTCGGCCCGGCCTGTCGCTTCCTTGGACCGGCGGGCTTCGCCCGCAAGCGGCGGCTGCTGAGCGCGGCGCGCTGCCTGCTGGTGCCCTCGCTCGCTCCCGAGACGTCCTCGCTCGTGGCGCGGGAGGCCGCCGCCTGCGGGACGCCTGTGGTCGCCTTCCCGAACGGGGCGCTGGCCGAGACGGTCGAGGAGGGCCGCACCGGTTTTCTGGTGAAGGACGTCGGGGCGATGGCGGCCGCGATCCGCCGATGCGACCGGATCGACCCCGCCGCCTGCCGGGCGGTCGCGTGGGCGCGCTTCTCCGACCGCGCGATGATCGAGGGCTACTTCGCCCTCTACAGCCGCCTGGCGCGCGGCCGGGTGGCGGCTTGACGCCCGCCTTCATCGGCACGCCCGAGGCGTTGCGGGCCCTGGAGCCGGCATGGTGGGACCTGTGGCGGCGGGTGCCCGGCGCCTCCCCCTTCACGGCGCCCGCCTGGCTGCTGCCGTGGTGGACGGTGTTCGCGCCGGGTGAGCTCTTCACCGTCGCGGTCTGGGCGGGAAGCCGTCTCCTCGCTCTCGCGCCGCTCTACCGGGAGGAGGGCGCCTTCGGCCGCCGGCTGCTGCCGCTCGGCATCTCGCTCAGCGACGAGGCCGACATGCTGGTCGATCCGGCCGCGCCCGAAGCCGGTCCGGTCCTCCTGGCCGCCCTCGGCAGCCGGGCTGCCGATTGGGATACCTGGTCGGCCGAGGAACTGCCTCCTGGCGCAGCGCTGCTTGCGCTGGCGCCGCCCGAGCTCTGGCGCACGGCGGTCGCGCCCCAGAGTGCCTGTCCGGTGCTGAGCCTGGCGGGTGGCGCGGACGCGCTCGAGGCCGTGGTCCCCCCCGCCAAGCGGCGCAAATGGCGCATGGCCCGGCACCGGGCGGCGCGGCGGGACGCGCGGATCGAGGTGGTCGGCGCTGGCGATCTCGACAGCAGCCTCGATCACCTGTTCCGCCTGCACGGCGCACGCTGGCAGACCCGCGGGCAGGCCGGGGTGCTCGCCGACCGCGAGGTCCGCCGCTTCCACCATCTCGCCGCGCCCGCCTTGCATGCCGCGGGGCTGCTGCGCCTCAGCCTGCTCCACATCGAGGACCGGGTGGCTGGCGTCTATTACGGCCTGCATCATGGGGGCCGGGCCTGCGCCTATCTCGGCGGCTTCGACCCCGCCTTCGGCTTCGAGAGCCCCGGCACCGTGCTGCTCGGGGCGGCGCTGGACGCGGCCGTGGCCGAGGGCGCCACGACGTTCAGCTTTCTCAGGGGCCAGGAGCCCTACAAATACGAATGGGGCGCGACCGATTTGTGGAACAGCCGCCGCACCTTCGAGCCGCGGCCATGACCGGCCCCCTCGACCGGCTGGCGGCGGACCTGCGCGACACGGATCGCCCGACGGCCGTGGCGCTCATGCACCTGCTAATGGAAGCGCCGACCGAGGCGGAGGCGCGCGCGGCGCTCGGCGCCGCGATGGCGGGGCAGACGGGGGCGGCCGACCGATCGACCGTCGAGCACCTGAAGGCGGTCGAGGCGCTGTGGTCAGCCCACCCCGGCGCCTGGCGGACCGTGCGGACGGTGATCGACGGGATCGCCCACGAACGACGCGACGCGACGCCGGAGGGCACCCTGCGCTACTGGGCGGCCGCCTTCGACCGGCTGGTCGCGGCCGCGCCGGAGGCCAGCGTCGCCCTGTATTCGCTGGGCAGTGCCGACCTGCTCGACGCCGCGACGGACGAGGTGGTCGACCGGATGGCGGAGTGGGGGCTGCTTGGCCCGGCCGTCGATGCCTTGGATCTCGGCTGCGGCATCGGGCGCTTCGCCGCGGCGCTCGCCTCCCGGGTCGGGTCGGTCCTCGGCCTCGACATCTCACGGGGCATGATCGAGGAGGCCCGTCGCCGTCACGGCGCCGTCCCCAATCTCCGCCTCGCCGTAAGTTCCGGCCAGGATCTCGCGATGCTGCCTGCGGCCGGCCTCGATCTGATCCTCGCGGCAGACGTCTTTCCCTACCTCGTGCAGGCCGGCGGATCGCTGGCCGACCGGCATGTCGCGGAGATCGGCCGCGTGCTGCGCGTCGGCGGCGGGGCGCTCATCCTCAACTTCTCCTATCGCGGCGCGATCGAGCAGGATCGGCGGGAGGTGGCCGCCGCCGCCGGCCGCGCGGGCCTGGCGGTCGAGCGCGACGGGACGCGCGACCTCCGGTCCTGGGACGCGGCCACGTTCTTGCTGCGCCGCTGAACGCGGCCCGCGTCGCGACGCCCCGGGCGACGCCGCGCGCAACAAAGCGTTGCGGGCCGGTGAGGAATGTGGGAGGGTCACTTCGTCGCAAACGATGATGCGGGAGAGACCGCCGCCAGGGTCATGGCGGGGGCGCCGACGGAGCAACCACCCCGGACACTCTCAGGCAAACGGACCGCATCGTTCGACGATCTGGAGAGAGGCGCTTTCGGGCGCCCACCGAAGGGGAAGCCCGACGACCCGCCAAGGGTCGCGGGTAAGCTCTCAGGTACCCGTGACAGATGGGGCTTCGGCGCGGTCGCGAGGACCGCGGCCGACGGCTGTCGTCACGAGGGTCCCATCATGCGTCACATCGCTGTCATCGGCGCCGGCATCACCGGCATCACCACCGCCTATGCGCTGCTCGATCGCGGCTATGCCGTGACGGTTCTCGATCGCCAGCGCTACGCGGCAATGGAGACCTCCTTCGCCAATGGCGGGCAGCTGTCCGCCAGCAACGCCGAGGTCTGGAACGGCTGGTCGACCCTGCTCAAGGGCATGAAGTGGATGCTCGATTCGAGTGCGCCGCTGCTGCTCAACCCCAAGCCGAGCTGGCACAAGCTCTCCTGGCTCGCCGAATTCGTGGCGGCGATCCCCCGTTACGAGCGGAGCACCGTCGAAACCGTCCGGCTCGCCATCGCCGCCCGCGAGTCGCTGTTCGACATGGCCCGGCGCGAACGGATCGACTTCGACGCGGTGGAGCGGGGCATCCTGCATATCTACCGCGATCGCGCCGGCTTCGACCATGCGGCGAAGGTCAACGGCCTGCTCCGGCAGGGCGGCCTTGAGCGCCGGCCGGTGACGCCGGACGAGATCCGGGCCATCGAGCCGACCCTCCAGGGCCAGTATTTCGGCGGCTTCTACACGCCGAGCGACACGACCGGCGACATCCACAAGTTCACGGTCGGGCTGGAACGGGCCTGCGTCCGGCGAGGAGCGGCCATCCTTCATGATGCCGAGGTCGCCGACATCGCCACCGTCGACGGGGGCGTCCGCATCGACTGGACGCCGGCCGCAGACGCAGCTTCGGGGGACCGTCAGCAGGTGCTCGCCGATGCCGTGGTGATCTGCGCCGGCGTCGGCAGCCGCGACCTCGCCAGGCGCCTCGGCGACCGCGTGAACATCTACCCCGTCAAGGGCTACTCCATCACGATGCAGCTCGACAATCCGGCGAGCCGGGCGGCGGCGCCCACGGTCAGCCTGCTCGACGACGCCACCAAGATCGTGTCGAGCCGCCTCGGCGCCGATCGCTTCCGCGTCGCCGGGACGGCGGAGTTCAACGGCTTCAACCGCGATATCCGCGCCGACCGTATCAAGCCCCTGGTGGATTGGACGCGCAGCCTGTTTCCGGGCGTCGAGACCGAACGGGTTGTCAGCTGGGCGGGCTTGCGGCCGATGCTGCCCGACATGCTGCCGCGGGTCGGCCCGGGGCGCCGTCCCGGCGTGTTCTACAACACCGGCCACGGCCATCTCGGCTGGACGCTGTCGGCCGCGACGGCCCAGATCCTGGCCGACGCGGTTGAAGTTCGGCTGCCTGTCGAACGCCAGCGCATCGCGGCCTGAAACGGGGGCGCGGCGCGCGTCCTCCCTTCCGGGGTGACGGCTGCCGCTCAGGAGGCCGCCTGCTGGCGCTCCGCGAACATCTTGAGCCGCCCGGTCGCCAGGGCATTGCCCGTCGCGGCGGCTCTCTCGTACAAGCCTCGCGCCATGGTCCGATCCTGCGGCGCGCCAAGCCCTTGCATCAGCATGTCGGCATAGGCGACCTGGGCCTCGGCCATGCCGCCCTCGGCCGCCCTGGAGAGCCAGTGGACCGCCCGCGTCGCATCGACCGGGGCACCCTGGCCCTTGTTCAGCATGACCCCGAGATTGTACTGCGCCAGCCGATGGCCGGCCTGCGCCGCCCTCTCATACCACCCGATGGCGGTCGGCAGGTCGATGGCAAGGCCCCGCCCGGTGCAGTAGAGCACCGCGAGCTGGAACTGCGCCTGCGCGTGTCCGCCCTCGGCGCCGCGCTTGAACCATTGGGCCGCCGCGGTGGCATCCTGAGGCAGCAGCCGGCCCTCCGTATGAAGCGTGCCCATGATCGTCGCGGCCTCGGGCTGGCCGGCCTCGGCCGCGGCCTTGAACCAGCGCAGGGCGTCCGCCTGATCGGACGGCGAGGCCCCCTTGCCCGCGAACAGGTGACCGAGATGCATGAAGGCCGGCGTATGACCGCGCTCGGCCGCGCGCTTGAGGAGGCGCTCGGCCTCGGCGGGGTCACGCTCGACGCCGTTCCCGTTCAGGTGAAGGAGGGCGAGGGCGACCTCGGCCTCGGGCTCCTCCCGGTCGGCCGCCTCGCGGAACCATCGGGCGGCCTTGACGGGATCGCGCTCGACCCCGTCCCCGACAAGGTGCATCCGGCCCATCTGGGTCTGCGCCGCGACGACGCCCTGCTCGGCGGCCTTTTCGTACCACACGGCCGCCTCGGCCCGGTCCTGCGGCACGCCCATCCCCTTGAAGAGGAAGACCGCATAGTTGAACTGCGCCGTCGCATGGCCCTGCTCGGCCGCGCGGCGGAACGCCTTGGCCGCCTCGCGCGGCGTGCGCGGCATGCCCTCGCCCCGGGCGTAGAGCCGCCCGAGGATGAACTGGGACGGGACGTGGCCGAGTTCGGCCGCGGAGCGGTACCAGACCGCCGCCTCTTCGAGGTTGGGCGCGATGCCGTCGCCCCGGCTGTAGAACTCGGCGAGGGCGACGATGGAGGGCAGGTGCTTCTGCTTGGCCGCGGCGCGCAGCATGGTCTCGCCCGCGGTGACGTTCTGCGGGCGCCCCTCGCCGCGCAACGAGGCGAGGCCGGTCTCGTAGAGCGCACGCACGTCGCCCTGCTCGGCGGCCTTGGCGAACATGCCGGCGGCCCGGTCGGCATCCGCCTCGCCGGTCTTGCCTCCCGAAAGCATGGAGGCGAGCGCCACCTGCGCCCCGACATTGCCCAAATCGGCCGCCGCCTCGTAATGCGCAGCGGCCTTGGCCGGATCGGCCTCGACGCCCAGGCCGTGCTCATAGAGATGGGCGAGGCCCGCATGACCCGGCGAGGAGGCGCCCTCGGCCGCCGGCTCATACCAGGCCCGCGCCTTGGCATAGTCCCGCTCGACCCCGAAACCTTGCGCATACATGCGGCCGATCAGGGCCATGGCCTCGACGTTGCCGAGGCGGGCGGCCTCTTCAGCGTAACGGGCGGCCCGCTCGTGATCGGGTTCCACCTCGAGCCCGTGCGGAAAGAACAGCGCGCAATTGCGCTTGGCAATCGCCGGGTCGGCCTCGCTGGCGGCCAGCCACCATTTGGCGGTGATGTTGTTCTCGGGGCGCGGCTTATCGCCGTGCATGAAGATGCGGGCGAGCTGCAACTGCGCTTCGGCATGGCCGCCGAGGGCGGCCTTCTCGTACCAGGCGACCGCATCGGGAATGTTGCGGATCACGCCGTGGCCGTGCGCGTAGAGCAGGCCGAGCCGGAAGCAGGCTTCCACGCTGCCCTGGTCCTCGGCGGCCAGCCAGTCCCGGAGGGCACGCCCATAGTCCTGGCGATCGAACGCCACTTGCGCCCGTGCACAGAGCGAGGAGGCCCGCCGTCCCTTGGTCAAGCCGTCGAGCAGATTGATCACGGATGGGCCTCTTCCTTGCTGGTCTGACGGCTCCGCCCGTCCTTACGCGACATGGCTGCTTCGGGGGAGCAGGGTCTCCGGGGCGGCGGGTCCATCGAGCAGGGTCTTCTGGCGCTGCCAGAGGCCGCTGTAGATGTCGCAGCGTTCGAGCAATTCCTCGTGCTGCCCCATGTCCTGTACCTCGCCCCGGTCCAGCACCAGGATCATATCGGCCTGCGCCAGGGCGGAGAACCGGTGCGAGATGGTGATCGTGGTCCGGCCATGCGCCGCCCGCTTGAGATTGGCATTGACCTTGGCTTCCGACTCCGGATCGAGCGCGGAGGTCGCCTCGTCGAGAATGAGGATACGCGGATCGGCGATCAGCGCCCGGGCGATCGACAGGCGCTGCCGCTCGCCGTCGGACAGGTTGACCCCGCTTTCCTGCAGCAGGGTATCGTAGCCCAGCGGCAGCCGGTCGATGAACTCGTCGGCCCCCGCCATGCGCGCGGCATGGGCGACCTCGTCGTCCGTCGCATCCGGCTTGGCGGCCGTGATGTTCTCCCGGATGCTGCCGCTGAACAGGAAGGTGTCCTGCAGGACCACCCCCAGGCTGCTGCGGAGATGACCGACCTCGTAGTCGCGGGCATCGATCCCATCGATCTTGATGAGCCCCTGGTAGTCGGCGTGGAACTTCTGCAGCAGCCGCGCGATGGTGGTCTTTCCCGAACCGCTGCGACCCATGATCCCCAGCGTCGTGCCGACGGGCACGTCAAAAGAGACCGACTGCAAAGCAGGGGTCGCAGTGGCGGGATAGGTGAAGGTCACGGCGTTGAACTCGATCTGACCGCGCAGGGGCAGCCGGACCCCGTGCCCTGCATGGCCATCCTCGACCGGCTCGTTCATCAGCGTCCCGAGCAGCCCGACGGCGGACCTGAACGCCTCGGTCTCGCGCACCAGCGTCGCGACATGGCGCAGCGGGGCGGCCACGCGGAGGGTCAGCAGCAGAAATCCGAACAGGAAGCCGAGGGTAGAAGGGTCGACGTCGCTGCCGGACAGGTGGATGCCGAGCGCGAAGGTGCCGAACACCATGAGGCCCTCGAGCGGCACCACCAGCGTCTGCAAGGTGTTGGCGGTGCCGCTTTCGGCCAGCCTCATCCGCGTCGCCCGGGCGGTCAGCACGTCCAATTGCGGGCGCTGCCCCGCGTCCAGGGCCACGGATTTTAGGGGGCCGTAGCCTCCCATGGTCTGGGAGATGAAGGCGCTCCGGTTGCCCTCCACGACGGCCAGATCGGCAGTCTGCCGGCGGATCTTGGGCGCGACGAACAGGATCCAGCCCAGGATCAGGACGCAGAAGCCCAACACCACGAAGGTCAGGATCGCGTTGTAATAGAGCATCACGGGGAAGGCGATCACGACCAGCCCCGCATCGAGCGCCGTCCCGGCCGCGCGGCTGCCGAGACTCTCTGCGATGGTCGTCACCTGGGCCAGTCGCTGGGCCGTGAGCCCGATGGCGTTGCTCTCGAAGTAATCGACCGGAAGGTGGAGCAGACGTTCGAAGGCATAGCCCGACAGGTCATGTTCGAGCCGCGCGGACAGCCGGCCGAGCAGCGAGCGCCGCACCCCGACGAAGCCGGCCTCGAACAGGATCAGGAGGCCCATGCCGAGGCAGAGGAACGCGAAGGTGTTCACGGCCGGCAGGGAGAGGACGTTGGTGAGAAGCAGTTGCGCGAAGATGACCGGCGCGATCGTCAGGACGCTCAATACGGCCGTGGAGACGGCGAGATCGCGGGCGAGGGGACGGTTGCCCAGAGCCATCGCGACGATCGCTTCGAGGCCGAAGGGCCGGCTCTTCTCCGCCATGCCGAGGCTGCGCTTGATGAGCAGGATGTCGCCGCTCCAGATGCCCTCGAAGGCGGCCCTCTCCATCGTCGCGACGGTTTCGCCCTCCGCCGCGAAGGGCTGCTGGAGTATGACCTGCGGCCTGTCGCCATGCCCGTCGACCCGCATCAGCACGGCGTGGCGTCCATCGGTGAGGCGGACGATCGCGGGGAGGGCGCCCTGCATGTCCAACAAGGCGGCCCATCGGGCGCGCAGGGCGCGGCAGCGGAAACCGGCCCGTTCGGCGCAGAGGAGCATCTGGTCGGTGGTGACCGCCGCCGAGCCGAGCCGGTTGTCCTTGACGAGCTGCTCGACCGAAAGGCTGAGGCCATAGCGCTGCCCGATCAGAGCCAGGCACTCGAGCGCATAGGAGGTCGGCGCCTGATCGGTCGTCCGCGTCAGCAAAGCGACTTCAGCCATCGGACGCCTGCGAGGTCTGGTCTGGAAACATCGTCATGAGCACAATTTTACATAGCTCAGGCCTGAACGGCGGGCAAGTCCAAGTGTTCAAACCCCTGGCTTGTTCAATAAAAGTGCATCAACTTCGGCGATCTACTTTCAACCGCTAGTATTGAGCGTTAACATTACCTTGATTGTCGCTGCGTCAGGGAGGGTTGGACGAGGGCGACAACGGCGTCGTCGATCCTGGCGCTGCCCCGCCCTTGGAGCGTGATCGCGAGGCGTCCGGAGACGAGCCGCCCCGGACGCCCCGCCGCGGGGAGTGCAAAACGCAAAATCTGCGGACGATCGGTGAGCTCGACGACTTGCTCGCTCCGGCCCAATTCGCCGGCCTGACCGTCGAGGGTCAGCGCGAGCCGCGCCTGCGTGCCGCCTGCCTCCTCCCCGGGCGGCGTGGCCAGCGTCGCGCCCCACCGGAGGGTTCCCGCGGCCGCGTGGTCGGCGACCTCGACCGGGATGGCGAAATCCTGCGCGAGGCGCCCGCCCGGAGGCAGATCGAGCACGGCATTGTTGCTGCGGGGCTCCCGCGCGGCGGCCGCCTCCGGCATCGCCGTCCAGTTCCTCGCCCCGTCGAAGAAGGTGCCGTTGGCCAGCAGGTTGCGGCTGACGACGTCGCCTGGCGCCGCATCGCTCAGGAGCGGATCGAAGGGGCGGTCGGCATCGGCCACGTAGAAGCTGGCGTCGCGACAATCGAGCCGAAGATAGAGCTTGCCGAAATAGGTGGCCGTATTGGCGCCGCTGCATCGCTCGACGGGGTAGGGCTGGCAGGTGGCGCGGGGGTCGGCCCCGGTCCGGGCGGCGCGCTTCTGGCATCCGATCGGCGTTTCCCAGGCCTCCCAGCGCGTGTAGCCGTAGGGTTCGGTGAAGTAGAACTTCTCCATGCTGTCGTTGTCGTGCGCGGGATCGCCCGGATCGCCATAGGCGAAGTGCATGGAGACGATCGAGTCGAGCAGCTTGCCGCTGGTGTAGCGGACCGGCTCGACCGGCCGGTCCCAGACGGTGTAGTCGGGCCCGAACGTCTGCAGGAGGAACCACGGGCAGGCGGTGGACGGCCCCTTGGTGATCTTGAGCGTCGAGCGCACCTCGCCGTGCTCGCCCGGCTTCAGGCCTGGTGGAAAGAAGATCCAGCCGTTCGTGCGGGCGCAGTCCTTCGTCCGCCAGAAGATCTGGTCGCCCGCGCCCTGATCGCTGGTGCGGATGCCCGACACGTAATCGTCACCGATTTCGAGGAGGTCGTAGCCGCTGCGCGCGCCGAGGTCACCGAACGAGCCGGAGGTGTCGTTGCCGCCGAACACCTTGGCGACCATCGCCCGTCGCTCGCCGCCCGGGCTCTGGACGGGATAGGCCGTGAAGGCCTGCCAGTTGCCGGCGTCGACCCGTCGGTAGGGGATCGGTTCTCCAACCCTGATTTGGCGCTTCGCCGGGCAATGGACGGGGTCGCCGGCGATCGGCTGATCATGCGCGTCCACGCAGACCTGCTGGACCACGAAGGCGTAGGGGTCGGCGCCTGCAGCATGGGCCGCGGCGGCTGACGCCAGCAGGCCAAGAATAAGGATCAACCGGGTCACGATCGGTGCCGCCCTCCATGCCGTTCAGCCGTCCGGCTCTGGATCGGTGGATTGCACGCGCAAAACGGTGGCATCGAGGCGGGCGATCGCTTCGTATCACGTGGGCTTAGCCCGGCGGGTCGTTCTGGCAAAGCCTGGCAAGATTGCTTATCAGGAGAGCCGTCCCGCCCTGCTTGAAGGCCCACCGTCCCATGCAAACCCGCGCCGCCGTCGCCTGGAAAGCCGAAGCCCCGCTGACGATCGAGACGGTGGACCTCGCGGGCCCCAAGCCGGGCGAGGTGCTGGTCGAGATCATGGCGACCGGCGTCTGCCATACCGATGCCTACACCCTGTCCGGCCTCGATTCGGAAGGGCTGTTCCCGGCGATCCTCGGACACGAGGGGGCGGGGATCGTGCGCGAGGTCGGTGCCGGCGTCACCTCGGTGAAGCCGGGCGACCACGTGATCCCGCTCTACACGCCGGAGTGTCGGCAGTGCAAAACCTGCCTGAGCCAGCGCTCGAACCTGTGCACCGCCATCCGGTCGACCCAGGGCAAGGGCGTGATGCCCGATGGCACCAGCCGCTTCTCCTGCGCGCCGGCGGGCGGCGGCAACGATCCCCTGTTCCACTATATGGGCTGCTCGACCTTCTCGAACTTCACGGTCCTGCCGGAGATCGCTGTGGCCAAGGTGCGGTCCGACGCTCCTTTCGAAAAGATCTGCTACATCGGCTGCGGCGTCACCACCGGGATCGGCGCGGTGATCTACACCGGCAAGGTCTGGCCCGGCGCCAACGTCGTGGTGTTCGGGCTCGGCGGCATCGGGCTCAACGTGATCCAGGGCGCCCGCATGGTCGGGGCCGACAAGATCATCGGCGTCG
>CAXTVD010000045.1:0-17557 GCA_964247575.1 uncultured Lichenihabitans sp.
AGCTGGCTCGTGTCGCCGCTCATCTCCAGCGTCACCTGCGAGCCGTCGGGCAGCTTGCGGATGATCTCATGCAGCGTGTGGGCGGGCAGCGTCGTGCCGCCCTTCTGGGCGACGTCCGCGGCCAGGATCTCCGTGACTTCGAGATCGAGGTCGGTCGCCTTCAGGGTCAGGCGGCCCTCGTCGGCATGCAGCAGCACGTTGGACAGGATCGGGATCGTGGTGCGCCGCTCCACCACGCGGTAGACGTGGCCGAGGGATTTGAGCAGAGCCGCGCGCTCCAGGGTGACTTTCATGACGGCTCACCGATGCTGAGTTAAGTCGCCCGATCGGCCAGGGGGCCGCTGCGGGGCCGCGACTTTGACAACAATTTCCATTTACGCAAGCGCCAAGCCGGGCGGCTCGCCGGGGCACGGGCCGTGGTGTCAGGCGATCAGGCGACGCGAGCGGGCCTCGGCTTCGGCGAACAGCTGCGCCTCGCTCTGCAGGATTTCGGCGCGCACGGGTGCCTCCTTGATGTCCTTGCACCAGCCGAAAGCGAGCTGTCGGGCCTCCCGGTCGATGTTGAAGAGGAAGATGTGCCCGTGATCCGTATGCCAGACGGTGATCTGGTCATCGGTTGCGAGCACGAGTTGGAAAGCCACGGCGGAGGTCACCTTTTCGAACCGGAACCTCACCGTGCCCGCCAAATGCAGCATTGTTGCGGAGCCCCGCCGGCTCCGATCTCAACGCCGCATCGCGTTGGGGTCGGGGTCGATATGGAACGGCTGGCCGGGCGGTCGTCCCGATCGTGATTGTGCTCCCGGATCCGGCGCGTCACCCCGGGATGCTGAGCGGAGCGTCGGACACGCCCATGACGGTCTGGTCGAAATCGATGTTGGCGCCCGTCATCAGGCCGGATTGGGCCGAGGCGAGAAACACGCAGGCGCGTGCCACCTCGGCGGGGTCGATCAGCCGGCCGAAAGGCCGCGACCGGCCCGCCGCATCGAGCCATCCATCCGAGGCGCCGTGATGCTTGCGCATGATGGCGTCCTCGCCCGGCGTCGCCATCCAGCCGATGTTGAGGCCATTCACCCGGATGCGCCGGTCGATGACGGCATGGGCGGTGTTGCGGGTCAGCGCCGCAAGCGCGGCCTTCGAAGCGGAGTACGCCGCGATGAATGCCTGACCGCCATGCGCCGCCATGGACTGGATATTGACGACCGAGCCCTCGACGCCCTCGCGCAGCATCAGCTTGATCGCGTCCTGCATCAGGAAGAAGGGGGCGCGGATATTGACCGCGAACAGGGCGTCGAACCCCTCGGGCGTGGTGTCGAGGATCGAGCCGCGCTCGGTGTTGCCGGCCGCGTTCACCAGCACGTCGCAGCGACCGAAGGCGCGGTCGGCGGCGAGGATGACGGCCCGGCAGTCGGCCACCTCGGCAAGGTCCGCCCGGACGAAGACCGCCCGGCAACCGGTCTCCTGCAGGCTGCGCGCCACCGCCTCGCCCCTGGCCGCGTCGCGTCCGCAGAGCACCAGCCCGCTCGCTCCGGCGCCGGCGAAGGCGCGCGCGATGCTCTCGCCCAGGCCTTGCGTGCTGCCGGTCACCACGGCGATCCGGCCGGCCAGGCTCGCCGTCGCCAACGTGGCCTGGCTGTCCTGTGTCTCCAAGGGTCATCCTCCCCGCGGCGCGCATCGTCGCGCTCGCAGCGGAATGAAACGCCACGATCACCTGATCGTCAATTCAGGTTGTATGATCTGGCCCGACGGGGATGGGGGCGCCGGCACCATGTCGCGTCCGCTTGCCAGCCGCGCGGGGCAGGGCATCTGAGAAGCGGGAGACACCACCATGACGACAGTTCGAAAGATCCGCGTTCTTGCTCTCGGCCTGTTGCTGGCCAGCGGAGGGGCTTTCGCCCAGGTCAATGACGGGATCGACGACACCGTGATCGCCCGCCGCGTGGCCCGCCACGACCAAGGCGGCGGCGGGGAGGGCGAGTCCAGTTGCACAGGGCCGGCCTGCCAGAACAATCCCGAGGGCATCTACCCGCAGTCCGTCCGGCCCGGGGCGGGTGCGAAGAACGATTCGATGTCGGGGGCCTATAACGAACAGTAGCTTCGCCGGGTCCGCCGGCCCATCAAGGCGCCATGGACCGAAAGGCGTGTGCGGCCGGCCGAGGTGGGCTAGGATCATGGGATGGCTCTCGTCGACATCCCGGAAAATCCCATTCCGCGCGGCGCGACCCTTCACCGGGTGGCCGTGGGCGGCGTTAGCCTGCGCGTCGCGCGGTGGGATGCCGTGGGGGAGCGCGGACCGGAACGCGGGACGGTGGTCGTCCTGCCCGGGCGCAGCGAGTTCATCGAGAAGTATGCCGAGGTGGTGGGCGAACTCCTCGCGCGCGGTTTTGCCGTCGTGGCGATCGACTGGCGCGGGCAGGGCGGCTCGTCGCGACTGCTCGCCAATCCACGCAAGGGGCACGTCAGGCACTTCGACGAGTATCGCGCCGATCTCGACGCCACCGCGCTTCAGGTGCTGGGTCCGCACTGCCCGCGTCCGTGGTTCGCGCTGGCCCATTCCATGGGCGGAGCGATCGCGGTGGACCATGCCGCCCGCAGCCCCGGTCTGTTCGATCGCATCGTCCTGTCCGCGCCCATGCTCGACCTCTACGGCCTGCGCATGGTGCGCCTGATCCGCGGGATCGCCGCCTCCGCCGCCCTCACGGGGTTGGGCCCGGTCTATATTCCAGGAGGGTCCGATCATTCCTGGATGACCCGGCCCTTCGCCGGCAATGGCCTCACGTCCGACGAACGGCGCTTCGCCATCTTCCGCGCGCTCGCCCGGGCCGCCCCCGAATTGGTCCTGGGATCGCCGACCATGGGGTGGCTGCACGCGGCCTTCCGCGTGATGCGGACCATCGGCCAGAGGGGTTTTCTAAGAAGGGTCGAGGTTCCGATCCTCGCGGTGGCCTGTGGCGACGACCGGGTCGTGGCGACGCCGGCCATCGAGCGGTTCGCTGCAACCATCAAGAACGGGGGGTGCATCGTCGTGTCCGACGCCTACCACGAGGTCCTGATGGAACGGGACCCGATCCGGGCCCAGTTCTGGGCGGCCTTCGATGCCTTCGTCCCGGGCTCGACCTGAGACGACGGGTAGAGCCGTGCGGCGGAACCAAGGCCGCGGAGACACCATTATCGCAGAGCAGGGGGACCGACGTGCTCGATCAATCCAACGACTCTTCCTCTCGCGAGCGCGACGTGCTGCGCGTCGGCCGGCCCGGCGCCGACGAGGCGCAGACCAAGCCGGCAGACGACGAAGAGCAGAACGAGGAAGACGGCGGCGAATCCGGGGATGACCAGCACGACAAGCCGAGCGGTCCGCAGGAGAAGAAGCCGAGTATCTGGCGTCGCCATCCCCTCGCGATCCTGATCGGGGCTGTCGTCCTGATCGCCCTTATCGTGGCCGGCGTCCTCTACTACCTGCATGCCCGGCATTTTGAGAACACCGACGACGCCTTCATCGACTCCCGGCCGGTCTCGGTGAGCGCCGAGGTGACCGGGAACATCACCGAGGTGCCGGTGACGGATAACCAGCTTGTCCATCCGGGCGACCTGCTCGTGCGGATCGACGAACGCAACTACACCGCCGCGGTGGAGAACGCGCAGGGACAGATCGATGCCGCACAGGCCAGTTTCGACAACTACGACGCCCAGGTCAGCGCCCAGAAGTCGCAGCTCAAACAGGCCGAACAGCAGGTGTCCGAGGCCGAGGCGGCCCTGAGCTTCTCGAAGGATCAGGACGCGCGCGCCCAGCAACTCGTCAAGACGGGCTTCGGGACCGTGCAAAATGCCCAGCAGACCGCATCAGACCTGCTGCAGAAGCAGGCCTCGCTCGATGCCGCCATCGCCAGCCGCAACGGCACCGACAAGCAGATCGGCGCGCTCAAGGCCCAGCGCCGCAATGCCGAGGCGCAGGTGGAGCAGGCCAAGGCCCAGAAGGCCACGGCGGATGCCAATCTCAGCCGGACGCAGATCCATGCGACGGTCGATGGTCGCGTGACACGGCTGACCGGCGCAGTGGGCTTCGTCGCGAGTTCGGGACAGGTCCTTATGGTCCTCGCGCCGCTCGACGTCTGGGTGACCGCCAATTTCAAGGAGAACCAGCTCACCGACATGCGGGTCGGGCAGCCCGTGGACATCGAGATCGATGCTTATGGCAAAACCTACCCCGGCAAGATCAACTCGATCCAGGCGGGCAGCGGCACCGCTTTCAGCCTGCTGCCGGCCCAGAATGCGACGGGCAACTACGTCAAGGTGGTCCAGCGCGTGCCCGTGAAGATCACCTTCGACGAGCGTCCCGACGTCGAACTCGGCCCCGGCATGTCGGTGGTGCCGACGGTCCGGGTCCGCTAGAAGCGGAGCGTCCAGGCCGTTCACCGCTGCGCCTGGCCTGACAACGAGCAGGGGCGATGGCCGAGAAGCACCAGCAGGCGCTGCCTGACCACGACCACCTCCCGCATGAGGGGCATCACGATCACCATGCTCATGGCACGGGCGGCCATGGGCACAACCACGCGCCCGCAAGCTTCGGCCGCGCCTTCGCAATCGGCATCGGCCTCAACCTCGTCTTCGTGCTGGTCGAGGTCGTCGCGGGGCTGCGCGGTCAATCGGTGGCCTTGCTGGCCGATGCGGGGCACAATGTCAGCGACATTCTCGGTCTGCTGGTCGCCTGGCTTGCCTCCGTGCTCGCCCGACGCTCCCCCTCCTCGCGCTACACCTATGGACTGGGCAGTTCGTCCATCCTCGCGGCCCTGTTCAATGCGCTGTTCCTGCTGGTTGCCGTTGGGGCGCTCAGTCTGGAAGCCATCCAGCGCCTGCTGCATCCGGAACTCGTCGCGGGCGGGGTGGTGATGGTCGTGGCGGCGGTCGGCGTCGCGGTGAACGGGCTGACGGCCTGGCTGTTCGCATCGGGCCGCCACGACGACATCAACATCCGGGGGGCCTATCTGCACATGGCCTCGGATGCGCTCGTCTCCGTCGGGGTCGTGGCGGCCGGCGCCGTGATCCTGTGGACCGGCTGGTTCTGGCTCGACCCCCTGACGAGCCTCGTCATCAACGCCGTCATCGTGGTCGGGACCTGGAGCCTGCTGCGCGAAAGCTTCGCCATGTCGATGCAGGCCGTGCCGACCGGCATCGAGCCCGATCGCGTGCGGGACCACCTGGTCGCCGCTTCGGGCGTCCAGTCTATCCACGATCTGCACATCTGGCCGATGAGCACGACCGAGATCGCCCTGACCTGCCATCTCACGATGCCCGGCGGCTATCCCGGCGACGCTTTTCTCCACGACACCGCCGAGCAGCTTCGTCGCAATTTCAGGATCGATCACGTGACCTTGCAGGTCGAGACGAGCCTCGATCTGGCCTGCCCCCTTGTCGACGGCCATGGGGCATCAGCGCGGCCCGGACACCACGACCACGACCATGCGCGGCATGCCCATGCCTGAGCCGGTCGTCGCAGCCCTCCACCGCTTCCCCATCAAGGGCCTGTCGCCCGAGGCGCTGGACGGCATCACCCTTGCGGCCGGCTCCTACTTTCCGGGGGACCGCCTTTTCGCCATCGAAAACGGGCCGTCGGGCTTCGACGAGCAACACCCGGTACACCTGCCGAAAACCAAGTTCCTGATGCTTCAACGGGACGAGCGACTGGCCCTGTTGCGGACGCATTACGAGCCGGCCGGCCATCGCCTGACCGTCAGGCTTGGCGGCGACATCGTGTGCGACGCCGACCTGTCGAACGAGGCAGGCCGCGCCGCGCTCGAACGCTTCATCGCCGGCTTCATGGGCCCCGGCCGCGCCCCGCCGAGGCTGCGGGCCGGCCGCAACGGCTTCAGCTTCACCGATTCGAGGAAAGGCTATGTCTCGCTGGTCAATCTGGGCAGCCTGCGCGCGGTGGAGGAGGCGCTCGGGCGGCCGGTCGACCCCCTGCGGTTCCGGGCCAACCTCGCCGTGGAGGGGCTGGACCGCTGGGCCGAGAACGATTGGCTCGGCCGTCGTCTGCGCGTGGGCGGAGCAACCCTCCAGGTGGTCGCCCTGACCGAGCGCTGCGCCGCCACGGGCGTGGACCCGGGCACAGGCGCGCGCGACCTGAACATCGTCAAGACCTTGGTCAAGCAGTTCGGCCAGAACGTCTTCGGCGTCTATGCGAGCGTCCTCGAGGGCGGGACGGTCCGGCCTCGCGACCCCGTGATCCTCGTCGCCTGAGCGGCCTGCCAGCCGAAGCCGGACAGCGCCGCCAGCGCGAGCGAGGCGACGACGTTCCAGCCGGCCAGCGACAGCCCGCCGATCCGCAAGGCCGCCGCATCGCACCGCACCACCTTGACGGTCGCGAGCTGCTTGAGGAAGTCGTCGATCGCGGCCGGCGCTGTCAGCGCGCCCGTGCAGCCGGACGGCCCGGCCCAGAACTGCCACTCCACCCCCGCATGGTAGGCGCCCAGGCCGGCGCTCAGGAGGAACAGCAGGCCGAGGGCGGCATAGCCCGCCTGGCCGAGGCCGCGGGAGCCGGCAGCGATGGCCGCGGCCGTCGCGAGCGCGAGGGGCACCCCGACATAGAAGGGATCGCGCTGGAGCAGGCAGAGCTCGCAGGGCGGGTAGCCGTTCAGCTCGAAGGCCCAGACGGCGGCGAGGGTCAGGGCCGCCGCGAGCGCGATCAGCAAGGCGGGACGCATCGTTGGATCGTGTCGGTCGTGCTGCATCGGGCCTGCTTATCAGGTCGGCGACCGGTTGAAAGAGGCCGTGACGCCCGGCGGCGTCAGTCGCCGGAGAACGCCTGCGCCCGCTTGAACTCGGCTTCCGCGATCGGGATCATCTTGATCGCCAGGGCCTTGAGCTTCGCATTGTCGCCCAGGAGCATGTAGTCGGCGTAGAGGGTCAGAGCGTTGGAATGCACCTCGGCCTGGTCGGCGATATAGGCCCTGTCGAAGGCCGCGCCGGACTCGGCCCCCAAGGCCGTCACGTGCGCCTGACGATCCTCGTCGAGCGTCGTCGGGACCGTCGCGCCGGATCCGTCGGCCGCAGCCTGAAGCGCCGCCTCCGCTGTCCCGTGATCCTCGACCAGCCGGCCCGCGAAGGCCTTCACCTCCGGGTCGCCAGCCCGGTCCGCCGCGAGCTTCGATTCGGCGATCGCGACAAGATTGCCGAGCGAGGCCCGGGTCACGAAGTCCGTTTCGTCCTTGGCGTTCCCGGCCCAGGCCGGGGCGAGCGACAGGACCAGCCCGAAGGCGCCGATGAGAACCGTCCGAGTCACGCGCTCCATCTCCTGGGTCCCCTGCGTCGCACCCGTCAACGCTGCGCGGAGCACATCGTTTCCAACCGCGCCAGCCGCTGAGAAGAGGCGACCGATCACCGGCGGGCGGCCAGGCGGTCCGTCAGCAGGACCGCGATCAGCAGCGCGCCGACGATGCCGACCTGCCAGACGCTGTTGACGTTGAGCTGCAGCAGTCCGGTCTGCAGCGTCACCAGCAGCAGCACCGCCGCCAGCACGCCGGCGATCCCGCCCGTGCCGCCGAACAGGCCGATGCCGCCGAGCAGCGCGGCCGTGAGCGAGGTGAGTTCCAGGTTCTGGCCGATATTGGGCCGCCCGCTGCCGAGCCAGGCCAGCGAGACCAGGGCCGCCATCCCGGCCAGCAGGCCGCTCGCGCCGTAGGCGATGAACCGGACGCGGTCGACGGGGATGCCGACGAGGCGCGCCGCGTGCTCGTTGCCGCCGAGGGCATAGATCCAGCGGCCCCACGAGGTCGTCGCGAGGAGACCGGCGGTCACGGCGAAGGCGGGCAGCGCTACCGTCAGGAACGGGAGGGGAAGGCCCGCCACGGCGCCGCGGCCCCAGGGGATCAGCCAGGCGGGCACGCCGCCCTGCGCGGCGCCGTTGGTGAGCGCCTGCGCCAGGCCGCCATAGGCGTAGAAGGTCCCGAGCGTGGCGATCAGGGGCAGGATGCGCAGGCGCGTCACAAGGGCGCCGTTCAGGGCCCCGAGCCCGCAGCCGATGGCGAGGCAGGCCGGGGGAACGAGCAGCCCGGGGAGACCGGCCCGGGCGGCGAGCAGCGCCCCCACCGCCGCCAGCGAGGTAATGCCGCCGACCGACAGGTCGATGCCGGCCCCGCCGCACAGGAGGACAAGGCTCTGGCCGAGCGCCACCAGGGCGAGAAGTGTCGAGAACTGCAGCACGGTCGTCACCGTCGCCAGCGCGAAGGCGTTCGGCTTCAGCAGCCCGAGCCCGACGATGACGACGAGCCACAGCGCCGCCAGCACCGCCAGCTTGGATCCGCCTCCCGGCCGGCGCGCCGTCACGTCCGCGCCGTCCGCCACGGGAGCGGCAGCCGTCCCTGCACGGCCTCGAGCCCGAGGACCGCCAGGAGCAGCCCGCCGGTCACCACCGATTGCCAGAGCGAGGGCACGCCGACCAGCAGCAGCCCGTTCTGGACGAGACGCAGCAGGACGACGCCGAGCGCGGTCCCCAGCAGGCTGCAGGACCCGCCGGTCACGCTCGTGCCTCCCAGCACGGCCGCCGCGACGGCCTCCAGCGCCAAGGTCCCGCCGACGGTCGTGGCGATGTTGCGGTAGGTCGCGACATAGGAGGCGGCGGCCAGGCCGGAGAGCACGCCGCTCAGGACGAAGGTCACGAACCGGGTTGGTGCGACCGCGACGCCGGTGAGCCGTGTCCGCGCCTCCGCGCCCCCGATGCTCAGCAGGTGCAGGCCGTACGGCATGCGCCGAAGCGCGATCCAGACCAGGCCATAAGCGCCCCCGATGACGATCAGGGCCGGCGGCAGGCCACCCGGCCGGGCGCTCAGCAGATCGGTCAAGGTGGGCGGCAGGCCCGACAGCCAGGAGCCGCCGAGCACGAGGAAGATCGCCGCCCGGTAGACGCCGAGCAGCCCCAGCGTGCCGACGATCGCCGGCATTCCGCCCGCTACGACGACGACCGCCGTGACGAGGCCCAGCACGCCCCCGACCGCAGGGCCCGCCAGCGCGGCCAGCAGCGGCGGCCAGCCCGCCAGGAGCAGGTGACCGACCGCAATGGCCGACAGGCCTAGGACCATCCCGACCGACACGTCGATGCTGCCCATGGCCAGAAGCAGCGTCATCCCCAGGCCGACGAGCAGGAGTTCGTTGCTGTTGCGCAGCACGGTCAGAAGGTTGTCCGCGGTCGCGAAATGGGGCGCGGCGATCGCGAAGACGATCGCCGCGATCACGCAGGCCGCCAGCAGCAGCGGCTCGCGCGCTCCGCCGGACCGCCCGAGCCGCAGCATGCCGCTCAGAACTTGAAGTTGTCGACGTTCGCCGCCGTGAAGACCGTGGGATCACCCAGCAGCAGGACGCCCGTGGTCTTGTCATAGGCGACGGGCTGGTCGAGGCCCGGCACGGTGTTCTTCGCCTCGAAGGCCTTGCCGTCGATCAACTGCTTGCCGGCCCAGACGGTGAGGTAGCCCAGCGCCGAGGGGTCCCACAGGACGCTGAAGCCGAAGGCGCCGCTCTTGAGGTAGGCGCGGGCGGTGTTGGGGCTGCAATAGCCGGTCCCGATCACCGTGCCGATCTTGCCCGCCGTCTCGATGGCCTGAGCGACACCCGGGCAGGTCGTGGAGGCCACGCCGATGAGGGCCTTGAGGTCGGGATTGGCCGTCATGAGGTCGGTCGCGATCTGGTCGGCGCGCTCGGCCGTCCCGCCCGCGAATTGCGGCGCGAGCAGCGTCAGCTTGGGATATTTGTCCTTGGCTCGCTGCTGCATGAAGCCGATCCAGGCATTCAGGTTCGAGGCCGTCGCCTCCCCGGAGACGATGCCGACCTTGGCGTCGGCCCCGACGCGCTTGACGAGTTCGTCGATGATCGTGAAGCCGAGCCCCTCGTCGGTCGCCTGGGCCACGTAGACGGCCCGTCCGGAGGCCGGGGCATCGCTGTCGGCGGTGAACAGCTTCACGCCCTTGGCCTTGGCGGAGGCCACCACCGGCGCGATGCTCGAGGCGTCGAGGACGCTGACCGACACCGCCCCGACCCCCTGATCCACGAGGTTTTGGACGATCTGCAGCTGGTCGACGGGGTTGGTGTCGACCGGCCCGGAATAGAGGAACTTGACCCCGAAAGCCGCCGCCGCCTTGGTGCCGCCGGCCTGCATCGCGTCGAAGTAGGGGATGCCCACGAGCTGCGGCACGAAGGCGACCGTGTTGTGCTCGTCGGCGGCCCGGGCGGGCAGCGCGGCCAGGGCCAGGAGGACGGCGCCTCCCGCGAGAAGGGTCATGGGCTTGCGGATCATCGGTCAGGTCTCCATTCAGGCCGGCGCGCTTTGTTCATGAGGTCACCTCGAACGCCCGCGCATCGGGATGGGCGCCGGTGATCAGCGAGACGATCTCTTCGGACGTTGTCGCCGCGCGCTGCCGCTCGGCGATCTTGCGGCCCCGGCGGAACACCGCCATGCGATCGGCCACCTCGAAGACATCGACCAGATTGTGGGAGATGAGCAGCACGGCGCAGCCGCGCGCCGCCAGGCGCCGCGCGAGACCGAGCACCTTGCGGGTCTCGGCCACCGCCAGGGCCGCGGTCGGCTCGTCCATGATGACGAGGCGCGCCTCCAGGTTGAGCGCGCGGCAGATGGCGACGGCCTGCCGCTGGCCGCCGGAGAGGCTGCCCACCGAGGCATCGGGATCGGCGATGTGGGCTTCGAGCTCCGCAAGGAGCGCGGCGACCCGCGTCTTCATCGCATGCCGGCGCAGGAACGGCAGGCCGGCGACCCGGGTGACGAGTTCGCGTCCGAGGAACACGTTCTCCGCGATCGACAGGTTCTCCGACAGAGCGAGTTCCTGGAAAATCGTGGCGATGCCGTGGTCGGCGGCGTCCTGCGGGGTCGCGAAGCTGACCGGCCGCCCCTCGAGCAACAGCTCCCCGCCGCTGGGCGGATGAGCGCCCGCGACGATCTTGATGAAGGTGGACTTGCCCGCCCCGTTGTCGCCCAGCAGGGCCAGCACCTCGCCGGCCCGGATCTCGAGGTCGATGCCGGACAGGGCGGTCAGCGCGCCGAAGCGCTTGGAGAGGTTGCGCGCCGCAAGCAGCGGCGGGGCGGATGCGGGAGCCGGCATCAAGGCGCGGTTGCCGGCTCGAACGGCGCGGCGTGGAACGCGATCTCGAGGTCCAGCGCCCGGCCGAACAGCTTGGAGAGGCGACCGCGCGCCGCGGGGTCGAGATCCGCACGGTCATCGATCTGGCGGCGCAGCCATTCGGCCTGGGCCAGGAACGCCGGCTCCGCGTGCAGGTCGACCCAGCGCCTGAGCTCGGGATTTGAGATGCTGGCCGTCGCCGCCCGACCGCACCACGTCGCATAGAGCCACTCTGCCGCCATCATGATCACGACGCCGTCGAGGTAGGTGCCGTCGCGCGCGGTCGCCAGCATGCCGTTGCGGAACGCCAGCACGCCGGGCGGCAGGGCGCGGCTGCGATCGGCCGGCGTGATGCCGAGGGCGTCGAAGCTGCGTTCGAAATAGACGATCTGTTCGGTCGCGAGCGCCTGCAGCACGCCGGCCAGCCATCGCCGCTCGTCGAGCCCAGGCGCCTTCACGAGCATGTGCCCGAAGATGAGCATGGCGGTCTCGACGAAGTCGCACTCGTAGACGAGGTAGGCCTTGAACACGTCGAGCGGCAGGGCGTCCCGTTCGATGGCGGTCACGAAGCGGTGGGCCTGCATGGCGTCCCATGACGGCCGGTTCTCCGCCCGGATGAGGTCGGACAGCCGCTCGCTCACCCTTGTGCGTCCCGCTCGGCGGAACGCTCGCGGATACTGCGGACCTTGGCCATGAAGGCCCTGACGCGGGCCCCGTCGACCCGGTTCCACCAGACGCCGTCCTCCTTGAGGGCGCTGGCCACGATCACGCCGTCGACGAGCGGCAGGATCGTCTCGACATTGGCGTGGCTGACGCCGCTGCCCACCAGGATCGGCAGGGCGGTCCCGGAGCGGACGGTCTCGATCTCGTCCGTGGTGGCCGCGTCGCCGGTGCGCTGGCCCGTCGCGATCACGGCGTCGGCGTCGAAGAACTCGACGTCGCGCACGAGCTCCGCAATCGGCCGATCGGCCACGATGGCATGGGCGCCGTGCTTGACGTGCGCATCGGCGAAGATCGCCACGTCCCGGGCGCCGATCTTCGCCCGATACCGCAGGGCGCGGGCGGCCTCACCCTCGACGAAGCCCTCGTTGGCGACATAGGCGTTGGCCCACTGATTGACCCGGACGAATCGCGCGCCGCCCGCCTTGGCGACCGCCAAAGCGGGGACCGCCGCATTGGCGAGAACGTTGATGCCGAGCGGCAGGTCGACGCGCTGGGCGATCCGGTCGGTGATCACGGCGAGGCTGGCCGCCGTCTCCGGCCCGATATCGTCGGGCTTGAGGAAGGGGATGTCGCCATGGTTCTCGACGATGAGCCCATCGACACCACCGGCCGCATAGGCAAGCGCGTCGGCGAGTGCCATCTCCAGGGTCGCCTTGAACGCTTCGCCAAGGTGGCGCGGCGATCCTGGAAGTGGAGGGCAATGTACAACGCCGATGATGACCTTGGTCTTGCCAAATATCGCCTCAATTGCATTCTTCTTCTGCTGCGATATGCTAGTCACGCCAGCCTCCAGTCCTGAAAGATCCATGACGTTCTTTGTAGTCGGCAACATCACGGTCGACGAGTCGATGGCGACGCCGGTCTGGCCGACGCCGGGCCATACGGTGGTCGTGGGACCGCCGCGCCGCGACCTGGGCGGCAAAGGCGCCAACCAGGCGTTGGTGCTGGCGCGCGCCGGCGCCGACGTCCGGTTCGTCGCCGCCCTGGGCAGCGACGACCTCGCCGCCTGGATCGTGGAGACGCTGCGCGCGGACGGCTTCCGGACCGAGGACCTGATCCGGCTGCCGCTGGCCAGCGACCGGTCCCTGATCTTCGTCGGCCCGGACGGGGAGAATGCCATCGCGTCCGTGACCGGCTGTTCCGCAGCGGTCACCGCCGACCAGGCCGTCGCCGCGCTGGAGGGCGCCCGCGCGGGAGACGTCCTGGTCCTGCAGGGCAACCTGTCGCTCGCCGCCACCGAGGCGGCCTGCCGGGCGGCGCGCGGCCTCGGGATGCACACGGCCTTCAATCCATCGCCCATGCAGCCGGGCTTCCCGTCGCTGCTGCCGCTCGTCGACCTGCTGGTGGTCAACGAGAGCGAGGCCGTCCAGCTCGGCGGCGCGCGGCCGGCCGACGATCTCGTCCGCGCCCTGCACGAGGCCGGTGCCGCCGACGTGGTTCTGACGTTGGGCGGTCGGGGATCGCGGAGCTACGGCGCACGCGGGGCGGCGGAGGTCCGGGCCGAGCCTGTCCGCGCGGTCGACACGACCGGGGCCGGGGACACCTATATGGGTGTGCTGGCGGCCGGCCTCTTCGCCCGCGGTCTTCCCCTCGCGGCCGCCATGCGGGCGGCCTCGGCGAGCGCGGCCATCACGGTCGCGCGGCAGGGGACATGGTCCGCCTTCCCGACGGCCGGCGAGATCGGGGCGGTCTTCGCCCGCCTGTGAGACAGGGGCCGACGTCATCCGGCCGCGAACACGGCGCGCGGATTGGCGACCATCATGGTCTGGCACTGCGCCGCCGTCACGCCGTGCCGTTGTAGCCGCGGCAGGAAATGACGCTGCACGTAGGTGTAGCCGAAACCGCCGTAGCGGCTGAGCATCATCTTCAGGAACACGTCCTGGGACAGCAGGATCTTGGCCAGGAAGCCCGCATCGATCAGCCGCCGGATCGCGGCGGCGTTCTCCTCGTCGGAGGGGGACTGGACCTGCTGGTCGGCGTACCAGAAGTCCATGCCGATCATGTCGTATTCGAGAAAGGCGCCGCGTTCGGCGAGCTCCATCTGGTAGGCCTGGTCGGCGCCCGAGGGGTTCATGTGGCAGAGCACGGTCTGGGCGGGGTCGCCGCCCTCCTGCTCCACGATGTCGAGCACGCGATGGGCAAGGCGGAACCAGCCGGGCAGGTGAACCATCAGCGGCAGCTGCGTGCGCGCCTGCGCCTTGGCCGCGCCGCGCAGTGATTTCTCCTCGGCGGGCGTGAAGTCCGACGACACCCCGATCTCGCCGATCAGGCCGATCCTCACGCCTGTCCCCCCGACGCCCTGCAGCGCTTCGGCGACGATCTCGTCGGCCACGGCGTCCGCGGACAGATGCGCCAGCTCGGGGGGATGGGACGTGTGCAGGTAATAGCCGGCGCCCATGACGATGTTCAGGCCGGTGGCTCTCGCGATCCGCTGCAGGGCCTCGGGGTCGCGGCCGATCCCGCGGCAGGTCGGGTCGACCACGGTCCGGCCGCCGAGCGCTGCCAGGGGCCGCAGCTCGTCGATGGCCGTCGCCTCGTCGTCCAGCGCGCAATTGTCCAGGTTGACGAAGGGGTCCATGCGCAGTTCGCCGAGAATGTCCGGCGTGACCTTCCCGCCGGCGAGGTACTGCCGGTCCGGTTCGGCCGGCCTGTTCCACCAGCAGCGGACGTCGTTGAGGATGTGTTCGTGCATGAGGGTCGGTCCGAGCGCGTCGGCCGCGACCGGGCCGAGCACCGTCATCACGCGTCCGGACCGGACGTGGCATTCCGACAGGTCGCTCATGATCGTCCTCTCAGGTGCGGCGCCGGCTGGTGCCGAGGCGGTCGAAGATGCGGGTGTTGAGCCAGATCGCGACGAGGATGATCACGCCCGTGACGATCTGGGTGAAGAACGGGTTGATATGCGCGAGGATCAGGCCGTTGCTGATGACCGCGATGGTCAGGGTGCCGAGCACGGTGCCGATGATGGTGCCGCGGCCGCCCGACAGCGTCGTGCCGCCCAGCACGACCGCCGCGATCACGTCGAGTTCGACGCCGACCGCCGCATTGGACGAGCCCGATCCGAGGCGGGCGGCGATCACCAGGGCCGCGAGGGCCGAGGCGATGCCGCTGAGGATGTAGACGGAGGTGATCGTGCCCCGCGCCGGCATGCCTACGCGCCGTGCGGCCTCGGCGTTGGCCCCCACCGCGACGACGCGGCGCCCGTAGACGGTGGTGTTGAGCACGACATAGCCGGCGACGGCGACGGCGAGCCCCAGCACGGCCGGGTAGGGCACACCGCCGACGGTGCCCCGGCCGATGACAAGGAACAGGCTCGGCGGGATGAGGATGGAGAAGCCGCTGGTGAGCACCAGGGCGCAGCCGCGGAGCGCCGACAGGCCGGCGAGCGTCACGATGAAGGCGGGGATGCGCTGGTAGGCGACAAAGAAGCCCTGGACGAGCCCGATCAGCGCCCCGAAGACCAGCATCACCACGACCGTGAGCGGCCACTCGAAGCCCCCTTTCAGCATGACGGCCGCCATCGAGTTGACCAAGGCGACGATCGAGCCGACCGACAGGTCGATGCCGCCCGTGGTGATGACCAGGGTCATGGCGATGCCGATGATCAGGTTCGGCGCGGCCTGCCGCAGGATGTTGAGGATGTTGCCGGGTTCCAGGAACACGCTCGAGAGCGAGGCGAAGACGGCGCAGCACAGGACGAAGAACAGCGTGATCGACAGGACGTGGGCGTGCGCCGTCAGGAAGTCGTGGCGCCGCGCGCCCGCCTGGCGTTCGGTGTAGGCGGTCATGAGCGGGCGACCTCCCCGACGATCAGGCGGACGATGTCCTCGAGATTGGTCTCGCCGATGCGGCGCTCGGCGACCTTCACGCCCTCGTACATGACCGCGATCCGGTCGCAGACGCGGAACAGGTCCTGCAGCCGGTGGGTGATCAGGATCACCGAGACGCCCTGGCGTTTTACCCGGTCGATCAGCTTCAGCACCGCCTCGACCTCGGCGACCGCGAGCGCCGAGGTCGGCTCGTCCATGATCAGGACGCGCGGCGCGAAGGAGGCCGCCCGGGCGATGGCGATCGCCTGCCGCTGCCCGCCCGAGAGCTGCGCGACATTGGCGGACAGATTGGGGATCCGGATCTCCAGCCGCTGCAGCATGGCGCGCGCCTCGCGCAGCATGGCGCCCTGGTTGAGGAACGGCCCGCGCCGCAGTTCGCGGCCGAGGAACAGGTTGCCGGCGACGTCGATCGTGTCGCAGAGGCTGAGGTCCTGGTAGACCATCTCGATGTGGCGGGCGCGCGCCTCGTCCGGCCCCGACAGCGACAAGGTCTCCCCGTCGAGCTGGATCGTGCCCTCGTCGGCGAGATAGGTTCCGGCCAGGATCTTGGTCAGCGTCGACTTGCCGGCCGCATTGTCGCCGACGAGGCCGAGGCACTCCCCGGGCCAGAGGTCCAGATCGACGCCGCGCAGGGCCTGGATCGACCCGAACGTCTTGCGGATGCCGCGCACACGCATGCGCGGCGGGTCGGCCTCCGCGCGGGGGGGCGCCGCGGACGCCGCATCCGGCGCGGGCGCGGAAGGCTGGGCTGCACTCATCGAAGATCCGAGCGACGGTGGCGGGGAGGGGGCGCGGGCCGCCCGTCCTCCCCGTGTGCGGCGGGAGGGGAGGCGGTCACGCTACTTGTAGGCGGCCCGGTACTTGTCGACGTTCGCCTTGGTGACGATCTCGACCGGGACCTTGATCGTCGCCTCGATCTTGCCGCCGCTCGTCAGCGTGTCGAGCGCCTGGACGGCCTTGTAGCCCTCCTGGTCCGGGGCCTGCTGAACCACGGCCACGACCGTGCCCGCGTCGATGGCGGCCACCGCCTGCGCGCTGAGATCCCAGCCGAAGATCTTCAACTGGTCGCGGCCCTGGCTCGCGGCGGCCGCGATGGCGCCGATCAGCGCGGGCTCGCCGGTCGCATAGACCGTCTGCAGCGTCGGGGTCCCGGTGAGCAGGTTCTCGCCGGCCGCGAGCGCCTGGTCCTGGATATTGCGGCCATCGACCACGCCGACCTTCGTGATGCCGGCGTTGGCGCCCGTCACAGCCTCGAAGCCCTTCTGGCGCAGCAGCTGGAGATTGGAGTTGAGCGCGCCGACGATGCCGAGCGACGCCTTGCCGCCCATGTTCTTGGTCACGTAGTCGACGTAGAACTCGCCCATCTGCTTGCCGGCCGCCTCGTTGTCGACGGTGATGCCGACCTTCTGGGGGCCGGGCGGCAGCGCGGCGTCGACGGACGCGACGGGGATGCCGGCCTTGTCGGCCGCCTTCACCGCGCCCATGATCCCGTCCGGATCGACGGCCACGATGATGATGCCGTCGACCTTCTGCTGGACATAGGTGTCGAAGGCATTGTCCTGGGCGGACGCCGAGTTGTTGGCGTCGAACACCACGAGCTTGTCGCCCGCTTCGTCGGCCGCCTTCTGGGCGCCCTTGGTGATGTCGGTGAAGAACGAGACCTGCTGATTGTACTGGATCAGGGCGAAGGTCTTGCCCTTCGCCGCGGCGGCCCCGGTCGCCAGGGCCAGCACGGCGACGGTGCCGGCGAGGCTACGAATGTATCGGTTGCGCATGCGTCTGACCCTTTCGGTGTGGCGGATTGGACTTGCGAGCCGTCGCGGGCGGCGCCACCGACCTCCGGACGATCAGTTCGACGGGCAGCCGCTCGACGGCGCTCCTGAGGCG
>CAXTVD010000046.1:0-12641 GCA_964247575.1 uncultured Lichenihabitans sp.
ACGCCAACATCATCCTGGGCGCGACCTTCGATTCCAACCTCGACGGCATCGTCCGTGTCTCCGTCGTGGCGACGGGGATCGACCAGCCTGCGCTGGGCAAGGCGATCACCCCCGACGAGGTCCGGATCGCCGACGCCGCCATGCGCCTGCGGGCACAGACCGGCGCGGGACGCCCGCCGGAGCTGACGACGCGGCCCGCCACCCCGGCCGCCGAGGCCGTGCCCGCTTACAACCCGTCCTATGACGCAAGCCCCGCCCCGGCGCCCGCCGCTTTCGCGCAGCCGGCCCTCGCGCCCTATCACCCGCCCGTCCAGGCCAGCGTCGCGCATGATGTCGAGCTCATGCCGATGCAGCCGAAGGCGAGCGTCTTCTCGACCGCGCCGACCATGGCGCCGGAGCCGCAGCGGGTCGAGCACGTCGACAACGGTCCGTTCATCCCACCGGCGCCCCAGCAGGTGCAGCGTCCCCCGCGCATGCCGACGGTGGACGACCTGCCCCTCCCCGGGCAGAACCAGATCCGTGCCCAGCGCGCCGAGGCCGTGGCCGAGCCCGCGCCCGCCGAGGTCAAGCGCCGGTCGCTGCTGGAGCGCCTGGCCTCGTTCGGCATGAGCAAGAGCGAGGACGGGCCTGTGCCGGCGCGCTCCGTCGCCCCTGCTGCGCCCCGGGTGCAGGCCACGCTGCCGGCGCCTCAGCAGCACGCCCCCGCGCCGATACCGTCTTCACGCGCTCCGCAGCCCAACCCGGTCCACGCCGAATATGCCAAGCGCGCGGTGCCGCAGGGGCCGGCGCGGAACGCTCACGCCCCGGCTGACCAGCATGGCCGGCCCATGCAGCCGCACCGCCCCAACGAGGACGATCAGTTGGAGATCCCGGCCTTTTTGCGGCGTCAGTCGAGCTGAAATCGCCGCCGAACCTGACTGGAATTGACAGGGCACACGTCGCTTTTGCGGCGTGTGTCGCCCTGCGTAAACGCCTGAATTTACTTGCGTTCATTATGGTCGTCGATCGGGCCGCCCTTTGTTACACAGCGTTAAAAAGAGTGATTTGAAGGCCGGATCTAGCTCGCGTAGTTGAGATGAAGACAAAGAGACTGCGACGTAGCGGTTCACTTGAGGCCTGCGGGTCGAAATGCTTTCCACCGGCGCTTCGCGCGCCACCCAGGAAGGCGCCGGAGCGGAAAAGTATGAAACTGGGGAAGCAGACCACCCTTCGGAGCCGTGCCGCCCTCGTCGGGTCCGGTGTGCACTCCAACGCTCCCGTCGGTCTGGTCCTGCATCCCGCCCCTGCCAATACGGGCATAATGTTCACGCGGACCGGCCTTCCCGACGGGGGCGAGCGCCGCATCCAGGCGGTCTGGTCGAAGGTGTCCACCACCGAACTCTGCACGGTCATCGGCGATCCCTCGCGGGGAACGGTCGCGACGATCGAGCATCTCCTGGCCGCCTTGATGGGTCTGGGGATCGACAACGTCGAGGTCGAGATCGACGGACCGGAAGTGCCGATCATGGACGGCTCCTCCGCGGCCTTTGTCGCCGCCATCGACCGGGCCGGCATCAGGACGCTCTCGGCGTCGCGTCGCTTCATCAAGGTCCTCAAGCCCGTCCGCGTCGAGAACGGCCGGTCCTTTTCCGAACTCCTCCCGGCCCAGGACGGCTTCCACCTCGACGTGGAGATCGATTATGCCCTCGGGGCCGTCGGTCGCCAGCGCAAGACGGTGACGCTGACGCCGGGCGTGTTCCGCTCCGACATCGCGCGCGCGCGGACCTTCGGCTCGATCTGTGACGTCGAGCGGCTCTGGAAAATGGGCTTCGCCCTGGGGTCCTCGCTGGAGAACTCGATCGCGGTCGACGGTGACCGGATCCTCAATCCCGAAGGGCTGCGCTACGCCGACGAGTTCGTCGCTCACAAGATGCTCGACGCGGTCGGAGACCTGGCCCTGGCCGGCGCTCCGCTCGTCGGCACCTATCGGGCTTTCTGCCCGGGTCACAAGATGAATCATCTCGTCCTGAAGGCGCTGTTCGCGGACCGTTCCGCCTTTGCCCTGATCGAGGCGCCCGCGCGGGCCAAGGGCCTCTTTGCCGATCTCGCCCTGCCCTCGCTGCCGGTGTTCGCCGAGGCGAACTGAACGAATCCTGGCGGCTTCGCTCGACACCACTGTTGCCGATTTGCCCGGGTTCCCGGAAAAGCGGGTGTAGCCCTCACGGGCGCGCGGAGGCCCTCTGCTGCGGCCTTCGGTGGCCACAATTGCAGGTATAAAGCTTTGGCCGAGCGGCCCGTCGCCGCGCGAGCAGGGGCTCGATGGCCCGGCCGTCTGTTGAAAGTCGAGTTGTCCGCATGCTGCCAGCTTCCCGCTGCTCCACGGCTCCCACGAGGAGGGCGTCGCTCGCCAGAGCTTTCGCGGCGGCAGCCATCATCGGGCTGCCCCTCGCCGGTTGCGCGTCCATCGAGTCGATGAACCCCTTCGCCGCCGAAAAGTACGAGACCAAGATCCTCCCCGAGGTTCCGGCCGACGACATCTACAACCAGGGCCTCGCCCGCCTGCAGAAGAAGGATACCGAGGGCGCCGCCAAGAAGTTCGGCGATCTCGACAAGCAGTATCCCTTCTCGGACTACTCGCGCAAAGGTCTGCTCATGACGACCTATGCGCAGTACCAGGGCGGCTCCTACGACGACGCCATCCAATCGGCCGGGCGCTACTACACGCTCTACCCGGATTCGCCCGACGCACCCTACGCCCTCTACATGGAGGCGATGTCCTACTACAATCAGATCCCGGACATCTCGCGCGACCAGAACCAGTCGGAGAAGGCGCTCGATCTGTTCAACCAGATCGTGACGAAGTACCCCCAGTCCGAATACGCGTCAGACGCCCGCTTCAAGATACAGGTCACCCGCGACCAGATCGCCGGCAAGGAGATGTCGGTCGGTCGCTTCTACCTGCAGCGCCATAACTACGTCGCCGCGATCAACCGCTTCCGGAACGTCATCGGCAAGTACCAGACGACCCGTCACACCGAGGAGGCGCTCGCGCGTCTGACGGAGGCCTATCTGGCGTTGGGCATCACCAACGAGGCGCAGACCGCGGCCGCCGTGCTCGGGCACAACTATCCCGATAGCCAGTGGTACAAGGACAGCTTCGCGCTCCTGAAGACCGACGGCCTCGAGCCGCGTGAGGACCAGGGCTCGCTCATCTATAAGACCTTCCATACCCTCGGCCTGACCTGACCGTCCGCCCTGCGCCCTCGCGCGCAGCCCGACACGCCCTGCAAGGATCGCAGCGGCCAGCTTGCGATCCGTGCTAAAGCCCCGCGATGCTGTCCCGCCTGACGATCCGCGACATCGTTCTCATCGACCGCCTCGACCTCGAGTTCAGGACCGGCCTGACGGTCCTGACCGGCGAGACGGGTGCAGGCAAGTCCATCCTGCTCGACGCGCTTACGCTGGCTCTGGGCGGGCGCGGCGACGGGGGCCTCGTCCGGCTCGGGGAGAAGCAGGGGCAGGTCACCGCCTCCTTCGACCTGCCGCCCGACCATCCCGCGGTCGGGGCCGCCCGCGAGCAGGACGTTCTGGTCGAGGGCGATCTCATCCTGCGCCGGGTGCAGCTGGCGGACGGACGCACGCGCGCCTTCGTCAACGACACCCCGGTGAGCGCGCAGGCCCTCCGCCTCATCGGCCGCACCCTCGTCGAGATCCACGGGCAGCACGACGACCGCGCTCTGGTCGATGCCGGGCAGCACCGGGCGCTGATCGATGCTTTCGGAGCTCTCGAGCCGCAGGTCGCGACCGTCCGGCGCCACCACGCCGAGCGGCGGGCGATCGACGCCGAACTCAAGGCGGAAGGCGAACGGGTCGCCAAGGCCCGGGCCGATGCCGACTACCTCCGCCACGCGGCCGAGGAACTCGGCGCCCTGTCCGCGGAGCCGGGCGAGGAGGACGCTCTTGCCGACCGCCGCGCGGCGATGATGGCGGCCGAGAAGGTCACGGGTGATCTGCGCGACGCCTATGACAGCGTGAACGGCGACGGCTCGCCCGTCTCGACACTCTCGGCCATGGTCCGGCGCCTGGAACGGCGGGCCGCTCAGGCGCCGGCGCTGATCGAACCCTGCACCCAGGCGCTCGATGCGGTGCTCGTTGCCCTCGATGCGGCGGAGCAGGCGCTTGCGACGGCGCTCGAAGAGGCCGACTTCGATCCGCGCGAGCTGGAGCGGGTCGAGGAGCGGCTGTTTGCGCTGCGTGCGGCCGGGCGGAAATTCAGCTGCGCCCCGGACGACCTGCCTCGGCAGCAGGCGGCCATGCTCGCAGACCTCCCGGCGCTGGACGCCGGCGAAGCCAGGCTGGTCGCGCTCGCCGCCCAGGCCGAGGCCGCAAAGGCCGCCTATGCGGCCGCCGCCACGGGTCTTTCGGCGCAGAGACGGGCGGCCGCAGCGGCGCTGGACAAGGCGGTGAACGCCGAGCTTCCACCGCTGAAGCTCGAGCGGGCCCGTTTCGTCACCGAGATCGAGCCCGAAGCGCCCGGACCGGACGGGCTGGATCGCGTGGAGTTCTGGGTGGCGACCAATCCCTCCAGCCGTCCGGGGCCGCTCACCAAGGTCGCCTCGGGCGGCGAGCTCGCCCGCTTCATGCTGGCGCTCAAGGTTTCGCTGGCCGACCGCGGGTCGGCGCCGACGCTGGTCTTCGACGAGATCGACACGGGCGTGGGCGGGGCGGTCGCCGACGCGATCGGGCGCCGCCTCGCACGCCTTGCAACCGGGGTGCAGGTCCTGACCGTGACCCACGCGCCCCAGGTCGCGGCACGCTCGGCGACCCACCTGCGGATCAGCAAGGGCGAGACCGGTCGCGGCGATCAGGTCGCCACGCGCGTCACCCCGCTGGAGCCGGGCCTGCGCCGCGAGGAGATCGCCCGCATGCTGGCGGGGGCCACCGTGACCGACGAGGCCCGCGCGGCCGCGATGCGGCTGATCGAGTCCGCCGGTCCCTGACCCGGCGGGGTCAGGGCGTTGACGGATCCGTCCCGCGCGGCGCCTTCGCGCCCGGCGCGCCCAAGGGATTGCCGTTGATCGTGACCTCGCTGCCGGGCTTGGCCTCGATCCGCCAGGAGTAGCTGTCCAGCCCCTCGGCCTTTGCCAGGATCTTGACGGCCGACAGGAAGCCGATGGCCTGTGCGGCGCTTGGATCGTCGGACCCGACCGCTCGGACGGCATCGATGGTCCTGTCGAGCCCGGTGACGGACACGGTCGCCGTTCCCGTCGGCAGGGGCTTGCTGAGCCGGAGATCGCTCTCGAACTTGACGGTCATCAGGGCCGTCGACACCGTACTCGGCGCGACGTGGATCGTAAGGTCCCCGGCGACGAGGCCGGACTTGAGGGCCGCCACCTGCTCGTCGCTGAGCGGCTTGTCGGCCGACAGGTCAAAGTCGTCGATGGCGGCCAGCAGCACCGGGGTGAGGTTGATCGGGCCGTAGCTCTGCGTCAGGTTCAGCCCGGTGGGGGTGAGCGGGCCGGCCCAGGCCGGGATCAGTCCGTCCGGAAGGCTCAGGCCCGACATCTTCAGCCTGGACCGGACACCGTCCTTGGAACCGGGCCCGTTGAACTCGTAGTGCTCGCTCGCCTCGGCGATGCCGAACGCCCCCATGCTGGACGTGACGGTGAGCTTGGACAAAGCAAGGTCTCCCACCACCGCGGAGGCGAAGGGCAGCATCGCCCTCAACCCTGCCTTCAGCTCAGGCTGATGGGCGACAAGCTCCGTCTTCGATCCATGCGCGACCAGGAAGGCCCAGAAGTCGTTCAACGCCGCATTGCGCTCGTTGCCGACCGACAGGCTGCTCGTGAAGCTTGACCCGTGCCCGTCGAGCTTGACCGTCGTGCCGCTCCCCTCCGCCCCCGGAGCCGTCGCGGAGGCTTCCAGGCCATAGGCGAAGTCCGTGGTCGAACCGGTTGCCTGGACGTTGATCGTTCCCGCCCCGCCGTCCGTCGCCCCGTAGGTGCCTGTGCTCTTCTGGGTGACGTGGAAATCCGAGGTTCCTGTCGCGTTCACCGAATGCGTTGTCGAGCCGGCGGACCGGGTCGAAGCGGAACTGAACGCCTGCAGAGCGGGGTCGAACACGCCGTCGAGCTTGTAGCCGTCGATGGTCAGCGAGAACGCCTCACGGTCCTTCGCAAAGCCGAGACCCGGAAGGCCGTCCACGACGACCCGCCACTGCCCGTTGCTCTGCGGGGTGAGCTCGGCCTTCAAGGCGCCGGTCGTCGCCGTGAAGCTGAGCGCCGCGAGAGGCGCGAGCAGACGCCCGACATCGAGCGAGACCCTGTAGGAGTCGCCGTCGGGCGTCACTCTCACGGCGCTCGGCTCGCCGGAGCGGTGCCCCAGGTAGCGCTCGAAGAGGCTCGTCAGACGCTCCGCTTCCTGCGGCGTCGACGGTGCCGCTTCCGACGCGGTCGCCGCAGCGATGGTGAAGAGGGTGATCCAGGACCCGAGCAGCGGCGACATGATCATCCGGGGAAAGAGAACGAAGGCGCTTCACCCAGTACAGGACGCCCAATGCGTTTCAAGCCTCGGCTTCGACCGCCGCAAGAGCCGCCGCCTGATGTTCGGTGGTCAGGGCGTCGATGACCTCGTCCAGCGCCTCTCCGACGATGACCTTGTCCAGCTTGTAGAGGGTCAGGTTGATGCGATGGTCGGTCAGCCGCCCCTGCGGAAAATTATAGGTGCGAATCCGCTCGGAGCGGTCGCCGGACCCCACCTGCGCCTTGCGGTCGGCGGCCCGCTCGGTGTCGATCTTCTGCCGCCGCTGGTCGAAGATGCGCGCGCGCAGCACCGCCATCGCCTTCTCGCGGTTGCGGTGCTGGGAGCGCTCCTCCTGCATGAAGACGACGATGCCGGTCGGCAGGTGCGTCAGGCGGATCGCCGATTCGGTCTTGTTGACGTGCTGGCCGCCGGCGCCCTGCGCCCGCATCGTATCGATCTTCAGGTCCGTCTCGTTGATCGAGACGTCAACCTCCTCGGCCTCGGGCAGCACGGCGACGGTCGCGGCCGACGTGTGGATGCGCCCCTGCGTCTCGGTGTCCGGCACGCGCTGCACGCGATGCACGCCGCTCTCGAACTTGAGCCTGGCGAAGACGCCACGCCCGCTGACCTCGGCCACGATCTCCTTGAAGCCGCCCGCCGTCCCCTCGCTGGCGGACAGGACATCCACCTTCCACCGGTGAAGATCCGCGTAGCGCGAATACATGCGGAACAGGTCGCCGGCAAAGAGCGCGGCCTCGTCGCCGCCCGTCCCGGCGCGGATCTCGAGGATGGCGCCTTTCTCATCCGCGGCGTCCTTGGGCAGAAGCGCGAGCTGGATGTCGCGTTCCAGACCCGCGAGACGGTCCTCCGCCTCGACCTGTTCGGCCTCGGCCAGGTCCCGCATCTCCGCATCCAGCGCCGGATCGGACAACATGGCCTGCAGGCCCCCGCGCTCGTCCTGCCCGGCGCGGTAGGCCCGGATCGCGGAAACGAGGGCCTCCGTGTCGGCCATCTCGCGCGACAGGCTGACGAAGGTCGCTGAATCGACCTCCCCGGCGAGACGCGCCGAAATCTCCTCGTGACGGCGCAGGATCAGGTTGAGCTTGGCATGGGGCAGCATGATCAGCTCAGCCTTGAAGCCGGAGCCGCCATCCTGTCAACTCGCGACCCTGTGGACGACGTGGCGTGACGGGCCGGACGGGCCGACCGGCCGGTCAGATGCGGCGGGTGACGACCGCCAGGCGTTTGACCTCGCCATTCGCGTAGGCCTGCAGGAAGGCGTTGTAGTTTCGGAACGACACGCATCCGTTCGAGTCGCCCTTCGGCCCGAGCATGAAGGTGTGGGCCAGCAGGCCTGTCCGACCGAACACCCCTCCTCCGCCGACAGGGTTCAGGCGCAACGCCCTGACCCCGTGGAAGAGCTGCGCCCGCGGCTCGAGATCATAGACATGGGGAGGCGTGGCCCCTCGATTGCGTTCGGTCACGCTCCGCGGGTCGTCCAGCCTGTCGCCCAGCCCGGAATGCGCTTCCAGGGTCGAGCCGTCGGGCATGTAGACCGTGTGGGCGGAGATATCATAGACCGCCGTATAGCGGTCGTAGGGCAGCATCGGGCTGGACGCCGCCCGCCGTCCGAAGTCGAACGCGCCATCCTCGGGCGCCGCGTAAGCGAGCACCGGCCCGGTCGGTTGGGCGACGCCGAACAGCTTCTCGAAGAAGCTCCGGTTATCCTGCGGAGCGGCCCGCACGACGCTCGTCCTCGGCTGCGCCGCCGGGCGGCCGAAGGTTCGCACCGGGCCCTGGCTGGCCTGCAGCCGGAGTTCGGGAGGCCGGGGTGCGGGCAGCGGCACCTCCGCCACCAAGTTCGGCAGCGTCGGCGGCACCAGCGGGATGATGCTCCCAGGCTGCGCGTCCGGCATCACCGGCGCCGGGGGGGAAGCTGGCGACGGGGCCGGGCCCTCGAAGGCCGCGCCGAGCGGAGCACTCTGGGCCAGCAGCATCGCTGTCGACCCGGTCAGTTCGGGGTCGAGGAGCGCCCCGTAGGATGTCGCGACGGCCGGCCGGATGGGAGAGGGAGAGACCACGGAAGCGGCGACCGTTGGCGCGGCCGGACGCTCGACCGCTCCGGTCTCATCGGCCGGCGGGCTTTGCATAGGCCGGTCCTGCAGGATCCAGGCGCCGACCGACACGCTGAAGGCCAGGGCCACGGCCCCGAAGACCAGTGAAGGAGAGACCTTGGGGAACAAACGGTCGCGGTCGTAGCTTACCAGATCGTCCCTCATGCCGGTCGCGTATGTCATTCGCTCGCTCTCGGATCGAGTAGCCTGCTTTCCAGCCGGACGATCTCAGCCAAGGCACCTCACGACGGGCTCGTTTTCCTGGGCGGAACGCGGGTTTAACCGCCCTTGCTCGCCAGGACAACAAGCCGAGGCAGCCCGCTGATGCTTCATTGAAGCGGAGCTTGGTTAATCGCGGCTTAAGGACGTTTCCGGACTTACGGTGACGCGTAGGCCGGCGGAGCCGGGTCGCGCAGCCGGATCAGCACGGGATATGCCGGCCCCCCGCGAACTCCTCGAGCCTCGCGCGCAGGCTGGCCTCACCGTCCGCCCGCCCGAGTTGCTCGGCCACGAAGGCCGTCACCTCGCCGACGTCAAGGGCGAGCACCATCGCCTTCACCGGACCGATGGCCGAAGGCGACATCGACAGGTTGCGATAGCCGAGCGCAACCAGGGCGAGCGCGCCGATCGGAGATCCCCCGAGCTCGCCACAGAGCGCGACGGGCTTGCGCAGCCGCGTGCCGGCCTCCGCGATCGAGCGGAGGGCACGCAACATGGGCGCCGAGAGAAGATCGTAGCGTCCGGACACCTTCTTGTTGTCGCGGTCGGCGGCGAACAGATACTGCTGGAGATCGTTCGAGCCTACGGACACGAAGTCGGCACGCTCCATGATCTCGTCGAGCTGCCACAGCAGCGACGGGATCTCGATCATCACGCCGAGCTTGATGTCGGTGGGAAGCGGGTGGTCGTAGCGGGTGAGATGCTCGATCTCGCGTTCGACGAGCGCGCGCGCGGCATCGAACTCGAAGGTCTGGGCGACCATCGGGAACATGATGCGGATCTCCCGCCCCGCCCCCGCCCGGAGCATGGCACGGATCTGCGAGCGCAGCAGCGCCGGCCGGTCGAGGCCGATCCGCAGCGCGCGCCAGCCGAGCGCCGGGTTCTGTTCGTCCAGCCGCTTCATGTACGGCAACACCTTGTCGCCGCCGATGTCGAGCGTGCGGAACGTCACCGGGCGGTCGCGCACATGGTCGAGCACGCTACGGTAGAGGGCATATTGCTGGGCCGGGCGCGGAAAGTGCGGCGAGACCATGAACAGCAGCTCGGTCCTGAACAGGCCGATCGATGCGGCGCCGGTCTCGATGACATGCGGCAGGTCGAGCAGCAGGCCGGCGTTCATATGCAGGCCGATCTCGACGCCATCGCGCGTGATGGCCGGAACGTCCCGCAAGGAGCGGTACTGCTCCTGCCTGCGCGCGCGCAGGCGCGCCTTCTCGCCATAGGCCGACTGGACGTCCAGCGAAGCCCGCACCTCGACCTTGCCGGTTCCGCCGTCGACGATGATGGAATCGCCGGGCTCGACAAGGCTGGAGATGTTGGTGACGTCGCCCACGGCCGCGATGCCGAGCGCCCTGGCGACCACAGCGACGTGGCTCGCCATGCCCCCGTCCTCGAGCACCAGACCGCGAAGCTTGCCACGATCGTAGTCGAGCAGGGCCGCCGGCCCCATGGTGCGCGCGACGAGCACGGCGTTGTCCGGCAGATGCTCGTTCGCCACGACCATGTTCTGCCCGGTGAGCTGGTGCAGCAGCCGGTTGGCGAGATCGTCGAGATCGTGCAGGCGGTCCCGGAGGTAGGGATCGGTCTGGCGCATCAGCTTGGCGCGCGTGTCGCTCTGCACGCGCTCGACGGCCGCTTCCGCCGTCAACCCCGTCATGACCGCTTCGCGCAGGCGCCGCAGCCAGCCGCGGTCGTTGGCGATCATCCGGAACGTCTGGAGGATCTCGCGATGTTCGCCCGGGCCGGCCTCGTCGCCCCGGTCGACCAGCCGGTCGATCGACTCGCGCAGCGCCTCGATGGCGCCGTCGAGGCGACTGATCTCGCTGTCGATGTTCTCGGCGACGATCTTGTCGACGACCACGCGGGACTCATGCAGCACCACATGGCCGAGCCCGACACCGTCGGCGATGCAGACGCCCTTCAGCGAGAGCGACTGGCGCAGCACCTCCGAGCCGGGCGGCGACAGCGACTGCAGCTCGCCGCCGGCGATCATCTCGGCCAGCAGCATGGCCGTCGTCTGGAGGACCTCGATCTCCTCCTCGGTGTAGATGCGCCGCGCCCTGTTCTGCACGACGAGCACGCCGAGCGTGTTGCCGCCCCGCAGGATGGGCACGCCCAGGAAGGATTGGTAGATCTCCTCGCCCGTCTCGGGCTTGTAGGAATAGGCCGGGTGCGACTGGGCGTCGGGCAGCGCAAGCGCCTCGGCCTTGACGGCAATGGTGCCGACGATGCCCTCGCCGAGCCGCATGGTCGTGAGGTGGACGGCCTCCCGGTTCAGCCCTTCGGTCGCGTAGAGCTCGAGCCGCTTGTCGGCGTGCAGCACGTAGACCGAGCACACCTCGGCCACCATGTTGAAGGCGATCTGGATCACGATCTTGTCGAGGCGCGCCTGCGCCCCGATCGGCTCGGCCATGACCTCGCGAAGCCGGCGCAGCAGCAGACGGGGTCCGCCGATCGAGGCACGCATCACGCCGATTCCCTCAATGCTGCCATCCGCGGTCGAGCAATGGACGAGCGCAGGGGTGATGACAGCCGTCATCGCTCCTCTTGATTTCGGTCTTTGCATAGGCCCGTCACGACGGCAAGCCTCACGCCGGGCCCCATGCCCCCGGTGGGCCGGCTAGCAAGGACCGTACCCGCGGTGGGCGCCGGCTCAGGCCCGATCGAGGCCGTAGAGGGTGTGCAGCGTGCGGACGGCCAGTTCCGTGTAGGCGGCGTCGATCAGAACCGAGAACTTGATCTCGGAGGTCGTGATGGCGCGGATGTTGATGCCCTTGTCGGCCAGCGCCCGGAAGGCGCGGGCCGCGACGCCGGCATGGCTGCGCATGCCGATGCCGATGGCCGAGACCTTCACGACATCGTCCGTGCCCTGGATGGTCCCGAAGCCGATCTGGCTCCGCGACGACTCGAGGATCGCCTTGGCCCGGCCGAACTCGGCGAGCGGCACCGTGAAGGTCATGTCGGTGGTGGTGGTGTCGTCCGACACGACCTGGATGATCATGTCGACGTTGATGGCCGCCTCGGCCAGGGGCCCGAAGATGGCGGCTGCGACACCGGGCTTGTCGGTCACGTTGCGCAGGGTGATCTGCGCCTCGTCCCGGGAGAAGGCGATGCCGGTGACGATCTGCTGCTCCACGATATCCTCCTCAGCACAAATCAGCGTGCCCGGCGCGGGCGCGGCGGGATCATCGAACGAGGACCGCACGCAGACCTTGACCCCGTGCACCATGGCGGCCTCGACGGAGCGGACCTGGAGCACCTTGGCGCCCAGCGACGCCATTTCGAGCATCTCCTCGAAAGCGACGCGATCCATCCGCCTTGCCCGGCTCACCACGCGCGGGTCGGTCGTATAGACGCCGTCGACATCCGTATAGATATCGCAGCGGTCCGCCTCGATGGCGGCGGCGATGACCACGGCGCTCGTGTCGGAACCGCCGCGGCCGAGCGTCGTGATGCGTCCCGATTCCCGGTGAAGTCCCTGGAAGCCGGCGATCACCGCGACCTCCCCGCGCTCGCGGAAACGGCGGACCAGTTCGCTGCCGTCGATGTCGCCGACCCGGGCCGATCCATGCTGGTCGGAGGTCAGGATGGGGATCTGCCAGCCCTGCCACGAGCGTGCCGTGATGCCCATCTGCTGCAGGACGATGGCCATCAGACCGGCCGTGACCTGTTCACCGGATGCCACCACCGCATCGTATTCGCGGGCATCGTGCATCGCCGACGCCTCGCGGCACCAGGCGACGAGTTCATTGGTCTTGCCGGCCATGGCCGAGACGACGACGGCCACGTCGTGCCCCGCATCCACCT
>CAXTVD010000046.1:12651-17440 GCA_964247575.1 uncultured Lichenihabitans sp.
AGATTCGCGACGGAGGTTCCGCCGAATTTGAGGACTAGACGACCCATGATCCCGCGCGTCGACCGGCGTGAAACAAGCAATACCGCGCGGACGACGCGGCGTCAGGGCTGTCGGCATCCCTCGCCACCCGGTCGCGAGGGAGCGTATGACTGACGACCCCGGTCGGGGCTGTCAACGACGGGACAAGCCATGTCAAGTCTGAGCGAAGGGGATCGAAGGCGGATGGATCAGGATCGCGGGACGGCGAGGGGCGGCAGCATCGATGCGGTCGATCTCGCCCGCTACAACCGGCTGGGCGAGGCCTGGTGGGATCCGGACGGCCCCATGGGCAAGCTCCACGAGATCAATCCCGTCCGCCTGCGCTACCTGCGGGACACGATCCTGAAGCACCGGCCTGGACCGACGGATGCGGCCTCGCCCCTCGAAGGCCGGACCGTGCTCGACATCGGCTGCGGCGGCGGGCTGCTCTGCGAGCCGCTGGCGCGCCTGGGCGCGGCCGTCACCGGCATCGATCCTGCGGAGAACAACGTCGCGGTCGCCCGGCAGCACGCAGAGGTGATGGGCCTGTCAGTCGACTACCGCGCGACGACCGCCGAAGCGCTGGCCGCAAGCGGCGTCCGCTACGACGTGGTGCTCGCCATGGAGGTCGTCGAGCATGTCGTGGACCGGGACGCCTTCATCGAGACGGCCTGCACGCTGGTCGCGCCGGACGGGCTGCTCGTCGCCTCGACCCTCAACCGGACCGCCAAAAGCTTCATGCTGGCCATCGTCGGAGCGGAATATGTCCTCCGATGGCTGCCCCGCGGGACGCACCGCTGGACGCAGTTCGTCACGCCGGACGAGCTCGCGGCGCCCATCGAGGCGGCCGGGCTGCGCGTCCTCGGCACCACCGGCATGATCTACGATCCGCTTCGCCGGGCGTGGCGGCTCGGCCGCGATACGGACGTCAACTACTTTCTCGCAGCGTCGCGCCGGTAGGGATCGTCATCGCGACATGTAGGCCTTGAAGGCGTCCTCGTAGTCGGGATGCCAGCGGGACAGGGCCGGCCGGTTGTCGATGATGTCGCCGCTCGCCCAGGCGATGCGTTTCTCGTCCATTTCCCGGGTGACGTCGTTGTCGGGACACAGGATGTAGAAGTCGCCCCGGCCGATGCAGTCGAGCATGAAGTCGACGACCTGCTCCGCGCTCCAGGCCCCGGCCGGCTTGTCCGGCCTGCCGGTCATGCCGGTGTAGGTGAAACCGGGGATGAGCAGGTGGGCGGTGACCTGGCACCCCGGAATCGATCGCAGATCGTGCGCGGTCCCCTCCGTGAGCACCTTCACGCCGGCCTTGCTGACATTGTAGGCCGTATTGCCGGGCGGCGTGGTGATGCCCTGCTTCGACCCCGTATTGATGATGGCGCAGGGGGTCTTCTGCTCGACCATGGCCGGCCCGAAGGCCTGGACGCCGTGGATCACTCCCCACAGATTGGTGCCGAGCACGTCGTGCCAGGCCTGGCTCGGGACCAGTGCCTGCCCCGTGGCGCCCACCCCGGCATTGTTCATCAGCACGGCCACCTCGCCGAAAGCCTCGTAGGCCTGCGTCTTGAGGGCAAGGACATCCTCCCAGCGGCTGACATCCGTGGGGATGGCCCGCACCTCCGCTGCCCCCTTCGGGGAGGCCGCGATGACGCTCGCGGCCGCGGCCTCCAACGCCGGGCCGGGCAGGTCTGCGATGCAGACGCGCAGGCCCTCGGCCGCAAAGGTCCTGGCGGCGGCGAGACCGATCCCGCTCGCGCCGCCCGTGATGACGGCGACGCGCCCCTTGCTGATGGCAGGATGGGTCGTCATGGGAGCGGTCCTCACGTCTGGACAATCGGCGGCCGGCAAAGAAACCGATGGTCCCTGCGCGGAAGCGCTGCGGCCTCGCAGGCGGGAACAGCCGTCGTCATGGTCTGCGTCCACGCCGTAAAGGATCGTCAGGCCCTCTTCAAGGACCGCGTTGCGGCCATTATAGTTCTGGCGATGCCCAACCCTCGGGGCGGCGAGCCCGAAGGTGATGGTGCCGGGGGAAACGAGACGCCGCGATGCCGCCAGGAATCAAGATCGCCGTCAACGACAGGTCCCGCACGACCTTGGAGGTCACGTGCGACGAGGGTCTTTCCCATACCCTCTCGTTCGACCCCGACCAGTTGCTCACGCTGATCCGCGACCTCGGGCACGCTCATCAGGAGATGGTCAGGGGCCAGGAGATCCCGCCCCTGGTCGGCCAGCGCGTGGAGGTGGTGACCGACACGCGCTGGGCGGTCGGCTCCGAGCAGCTTGGCGAGGCGACGCTCATCAGCTTCCAGCATCCTGCCTACGGCCCCGTCAGCTTCATGATCCCCATCGAGCAGACCGAGCGGATCGCCCAGCGTATGCTGAGCCAGGTGGACGCAGCAAAGGCCTCGCGCGCGCTCGCAAACTGAGGCGCCGGCGCGCCTCAGCGCCGGACGGCGGTCGCGATGAAGGCGAGCAGGTCCGGGGCGTGCCACGGCTTGGGCAGGAAGCCGGCCTTGGCGGGCAATCGTTTGGGGCGTTCATCCGCGACCCCCGAGGTGACGCAAATGGCGATATCGGGCCATTCTTCGGCGACGTAGATGGCCAGTTCGATGCCGGTCATGGGTGACGACAGATAGATGTCCGTGAGCAGGCCGATCGTCGTCAGCGGATTGCGCGCGATATATTCCATCGCCTCGGTGACGCTCGTCCGGTAGATCGCCTGCACGCCTGCGAGTTCGACGATTTCGCAGGTCATCTCCGCCACGTCGACGTTGTCATCGACGATCAAGACGGTCGCTTGCTGGGACAAGGCTGAAACTTTCGGCTCGAGACCCACTCCCAAAACAGATTAGCCCGCAACGCGTCTGCCCGCAAACGGCGGCTGCCCCGCCGTCAACCGGCCGCTGTCGTGCGACAAGGCCGCGGCGGCGTCACTTGGCAGGTCCGCGCGGCTGGCGTAGACCGGCGACGCCATCGCAGGAATGCAGGGTCCCGTTGCCCCGAAAAGCTGCCGTTGTCCTGGGACATAGTCACGCCGGCGCGGTGATCTCGGCCATCGAACGCCGCACGGTGCCACGCGGAGGCGCTCCGCAGGAGGGAGGGCTGCACCTCGCCCTGTTCGAAGCCTGGACCTTCGGCGGCGAGCCGCCCTACGTGGCCGAGGAGGGCGCCGGGCCGGCAATCTTCAGGCCCGATCTGGTCGCCGCCGCGCGAATGGCCTGCGCCGCCTGCGAATCGCCCGCCTTCATGACCTTCTTCGGGGGAAATGCGCACCTCATCCTGGGCCTGATGCGCCGCTCCCCGCCCTTCGACTTCGTGATGCCCGGCGTGGCGCAAGGACCACCCGATCCGGACACGGACCTCCTTCCCCTCCGCTACGTACAAAGCGCCCTTGATGACGAAATGGGCCCCTATCTCCGCCAGCTCGGCCTGCTGCGGCAAGCCGTGGAGGAGCGGATCTGCGCCTTCGCCCCGCCGCCCCCGATCGGCGACGACTCGTTCGTGATCGACCGGCTCGACCCCTATTTCGCCTACCGATGGACGCGACGGGAGCTCTCGCCGGCTACCCTCCGATCCAAGATGTGGCTGCTGCAGACGGCGGTGCAGCGGCAGTTCTGCGCCCGACACGGGGTGGAGCTGATCGAGCCCCCGCCGGACGCCTGGACCGTGGACGGCTTCATGGCGCCGGCCTGCTACGGCCAGGATGCGACCCATGGCGGCCCGCACTATGGAGAACTCGTCCTGCGGCAGATCGAGGTCCTGTGTGGCGCGCCCATGACCTCGTGGTCGACCTTTTCGGTCAAAGACCCTTGAGCCACACCCTGGTCGTCAGGCGTGTCTCGGACAGGGTCTTCACCCCGCCCCGGTTCTCCATGAAGCCGTACTCGACATAGTGCGCAAGCGGGTTGGCGCCGGCGTTCAGGATGTCCGGATTGGCCTTGATGTAGTCGAGGCTGGAGAAGAACGGGCTGGGGTCGTTGCCCAGGAATGCCCCGGCCGCCACATAGTGCTGGACCGCGAGGGCAGCCTCGATCCCGTAGCGCTCGCCGTACCAGTCCGCGTCGAGCAGGCCGCACTGCGCGATCACCGCGATCGCCGCGGCCTGTTGTTCGGGCGATAGGCTGCGAGGAGCGAAACCGAGACGCCCCACCTTCGCGATGGCGCGGTTCGGCGGGCGCCCTTCGCGAAACCCATGCTCCCGGTAATGGGTGTAGGGATCGAGCCGCGAGTGCCGGACATCGCGGTTCTGGCCGAGATACCATTCGGCATCGAACCAGCCCGGCGGGTCGCTCTCGCCGGCCTGGTCATCGGCCGGGCCCGCCGGCTCCGAAGCGGCCGCGTCCGGCTCATAGGCCGGAACGGCCGGATGATTGGCGAGCGTCGGGTCTTCGGCCAGGACCGACTCCACCTCGGCCGCGACCGCGTGCGCCTCGGTCAGGAACGGTGTGACATCGATGGTGTTTCGACCCGCGGCCAGCCGGCCGTAGCGCCGGGCCGCCTGCATCGCGTTGGCCGGCCGTCCTTCGGCCCGGCCGAACCGGAAATAGTGGTCGGCCGGGTCGAAGCCGAAAGCGCGGACATCGTCGTTGGCCCGGAGGTAGTAGTCAGGGTCGAACCGATCGGGGTCGCTCAGCGCTCCCGCCTGACTCCCGCTCGTTGAGTTCTGATTGTCCGGTGTCACGGGAGGCGTCCTCGTCGTCGTTGATCAGCCAGCCCAGATCGGGATGGTACATCTCCGCGATGAGCTTCATGTCGCCGAATACGGCAG
>CAXTVD010000047.1:0-12558 GCA_964247575.1 uncultured Lichenihabitans sp.
ATGTGCTTGGGGTCGCCCATCGGCATGGCCTTGCCGGCCTGCCGGATGGCGCGCAGCGCGCCGACGGCGTTGTCGTCGTTGCCGTTGAAGACAGCGTCGATCTGCTGGTTGGCGGCCATGATCTGGCTCATGAGGTTGAAGGACTTCTCCTGGTCGAACTGCCCTTCCTGCCGCGCGATGAGCTTGAGGCCGGGATTCTCGGCAGCAGCCTTGTTGAAAACCTCCAGGAATCCCTTGTCGCGGTCGTCGCCCGCCGTGGTGCCGATCAGGCCGACGAGGTCGACCACGTTGCCCTGGATCTTGCCGTACCGCTTCTGCAGCATGTCGAGGATGAACTGCGCGCCCTCCCGACCCATCGCGACGTTGTCGGTCTCGAGGAAGTTGCTCTGGCAGTCGCCGCAGGCGGCGCCGCGGTCGAGCGTGAAGACGGGGATGTTCTTCTTGTGCGCGCGCTCGACAACCGGCACGATGGAGTTGGCGTTGATCGGGTTGAGGATCAGCGCATCAACATCCTGGTTGATGAGATCGACCACCATGGTGGACTGCGTGTTGGCGTCGCCGTTGGCATTGGTGTTCAGCAGCGTCATCTGCGGGAACTGCTTGGCCGCGTCGACCACGCCCTTGGTCATGCCCTGGAAGAAGGGGTTCGCCAGGGTCGCGACGTTGTAGCCGATCTTGATCGGCTTTCCGGCCGCCCGGGCCGCGACACCCGGCAGGAGACCGGCCAGCGTCAGGCCACCTGTCCAAGCCAGAAACTCTCGCCTGTTCGTCATCGTCCCCTCCCCTGTCCGATCATCTCGAGCGCGAACGCGTGATCGGTTCGGCGTCATGGTTGGGGCTGGGCCCTAGCCTGTCAAGCACAATGACAGCGCAAACACTCGCCAGCCCGGCCTCGTGACAAGAGCGGATCGGGCGGCCGACGGTTTGCCGATTCAAAGTCGACCGGGTTGACCAACGTCGCGGGTCGGGCCCAATGAGAGCCACGCCACACGGGTTGCGCTCTGCTCGGTCCGGCACCAGGCCCGGATCCACAAGGCGCTTGGAGGCTCGCCGGCCACGACGGCGACGCCGTCGGACCGGCCGTGGAGCGCGGAGGAGGTCTCCGAGATGGTCGGGGCTGGCTTACCGGAAGCGGATGGGCGGAGAGCATACAGGCAGCGGGCGGTTGCAGGTTGAAACGCGCGTTCGTCGCCGACACCACAGCCCTGATCCTGTTCTTCACAATCACGGGGGTCATCAACGAGCGATTCATCGCGGGCATGGCCTGGGAGCAGGTGTTTCATGCGCGCCTGTTGGGAGCAGCCCTCATGATTCCTGTCGGGCGCCCGTACGGCCTCTGGCGTGACTGGGTCATGCAGCGAGCGCGTCCAAACCGCTTGTCCCAAGTGCTTTGGGACAGTCTCGCTCTGGTCAGTTTTCAAGTCCCGATCTATGCGGCCATCATCGGTGTGAGCGGCGCATCCCAGCGAGGACTGCTGTTTGGAACCCTTGGCGCCACGGCCATCATGCTGGTCTGCGGGCGGCCATATGGAGCCTTTCTGGGTCAGGTCAGGTCGCTGTTCGGGGTCCGATCCGACGCAGTGATGCCGATGAGCCTGAATACAAACTGAGCCACGACCGGCGGCCGCACCGCTCGCCGGAGTTCGGACGCCCCCGCCCGCTCTCCGCCGGAGGGCCCCGGCGGGTCGGGGTCCATTTACGGGCGAACGGAGGTTGGCTACAAAGCCTCCACTCTGACAGCGCCATCATCGGCCCGGGCAACAACGGGCGTATCGGGAGGAGGGTCGCAGGCTCATGAAGAAGCTCTTGAACAGGCCCGACGACTATGTCGACGAGATGCTGGAGGGCATGATTGCCGCCCATCCCGAGATCTACGCGCAGCCGGTGCCCCGCGTCGTGACGCGCCCAGGCGGGGCCGTCCGGGGCAAGGTCGGCATCGTGACCGGGGGCGGCTCGGGCCATCTGCCGGTCTTCGCGGGCTATGTGGGCCAGGGCCTTCTCGACGCCTGCGCGATCGGCAACGTCTTCGCCAGCCCGTCCTCGGACCAGATGGCGGAGGCGATGCGGCGCTCGAATGGCGGCACCGGCGTCCTGCGGCTCTACGGCAACTACGGCGGCGACGTCATGAACTTCGACATGGCGGGGGAGATGCTGGAGATGGAGGACATCGCCTCCACAACAGTCCTTCTCGCCGACGACGTCGCCTCGGCGGGACCGGAGGAGCGGGAGAAGCGGCGGGGCGTCGCCGGCATGGTCTACGCGTTCAAGCTCGCGGGGGCCCGGGCCGAGGAGTTGGCCAGCCTGGCCGAAGTGACGGCCGTGGGCCAGAAGGCGGCCGACGCGTGCCGCTCCATCGGCATGGCCCTGTCGCCCTGCATCGTGCCGCAGGCCGGCAAGCCCACCTTCACGCTCGGCGAGAACGAGATGGAGATGGGCATGGGCATCCATGGCGAGCCCGGCATCTGGCGCGCCGCCATCAAGCCCGCCGATGCCGTGACGGACGAGATGGTGGACCGCCTGCTCGCCGACATGCCCCTCGGCCGGGGCGAGCGCGTGTCGCTGCTGGTGAACTCGCTCGGCGCCACGCCGCTGGAGGAACTCTACATCCTCTACCGGCGCGCCAAGCAGAGGCTGGACGGGGACGGCGTCACGGTCGTCATGCCGCTGGTCGGGCGTTACGCCACATCGATGGAGATGACGGGCGCGACCCTGACGCTGTGCCGGCTCGATAGCGAGCTCGAACGCCTGCTCAAGGCGCCGGCGCACTGCGCCTACTGGACGGTCTGACCATGGCGGAGTTCGATCGGGGCAGCCTGAGCCTCGGCCTCGGCCGCATCGCCGCGGCGGCAGAGGCCTTCGCACCCGAACTGAACGCGGCGGACGGCGCGCTCGGCGACGGCGACCTCGGGATCACGGTGTCGAAGGGGTTCGCGGAAGCCAGGGACGCGGCCCTGCCGGCCGATGTCGGGCTTGCCTTCATGGAATGCGCGAAAGCCTTCCAGCGCGTCTCCTCGTCGTCCTACGGGACTCTGGTCGCGACGGCCTTCATGTCGGCCGCCAAGAGCTGCCGGGGCCGGGAGGCGGTGCCCTATGCGGACATTCCCGCCCTTCTGAAGGGCGCGCTGGACGCGATGATGGCGCGCGGCAAGGGCAACCTCGGCGACAAGACCGTGCTCGACAGCCTGGCCGCCATGGAGAGTGCCGTGCGCGGCAAGCCCGACGCCGACATGCTGGAGGCCGCGATGGAGGCCGCGCAGGAGACGGTCGAAGCGTTCAAGCCCAAGCCGAACAGGCTCGGCCGGGCGCGCAGCTACGGCGACCGGAGCGTCGGTCTCGCCGATCCGGGCCAGCTCGCGTTGCAGAGGATCGTCGACAGCCTCCGGGCGCGCTAGCCCCAGAACCTGATCCGCAGCGAGGTCCCGATGGCCGACGACCCCTCCTCTCGCCCCCTTTCCGGCAAGCTCGCGATCGTTACCGGCGGCGCAAGGGGGATCGGGGCGGGCAGCGCGGGCCGGCTCGCCTTGGCCGGCGCCCGCATCGCGCTGCTCGACCGCTCGCCGGCCGGCGAGATGCCCCCGCACGCTCATTTCGTGGGCTGCGACGTCGCCGACGAGGGCGCGATCGAGGCGGCCTTCGCCGAGGTCGCGCGGGTGCTCGGCCCGGCCGACATCCTGGTCAACGCCGCCGGGCTCACCGTGCGCTCGGCCGCCCTCGACATGCGGGCCGCCGACTTCGCCCACGTCATCGCCGTCAACCTGACCGGCACGTTCCTCTGCGCGCGCGAGGCGGCGCGACAGATGCAGGGGCGCGGCGGCGCCATCGTCAACGTCGCCTCCGTCATGGGTTTCTCGGGCGGGCTCTTTCCCAATCCCGCCTACCAGTCGAGCAAGGGCGGCGTGATCAATCTCACGCGCGCCCTGGCGGTCGAATGGGCGTCGCTCGGCATCCGCGTGAACGCGGTGGCCCCCACCTATGTCGAGACGAACCTGACCAGCGGCCTTCTCGCCGACCCGGCCGCAACGGCCCGCATCCTCGACGCGACGCCCATGCGCCGTCTCGCGACGGTGGACGAGGTGGCGGAGGCCGTGCTGTTCCTCGCCGGCCCCGGCGCGTCCATGACGACGGGCCACACGCTGCCCGTCGACGGGGGCTTCCTGGCCGTCTGACGCGGACCTGACCGGCCGCGGCCCCGACGGGATCAGAGGTCGTCGGGCGAGACGGGCATCCCGGAAGCCGCCGAGCGGTAGGAGGCCTCCACCAGCGCGACGGTCTTCAGATTGTCGTGCCCCGATGTGGCCGGCTCAGCCCCACGATCCAGGCAGTCGAGCCAGTGGCGCTGGGTCGCGACGACGCTGTCCTGGATCAGGCACCACTGCTCGCTCATCCAGGAGCTCGCCGGAGGTGCCACGATGTCGTGCGAGGTGCCTTCGGGGGTCGTGACCGTCAGATGATAGTCCCGTTCGAGGCGGATCGAGCCGTGCCGTCCGTCGACAAGGAGCAGGGTCTGGGGGAACGGGTCAGGGGTCTGCTTGCTGGCGTAGGTGACGTCGACGATGCTGGTCGCGCCGCCGCGGTGGCCGAGCATCACCGTCGCCATGTCTTCGCCCTTGATCCCGGCGCGTACGGACTGGCTGCGGCAGGTGACCGTCTCGGCCTCCCCCATGAAGACGCGCGCGACATCGAGCACGTGGATCCCGAGGTCGAGCAGGACGAAGCGCTCCACCTCCGCGAGGTAAGGCTGACCGGCATAGATGTCATAGCCCGTGCGGAAGGAGAAATGCCCCCAGACCGCGTCCCCGATCACGCCCGATCGCAGCACCTCGGCGGCGCGGCGAAGCGGAGCCTGGAAACGGAAATTCTCGTGCACCATCAGCGGGCGACGGGCCTTGTCCATGGCCCCGACCAGGGCGGTCGCATCTTCCCAGGTCGGCGCCAGCGGCTTCTGCACGACGGCAGCGACGCCGCGTTGCGCGCAGGCCTCGACGAGGGGACGGTGCGAGGGCGCGGTCGTGACGATGTCGACGAAATCCAGCGTCTCGCCTTCGAGCAGTTCGTCGACGCTGGTGTAGACGCGGGCGATCCCAAACTCGTCGGCAGCGGCCTTTGCCTTGGCGCCGTCGAGGTCGCAGACGGCCCGGATCGAGCAGCGGTCCCGCAGATCGCTCCAGGCATGGAGGTGGTTGCGGGCGAAGAAGCCGCAGCCGATCACGGCGCCTGTCCAGGATTTCATCGTTCCCCCCCAGGAGCGAGTCGAGTTTTTTCGCTGTTGCCCTGTCAGGCGTAACCCGAGAGGGCGGGCCCTTCAAGCTTCGGCGCCGCGAGGACGTCGTGCCTGGACGGCATCGGTCAGCCGAGAGGCGACAGGCTCTGCAGCACGGCCTGCAGCCGGCCGTCGCGATCGGCGGGCGACGGGCGACGGGTCTCGAGCGCTCCGCAGGCCTCGATCACGTAGGAAGCCGACACCGTCCCCATCGCCGCGCATTCGGCAAGCGGCCGGCCGGCGATCAGACCCGCCAGGAAGCCGCCGCAGTAGCCGTCGCCCGCGCCGGTCGTGTCGACCACCTCGGCCGGGAAGGCGGGGACGTGGGTGAGGCGACCCGTGGCCGCGTCGCAGACGATCGAGCCCTCCTCGCCGCGCTTCACGACCATGTGGCAGCCATGCGCGGCGGCCTGCTCGCGCAGCCAGCCGTCGCGGTCGGCCGGGTTCCAGATGCGCTCGACCTCGGCTTCGCTGGGCAGGAACGCCGTCACCGCGTCGAGGAAAGCGAGATCCTGGTACAGGCGACGGTCGATGAACACGTCGGATAGAAGGTCGAGCGTGACGATCGGGCGGCCCGGGAGGGCACTCAGGCGTCGCACGGATTCGATCGAGCCCGCCGGGCTCTGAGGGGCGACATGGAAGCCGCGCGCGCTGATGTAGGAGGGCGGCAGCGGCCCGCGCCCGCGATCCATCTCGTCCGCCGTGGACGAGGTGAGCTTCGGGATCTGCTGCTTGGCGGTCGCGCTCTCGTGCAGAAGCCAGAGCTGCAGGCCGTTGCCCTCGATCGCGACGATGCCGGCCGTGTCGAGCCCGCGCCGCTCGATCGCATCGCGGACGACCTCGAGAGAGGGGCGGCCGGTGATCGAGTTGATGCCGACCTGTTCCGCCCAGATCTGCGCGCCGACGGCCGCGTAAAGCGCGCCGCCGCCGAGCACCGCGGGGCGGCAACGGTGATCGGTCAGGACGATGTCGTCCAGGGTGAGCCAGCCGATCGTCACCACGTCCATCATCGAGCCTCCCCCAGCAACGCCCGGCGGCGGGCCGTGAAGCAGGGTCGCAGGGCCGCCATGTAGACCAGGGCCTTGGCGAGATCGACGAGGTCGCCGAGGTGCGCGCGGGGCTCGCCCCGGTCGAAGTGACGGTTGAACCCCGGAAAGCCCAGCAGCAGGATATTCGGAGTGCGCAGCATCACGCTCACATCGTCGCTGCGCGACGAATAGGCGTTGTTCGACTCCTGGACCCGGACGCCGCGCTCGCCGAGGAGGCCCGCCGCGTGGCGAGCCAGGCCGTAGAGGTCCGGCGGCGTCACCGCGCCGCGCGCAAAGCTCGAAAATTCCGCGAGCACCGCCCCGCCCCCGAGCCGCGTGGTATTGGCCGGACCGCCCCTGGCATCGGCCTCCGCTTCACCCCCGGCCTGCTGGACGTCGGCAATGATGGCGAGGTCCGGGGCCGGCAACCGCGCGACCAGCCGGCTTCCGCCGCGCCCGATCGTCTGGTTGCCCGGCGCCACCGGCCCCTCCTCCTCGTCGGGGAAGGCCAGCATCGCCTCGATCCCCGCCCGCGCGAGCACGGGAGCGGCCACCGCCAGGGCCGCGACGCCCCCCGCATTGTCCATCGACCCCGTGAACAGCCCGGAGCCGGGCGCCTCCTCGTAGGGCGCGATCATGCCGACGCGGTCGCCGGGCCGCAGCCCCGGCGCCCCCGGAGCGGGCCGGAAGCACGGGACGCCGTCGCGCGAGACGAGCGCGCCGTCGGCCACCGTCACGACCGCGTTGCGTGCGAGGTCGTAGCGGTAGGCTCGCGCCGCCCGCGTCCCGTCGGCGATCATGTGAGCGCAGAACGGCACGAGGGGAACGAGGTCGCCCTGGGCGGGCTGGACGAGATAGCTGATCGTGTCGAGGTGGGCGAAGTACCAGAGCGGCTTGGCTGCGTCCGGGGCGCCGGTCAGGATCACCGGACTGCCGCTCCGCTCGAAGTCGGCGTGCAGGTGCAGGCGGCCCTCCTCCAGGACGCCGTCCTCGGCCAGGAGGCGGCGCAGCACCGGAACCCGCAGAGCCGCCGCGGCGGTCGAGGGGGCCGGCGTGTCGACCAGCGCGGCGAGGTAGCGGCGCACCCGTTCCACGGTGACGTGCCGCTCGACCAGGGCTGAGAGGGCGTCGAAACCGGCGGGCAGTCCGTCGAGATCGCTCACGGCCGGCCCGAGCGTCTGATAAAGCAGACCGTGCCGAGGATGTGCGGTCTGTTGAAGTGCTGCGGCGCCGAGTGATTCACACAGGGCAGATTGAGGATTTTGGCGAGCACGCCGATGATGAGCGTGCCGAGGAACGTCCCCGCGACCGAGCCCCTGCCGCCGAACAGCGATGTTCCACCCACCACCACCGCGGCGATGGCGTCGAGTTCGTAGCCTTGCCCCGCGATGGGAGTCCCGATGCTCAGCTGGGACGCGTAGACGAGGCCGGCGAGCCCCGCCATCAAGCCGGAGATCACGTACACGATCGTCTTGTAGAGACGCACCGGAACGCCGGACAGCCGCGCCGCCTCCTCGTTCGAGCCGATGGCGTAGACCGAGCGGCCGAACGGCGTGAGACCCAGGACGAAGCCGCTCGCGACGAGGGCGGCGAGCAGGATCAGGGCCGGGATCGGGATGCCCAAGAGGTACCCGTTGCCGAGTGCGTAGAAGTCCTCGCTGATGATCGGGACGGGCGTGCCGCCGGTATAGATGAAAGCGAGCCCGCGCACGAAGGACAGCATGCCGAGGGTCATGATGAAGGCCGGCAGGCCGGCATAGGCGATGCCGATGCCGTTGACGAGGCCGGCGAGCGCCGCGGCCCCGAGACCGACCGGGATCGCCACGGCCATGCCGCGGCTGTCCATCGACCCCGCGAACAGCACCACCGCAATGCCGAGCATCGAGCCGACCGACAGGTCGATGCCGCGCGTGAGGATGACGAAGGTCATGCCGGTCGCCAGGATGCCGACGATCGCGACCTGGCGCAGCACGTTGAGCAGGTTGGGCACGCTCAGGAAGCGCGGCGACAGCAGCGAGGCCGCGACGACGAGGAGGACCAGCGCCGCCAGGACGCCGAGCCGCTGCCAGCCGCGGGTGAGGGTCGCGAGGTGCCGGCGCGAGCCGGTGGCGGCGCGCGCGTCAGGCGGCAAGGGCGGCCGCCTTCATGATGGTGCTTTCCGTGGCCTCGCCGCGCGCCAGGGTTGCGGCGACGCGGCCGCGCCGTAGCACAACGACCCGATCGGCGAGGCGGAGCACCTCCTCCATCTCGGACGAGATCAGCAGGACGGCCATGCCCTTGGCCACGAGACGTTCGACCAGGGCGTAGATCTCCTGCTTGGCGCCGATGTCGACGCCCCGCGTCGGCTCGTCGAGGATCAGGATGCGCGGCTCGACCGTGAGGGCGCGGCCGATCAGCACCTTCTGCTGGTTGCCGCCGCTGAGGGTGCGGATCTCGACGCCCTGCCCGGCGAGCCGGATGTCGAGTTCCCGGATGAGGTCGCGCACATAACGTCGCTCGGCCCCGAGCCGAAGCCAGCCCGCCCGCGCGAAGCGGCCGAGGTTGGCGATGGTGGCATTGTCCCGGACGGAGCGGTTCGGCAGCAGCCCCTGGCTCTTGCGGTCCTCCGTGACGTAGGCGATGCCGAGCCGGGCCGCCGCAGTGGGATTTCGGATCACCACCGGCTCGCCGAACAAGGCGAGCGTGCCGGCGCTCGGACGGCTCAGGCCCACGAGGGCCCGCGCGACCTCCGAGCGGCCCGCGCCGACAAGGCCTGCGAGGCCGACGATCTCGCCCTCTCCGACCGACAGGCTGACATCGGCGAACTCGCCCGGCACGGACAATCCCTCGACCGATAGCGCGGGACGTCCGGCCTTGCGGACGTGCGGCGTATGAGCGGGGAAGTCGCGGCCGATCATGCGGCTCACCAGCCAGTCCTGATCGACGGCGGCGACGGCGGCGGACCCCGTGATGCGGCCGTCGCGCAGCACCGTCACGCGGTCCGCGATGCGGAAGATCTCCTCGAGATGATGCGAGATGAAGACGATGCCGAGCCCGTCGGCGCGCAGCCGTTCGATCGTGTCGAACAGGGTCGTGACGCGCTGGCTGTCCAGGACGGCGGTCGGCTCGTCCAGCACCAGCACGCGCGCCTCGACCGACAGGGCCTTGGCAATCTCCACCATCTGTTGCTGCGCGATGCTGAGCGTGCCGGTCGGGCGGCCGGGATCGATGGTGATGGCGAGCTGCTCGAACAGCGCTTTGGCTCGCCGCCGGATGGTACGCCCGTCGAGCGTGCCGAAGACGGTGCGGGGAAACCGGCCGAGAAAGATATTCTCCTCGGCCGACAGATCGGGCGCCAGCGAGAGCTCCTGATGGATGACCACGATGCCCGCGGCAAGCGCTTCGCGCGGCGAGCGCAGCCGGCGCGGCACGCCGTCCACGATCACGGCGCCGGCATCGGGCAGGTGCACGCCGCCGAGGATCTTGATCAGGGTCGACTTCCCCGCGCCGTTCTCGCCGACGATCGCATGGACCTCGCCGGCCCGGACCGACAGGTCGATGCCGGCGAGCACGGCGTTGCCCACGAACGACTTCCCCACGCCCTTGGCCCTGAGAAGCACCGTTTCGTCCGGACCGGTCGGATCGGTCGCGGTCACCACGGCTGTCCTACTTCTTGCAAGGATCCGGGGTCGGCTCGAAGTCGCCCCAGCCTCGGCCGATCCACTGGTCGGCATTGGCGTCGATCACGGTCGGGCTGTCGGGGAGCACGAGCTCCTTGCCCGGGAACTTGTAGCTGGTCTCGCCCGGGATCGGCTTCTTCATCATCGTATAAAGGGCGGCCCGCAGGCCGATGTCGGCGATGAAGGGCGTGTAGTTGCCGTCGGCCTGGAAGGTGCCGGCCTTGACCGCCTTGAAGCCGGCATTGGAGCCGTCGAACGTATACTGCCTGATGCCGTCCTTGCAGCGGTTGCCGCGGGCAATGGCAAGCTCGGCACCCCAGGAGGACTCCTCCGCGTGGGAGAAGACGGCGTCGATCTTGGGATAGGCCGTCAGGAAATCCTCCATGATCGGCACCGCCGGATCACGGATCCACTGGCCGTCGCCGGTCGCAAGCACCTTGATGTCAGGATATTTGGCGAGGACGTTCTTCATCCCCTGATCCCGGTCGACCGCGGGGGAGGAACCCTTCAGCCCGGTGATGACGACGATGTTGCCCTTGCCGCCGAGGTCCTTGGCCATCTTCTCGGCGACGCCCTCGCCCATGGTGACGTTGCTCTGGCCGATGAACAGCGTCTTGTCGCTCGGGACGTCACGATCCATGACGATCAGCGGCACGTTGGCCGCCATCACGGCCCGCGCGGCGGGCACCAGGGCCGCCGATTCGACAGGGCTGAGCAGAACGGCATCGACGCCGCGCGCGAGCAGGTCCCGCACGTCGTTGCTCTGCTTGGCGACGTCGACGTTGCCGTCGAGCACGACCAGCTTGATGTTGGGATGGCGGCAGGTCTCCGCCTGGAGCGCCGCCAGCATGGCGACGCGCCACGGATGGTTGAAGGCCGTCTGCGAGAAGCCGATCGTGATGTCGCCGGTCTTGCCCGGGATCGAGACGGGACCCTCGGGCAGCGGCAGCACGTCGGTGAACGGCAGCGCCTTATAGTACGCCAGGAGCTCGGTGCAGGTCTTCTGGGTGACGGGCTGCTTGTCCTCGGCCCAGGCCGGGGCCGCCACGGCAAAGGTCCCCAGCGCGATCGCGCAACCCAAACGCTTCAGCATGATCACCTCCAAATGTTCTGCTCGTTTCATGCGAATGTGAAGGCATTCACAATCTATGCCAAGCCCCTTGGCTCAGATATTGCGGAGCCGGCCCAAGCCGTGCCTACTACGCTATCCAATTCACAGTTCTGGCATCGCTGGTCGAGGAGAGTCTGTGGGCGCGAAGGCCGAGCAGCGCGTGGCGCGCCTGATGAGCCAGATCCGGGGCCGCGGCATGCTGGCGCTCAGTGATGCGGCCGACATGTTCGCCGTGTCCGAGATGACCGTGCGACGCGACATCGCCGGCAGCGATGGCCGGCTCGCCGTCCTCGGCGGCCATGTCGTCGCGGTCACGGGGGCCGAGATGCCCTATGTTCTCGATCGCGAGCAGGACATCCACCTTCCCGACAAGCTCGCCGCCTGCGCGCATGCGTTGCCCTTGATCGAGCAGGACGACACGATCTTCATCGACAGCGGCACCACCACCTGCCACATCGCCGCCGCCCTGCCGGCCGACGCCAACCTGACGGTGGTGTGCTTCTCCCTGAACGTCGCCAATATCCTGGCCCGGATGGGCTCGGTCCGCTGGATTCTGGCAGGCGGCCACTTCCAGGCGAGTACCGCCTCGTTTTCCGGTCCGCACGGCGCGGCGGTCCTGCAGGACATCCGGATCAACAAGGCCTTCCTGTCGGCGGGCGGTGTGCATCCGCGGCTCGGCGTCAGCTGCGCCAACTTCTCCGAGATCGGCATCAAGCGCGCCGTGCTCGACAATGCGGCCGAGCGCTACCTCGTGGTCGACGGCAGCAAGTTCGACAAGGTGAAAGCCGCCTACTTCGCCGCCTGCGCGGAGTTCAACGCCATCATCACGGAACGCGGTCCGGTTCTTCGCGAAGCCGGCGCGGGCCGCGACTGAGGCCCGGCTCGCGGCCGCGTCGCTCACCGGCCGGCGCAGACGACCGGCCGGCGGCCGATCCAGGGACGCGCCGCCTCGACCTCGGCCGCAAGGCGCAGGATCGTGGCTTCGTCCCCGTAGCGGCCGACGAGCTGCACGCCGATCGGAACATCGTCGGCGGTCCAGGTCGCCGGCATCGAGAGGGCCGGCAGCCCCGACACGTTGAAGGCGAACATGAAGGCCGCATCCGTCCACTTGGCATTGTAGCGGTCGACGTCGGGCTCGTTCATGTCCCAGTAGCCCACGGGCCGGGGTCGTTGCGTCAGCGTCGGGGTCAGGAAAGCATCGTAGGGCACGAGCTCGGCCTGGATCTGCTGGTTGACCCGCCGCATGGCGCCGACGGCCCTCGCATGCGCGGTGGCCGAGAGCGAGCGGCCGCGCTGCAGCAGCGCCCAGTTGAAGGCGTTGAGATCGCTCTCGCGGACCGGCCGGCCGACCACCTTGGCGAGGTCGTCGAAGTCGAGCACCGTCTGCACGGCGTTCATCTGGTTGTAGCTGTGCCAGGGCCCCTCGAGGTCGGTCGCAAAGGCGTGCTCCTCGACCTCGTGCCCGAGATCGCCGAGCAGCGCCGCGGTCTCGCGCACGGC
>CAXTVD010000047.1:12568-17086 GCA_964247575.1 uncultured Lichenihabitans sp.
AGGCCGGTCCCCAGGGCGTCGTCAGCGTGAAGCCGATTCTGAGACGCCGGGGCGCTTCGGCCAGCGCGGCGAGCCAGCTGCCGCCGGGCCGGGGCGGCGTATAGGGATCGCCCGGCAGGTTGCCCGCGGTGGCGTCGAGAAAGGCGGCCGTGTCCCGCACGGTGCGGGTCAGGGCGAAGAAGTAGACGCTGCCGAACCAGATATCGACCTCATCGGGTCCATAGGTGATGCGGCCCCGCGACGGCTTCAGACCGACCAGTCCGCAGCAGGAGGCGGGCACGCGGATCGAGCCCCCGCCGTCGGTGCCCTCCGCCATCGGCACCATGCGGGCCGCCACGGCCGCCGCGGTGCCCCCGCTCGAGCCGCCGGGCGTGACGGCGGGGTTCCAGGGGTTGAGCGTCGGGCCGTGATAGCGGGGCTCGGTGGCAATGCACCAGCCGTTCTCCGGCACGTTGGTCCGCCCCAGAATAATCAGGCCCGCGGCCTTGGTCTTCCGCACCATCTCGGAGTCCGAAGCGCTCACGAAGTCCTTGCGATATTCGAGGCCGGCCGTCATCGGCAGGCCCGCGCAGGCCGAGCCGATGTTCTTGAGAAGGTACGGAACGCCCGCGAAGGGACCCTCGCCCGGCGGCTGCGCCGCCCGCGCCCGGGCTTGATCGAAAGCGCGAATCACCACCGCGTTCAGCTTGGGATCGAGCTGCTCGATGAGGCCGATCGCGACCTCCGTCAGCTCCGCCGGGGTGACGGCCTTGGCGCGGACCAGCTCGGCAAGACGCAGCGCGTCGCTCTCAGCGTAGGTCCGGACGAGGTCGGGAGTGATGCTGGTCATGGGCGAATCTCACGGGCGGGTCGTCGGGGCTGAGGCTGTTTGCGCTCCGGATTGTCGCCGGCGGGCCAGGAACGCGCGGCCAGGGTCGAGGGTCGATCAGTGGCGCGTCGCAGCACGCGCGGCGTTCGAGCTAATCGTTTCAGAAGCAAGCATCGTTGACAAGCCTGCCGTTGCTCCCTTTCGTTCCCCTCTGACGGCGAGGGATTAAGCACAATGAGCAAGGGTTCAGCCGATCGGCGAAAAGATCGGCTGGACAGACCTGTCATGACATCATTACGATCCCTCTTATGATGTGGCACGACCGTCTGCCTTCAGGTCCGACCCCGCTCTGGGTGCAGATCGCCGAGCGCCTGCGGGCCTCGATCGCGGCGGGCGACTTCCAGCCCGGCGACGCGCTGCCGTCCGAGGCCGAGATCAACGCGGCCTTTAAGGTGAGCCGGACCACGGCCCGGGCCTCGCTCGACCGGCTGCGGCAGGACGGGCTCATCGTCCGGCAATCGGGACGGGGCTCCATCGTCCTGAAGCCGCGGGTCGAGCAGCCGGTCAACCGGCTTGCGGGCTTTTCGGAGGACATGGCCCGGCGCGGCCTCAAGGCGGCCTATGCGACCTTCGGCGCCGCGGTCGCCGAGGCGCCGGCCGAAGTGGCCGAGGCGCTCGGCGTCGGCCGCGGCGCCGGCGTCTTCTTCATCCGCCGCCTGCTCCTTGCTAACGACGAGCCGATGGGCATGTCGGAGTCGTGGCTCGCGCCCGCGGTGCTCGGCGACCGTCCGGGGCCGACCCCGGCCGAACTCGACGCCGGGTCCCTCTATCGATGGTTGGCGAGCCGGTGCGACGTCCGCATCGCCGGCGGGAAGGAATTCATCGAGGCCGCGGTCGCCGACGACGTCGTCGCGCGGCGTCTGGACGTGGCGCCGGGGTCGGCGGTGCTCGTGGCGCGGCGGCGCTCGCACGCCGAGGACGGCTCGCCGGTCGAATATGCCGTGATGCGCTACCGGGCCGACCGGTACCGGTTCACCATCGACCTCGCGGGCCCGTGACGGCCACGCGGCAAGCCACGCCATCGCACCGCGCAACAGGATCCAGAATGACAAAACCCCAGGTGCTCCCCCCCAAGCCGAACGCGCTGGCCGCCCTGTTCCCGGTGCGCAAGCCCGTCATCGGCGTCATCCACCTGCGGCCGCTGCCCGGCGCGCCGCGCTACGACGGCGCTCCTGTCGGGGAGATCTTCAAGGCGGCCGTGACGGACGCCCGCACGCTCGCGGAGGGCGGCATCGACGGCATCATTCTCGAGAACGCGAGCGACATGCCGTTCGCGCGCCCCGAGCATATCGGGCCCGAGACCGTCGCCGCGCTGACGGCGGCCTGCCTGGCGGTGCGGGCCGCCGTGCCGACGCCCATCGGCATCACCTGCGTGGCCAACGGGGTGATCCCGGCGCTCGGCATTGCCAAGGCGGTCGGCGCGGGCTGGGTGCGCGCCAACCAGTGGGTCAACGCCTACGTGGCCAATGAGGGCTTCCTCAACGGCCCGGCGCCCGAGGCGATGCGCTACCGCTCGCGCATCCGCGCCGACGATGTCGCGATCTTCGCCGACGTGCACGTGAAGTTCGGCGCCCATGCCATCACGGCGGACCGGAGCATCGCCGAACAGGCGACCGATGCCGAGTGGTTCGACGCCGACGTGCTGATCGCCTCCGGCACGCGGACGGGCTCCCCCACCGAGCCGCGCGAGGTCGAGGACGTCCGCGCCGGCACCAACCTTCCGGTCATCGTCGGCTCCGGCCTGTCGGCCGAGCAGGTTCCGGCACTCTTCGCCACGGCCGACGGCGCCATCGTCGGCCAGTGGCTCAAGCACGACGGGCGCTGGTGGAACCCGGTCGATCCGCGCCGGGTCGAACAGCTCATGACCGCCGTCACCAAGGTCCGCGACGCCCGATGACGCCGGGCGATACGGCGGGAGGGAAGGCAGACGGGATCAAGGGCGATGTCCGGTAAGGCGACCCCGCCGGCCCGGGCGGCGCCTCCCGATTGTCTCGGCCGGCCAGCCGCCGTAGACCACGGGGGTCAGCCCGTCCGGACTGACCGTGCCGGTGGGATGAGCGTTGAGCGCCGCAACCATCAAGGACGTCGCGCGTCTCGCACGCGTCTCGACGGCCACCGTGTCGGCCGTCGTCAACGGGACGAGCTTCGTGAGCGCGCCCCTGAAGGCGCGCGTCATCGAGGCTGTCGCGGAACTCGGCTATGCGCCCTCGGGGGTCGCGCGCAGCCTCCGGATGAAGGCGACGCGCCTGCTCGGCATCGTGGTCGCCGATATCACCAATCCGTTCTTCGCCGAGTTCGTGCGGGCGGCGGGGGTGACGGCCCAGGCGCGCGGCTACAGCGTGCTGCTCTGCGAGGCCGACCACGACCCGGGGAAGGAACGGGCCGCCCTGCGACTGCTGGGCGCTCATCGCGTCGACGGCGTCATCCTGGCGCCGACCGGTCCGGCCGCCATGTACCACGAGCCGCCGGTCTCGACCTTCCGCAAGCCGATCGTCATGGTCGACCGCATCATCGCGGACGCGCCTTTCGACGCCGTGTCGATCGACAATCGCCGGGCGGCCTACGACCTCACCCGCCATATCCTGTCGCTCGGCCACACGCGCGTGGCGATCGTCGCCGGCTCGCCCCACCTCGCCAACACGGCCGATCGGCTCGCCGGCTTCACCGAAGCGCTCAACGCCGCCGGCCTGAGCCCCGACCCCGCTCACGTCGTCTATGCCGATTTCCGCCAGGATACGGCACGCGAGCGCTGTCATGCGCTGCTCGCCGGGGCCGACCGGCCGACCGCGTTGTTCGTCTCCAACAATCAGATGATGATCGGCGCCATGCAGGCCCTGACGGACCTCGGCCTCACCTGCCCCGACGACGTCTCCCTGGCCTGCATCGACGACTTCCCCTGGGCTGGCATCTTCGCCCCGCGCCTCACGACGCAGCGCCAGCCGATCGAGGCCATGGCCGAGCATGCCGTCCGCATGCTGCAGGCCAGGATGCAGGGGGGCGAGGAGATGGCCCGCGAACAGGTCGTGCTGACCTCCGAACTCCTCATCCGCGACTCCTGCGCGCCGCCGCGGCCCGCCCGGCTGTCCCGCCTTCCCTCCCGATCAACACGAGCGACCTGACCGATGCCGAACCCCGTCAAGATCCTCTTCGCCGGCGAGTCATGGATGACCCACAGCGTGCATGTGAAGGGCTTCGATTCCTTCGACATGTCGTCCTACCATGAGGGGGGCACCGAGATGATCGCCGCGCTGCGGGCCGGTGGCCTCGAGGTCACCTACCAGCCCAGCCACATCGCGATGAACCACTTTCCTTTCACGCGGGCGGAGCTCGACGCCTTCGACGTCGTGATCCTCAGCGACATCGGGGCGAACACGCTGCTGCTGCCCGACCGGGTTGCCATCCGCTCGGAGACCTCGCCCAACCGCCTGCACCTCATCCGCGACTTCGTGCAGGGCGGCGGCGGCCTGCTGATGGTCGGCGGCTATCTCACCTTCCAGGGCATCCAGGCCAAGGGCAATTATAAGGGCAGCGCCGTCGAGGAGGTGCTGCCGGTGGAGCTGTTCGCCGCCGACGACCGGAACGAGCAGCCGCAGGGCGTCACTCCGACGATCGTCGAGGCCGGTCATCCGGTGCTCGCCGGCCTTTCCAAC
>CAXTVD010000048.1:0-17050 GCA_964247575.1 uncultured Lichenihabitans sp.
CAACCCGTCGACGGCACCGGAACGCTGAACGGGGCGCGACGGAGGCTGGCGAAGCGTTCTTCGTCCCCCTTCGCCGGCGCTCAAGCCCGCTCGCTGTCGAGATAGGCCATCTGGATGACCGCGTAACGGGTCCCCGCGGCGACGCCCTCCGGCCCGTCCCTTTCCAATCCTCTGCAGCCGCGTCACCATGCATAAGGGCCGCGCGGGCGAGAAGGCGGCCTCACGCGGGCGACCGCCGGAGGGCAGCATCGTGAGGCCGCCTCGGTGTGGATGGCGCGCGTCCCGCGGCGCTCAGCTCGCCCCGGGCGCGCCTTGACGGTCTGTCGTGCATCACTAGGGATTGCAGGATCGTGCCCACACGGGGCGGCGACCATTGGAAAGGGACGGCGCCGCATGGCCGACGCGGATGCTTCGATCGTGGCCTTCGACCAGAGCCTGGGCTTCACCGTCAACGCGATCGACCGGATCGAGGCGCGGCGGAACGAGCCCGCATTCATCGAGGCGCTGCGCGAGCGAGCCGACAGCGACACGCTCGTCTTCGTCGGGGAGGACGTGGTCTTGCAGGCAAGCGGCCGTCCCTGGTTCGGCGTCGGGGAGGCGCAGCAACTTGGAGCGGCGGAGTTCGAGGTGCTGCTCGGGTTGCGCGAGGGACGGGGCTGCTTCGCGCTGGCCTTGAGCGAGGAGCAGGCGGAGCCGCTGAAGGCCCGGCCGGAGGTCACGGTCACGGACCTGCGCTCGATCGCGACCGGTGGCGCGGTGCCGATCGGGGACGTCGGTCCTCTGGCGCAGGCCAAGGCCGTCCTCAGCTGGCATCGCCGCCATCGGTTCTGTCCCAGTTGCGGGGCCGGGACGGTGATGGCCGCGGCCGGCTGGCGACGCGAGTGCAACGCCTGCGGGCTGCACCACTTCCCGCGCACCGACCCCGTCGTCATCATGATGGCGGTCGACGGGGACCGCTGCCTGCTCGGGCGGCAGCCGCGCTTTCCGCCCGGCATGTATTCCTGCCTTGCGGGGTTCCTCGAGCCGGGCGAGACGATCGAAGACGCGGTCCGGCGCGAGCTCAACGAGGAGGCCGGGATCGCGACGGGCGCGGTCGCCTATCTCGGCTCGCAGCCCTGGCCGTTTCCCACGTCAATCATGATCGGCTGCCTTGCACAGGCCACGTCGACGGCCCTGACGATCGATCATGCCGAGCTGGAGGACGCCCGCTGGTTCACGCGGGAGGAGACCCGCGCCATCATGGAAGGGCGTCACCCCGAGGGTTTCCGCTGCCCGCCGGTCATGGCCATCGCCCATCACCTCATGCGCAGCTGGGTCGACAGCGTCCGGTAGGGCGGCGGGCTGACGGTGGCCTGTCGGGCCTGATCGCGTCCGCGAGGACCGACGCCGGCGATCGCAACCGGACGTTGACGCTACCGACGATCTCCAGTCGCCGTTCAATGCTTTGTTCAGCGCCGCCTTGCGACCCTCAGCAGCCCCGTCCCTGATCGTTCCAAGGCTTTTTCGATGAAGACCGTTTTCGCCGCCCTGCTGCTGCTTCCGCTGGTCTCGGCGCCGGCCTTCGCCAAGAACTTCGCCGTGCCGTCCGACGATCCCGCGGTCACCATCGCCCTGCCGGACGGATGGACGCTCAGCGACATCGACTACGGCTACTCCGCCGTGTCGCCCGACAAGGACGTCTTCTTCTCGGTCGAATATGCCGGGGGCAAGGACATCGACGCGATGACCACGCTCAACGAGTCCTGGCTCAAGGAGAACAACATCAAGCTCGGCAGCGATCCGGCGAAGACCAAGGACAACCTGAACGGGCTTGATGCCGACCTCCTGCTCTATGACGGAAAGGACGACGAGGGTCCGACCAAGGTGACGTTCGGCTTCGTCTCGGCCGGCAAGGGCCGGGTCATCATGCTGACGCTCTGGGCGAGCGCGGACGAGCGCAAGGCCCATGCCGACGAGATCGAGCACATCATCGGCAGCATCAAGCCCATCCAGTAAGGGACCGCGCCCGCGCAAACCCCCCGAACGGGTTTGGGCGGGTCGGCTTTCCCCTCTGCGCGAGCGGCCTGCGCCGCGGACCGGCGCGCCGGACGATACAACGAGGACAGGCCTGCATGACCCGACGTCGGACCGCTCGCCGTGTGACGACCCTCGTCTGCCGCCTCGCCGCCGCCCTTGCCGCGGCAGGCGCGGCGCGGGCTGACGAGTCGGGAGACTGCACCGGCTTCGCCGAACTCAAAGCGGCCGATCTCGCGATCGCCCACCTCGGAGGCGTGACCCGCACCTTCTTCGTGAAGGGAGCATCGGAGGCGCAGGTCTGTCCGAACACGACCCCGGCGTGCCAGGCCAAGGCGTTCCTCGTACCCGGCGACACCGTCGTCGCCGGGAGGACCCGCGAGGGCTTTACCTGCGTCGACTACTTCGGAAAGAAAGGCGCCGACCGCGCCGGCTGGCTGCCGAGCGAGAGCCTCGTCCGCGAGGAGCCGACGCCGGTAATGCGCGACGATTGGGTGGGAACCTGGCTGCAGGCGGAGGCGAAGGTCAGCATCAAGCCCGGACCGGCCGGCACGCTGTCGATCCATGGCGAGGCGACCTTCGGCGCGCTTGACCCCGACCGCGTCAGGCGCGGCGCGGTGAATGTCGGCGCGTTGGACGGAAAGGTCGCACCGGACGGGCCGAAGCTGGCCTTCGACATGGGAACCGACACGACCCTGCCGGTGGACAAGGGCGACGACACCGACTGCAAGGTCTGGATGCGGCGGCTGGGCACCTACCTGCTGGTCGAGGACAACGGAATGTGCGGTGGCATGAATGTCTCCTTCGGCGGGGCCTATCATCGCCAGCGGTGAGCCTCCCCGCCGCCGAAAGGTCCCGTCCTGAGGAGGCTCGGGCTGCTTCTGCTCGGGGCCCTGACGCTTGTCAGCTTCGCCCCGGTCATCGGGCTCGTCCTGTCCGGCCTCGTGGCGGACGGCCTCGGATGCCCCTTGGACGAAGGGTCCGTTCACCCTTGCGTGATCTTAGGCCACGACATCGGCGAGGCGCTCTCGACGGCCTTCGTTCTCGGCTGGCTCAGCTTCGTGACCTGGCCGGGCATGCTGGCGAGCCTGGTCGCGTGGATCTGGCTCGCCATCCGCACGGTCGGCCGGCGCAGGCAGAGGCGCGGCGCCGTCCGGTGACGACATCCCCGGCCCGTTCGGCGCTGTCGATCAGCCCTCAGGCCGTCGCCCGTCCCTGCGTCTCGACCCGGAAAGGGTGGGCGGGATAGGTGCCGAGGATCTTGAGCTCGCGCGAGAAGAAGGACAGCTCCTCCAGCGCACGCCGCAGGCCATCCTCCTCGGGATGACCGTCGACGTCCGCCAGGAACTGGGTCGCGGTGAACTCGCCGTTGACCATGTAGCTTTCGAGCCGGGTCATGTTGACGGCGTTGGTCGCAAAGCCGCCGAGCGCCTTGTAGAGCGCGGCGGGCACGTTGCGTACCCGGAACACGAAGGTCGTCACCACCGGCCCCCGGTCGGCCGGCACCTCGGCCGGCGTCTTCGACAGCACCACGAAGCGCGTGGTGTTGTGCGCCTCGTCCTCGACGTTCTCGGCAAGCGTCTGCAGGCCGTAGATCTCGCCCGCGAGGCGCGGGGCGAGTGATCCCCGCGTCGGGTCGTTCCATTCGGCCACCTTGCGGGCCGAGCCGGCGGTGTCGCCGGCGTCGTGCGCCGTGACGCCGAGCCGGCGGATCATGCGGCGGCACTGGCCGAGCGCGTGGATATGGCTGTGCACGCTGCGCAGCCCCTCCAGCGTCGCCCCTGGCGTCCCCAGGAGCTGGAAATGGATGGGCAGGAAATACTCGCCGACGATGTGCAGCCCGGCATCGGGGATCATGGCGTGGATGTCGGCCACCCGTCCGGCGATCGAGTTCTCAATGGGGATCATGCCGAGCGCAGCGGTGCCCTCGCTGATGGCAGCGAAGGCGTCCTCGAACGTCGCGCAGGGTAAGGGCGTCCAGCCCGGATACATGTCGGCGCAGGCGATATGCGAGTTGGCGCCCGGCTCGCCCTGATAGGCAATGGTCATGTTCGACAAGGGGTCAGCGTCCCGTCAGGATGGCGCGGGCGCGCTCGAGGTCGCCCGCCGTGTCCACGCCCAGCGGCACCGTGTCGACGAGCGTGATGTCAATCCGCATGCCGGCCTCGAGCGCCCGCAATTGTTCGAGCTTCTCGCGCGCTTCCAGCGGGGAGACCGGCAGGGTCACGAAGCGGCGGAGCGCCGCACGCCGGTAGGCGTAGAGGCCGATATGGTGCAGCAGCGGGCCGGGCCCGGACGGCGCGGTGGCCCGCGTGAAATAGAGCGCCCGCAGGTGCAAGGGCCCGATCGCGCTGCCCACCGCCTTGACGACGTTGGGATCGTCCCGCTCCTCGTCGCGGGTGATGACGGCCGCCAGCGTCCCGATGTCGACGGCCGCATCGGCGAGCGGTCCCAGCGCGGCGCGGATCGTCGTGGGATCGACGGTCGGCAGATCGCCCTGGACATTCACCACGATGTCGTGGCGCCCGGCCGGGTCGAAGCCTTCGACCGCCTCGTGGATGCGGTCGGAGCCTGCGGGATGGTCGGCCCGTGTCATCACGGCGTCGCCGCCGAGGTCGCGGATCGCCTCCATCACGCGCGGCTCGTCGGTGGCCACCAGCACCGGCCCGAGGTCGGCTTCGCGCGCCCGGTGCCACACCTGTGCGATCATCGGCAGGCCGCCGATGTCGGCCAGCGGCTTGCCCGGAAGCCGCGTGGAGGCCATCCGGGCGGGAATGAGAACGATGGGGCTCATGACGGCGGACCTGACGCTCGGCACAAAACGGCGGGGCGCCGCCCCGCCGTTCGTGTGGCAAAAAGGTACGTGTGGCCCATACGATCCGGGTTGCCAAGCTCCCGCCAAAACTCGTAACACCGTCGAGGGCGGCGGGTCTCCGCCGGACGGAACGCTAGGGACGCTGGAGCTTAGCCCACGATGGATTCGTTCGAATTCAACAAGATTGCCGGTGCGATCTTGGGAACGTTGATGCTGACCATGGCGCTCGGCCTGTTCTCCGGTTTCGTGTTCTCGCCTCCGATGCCGGCCAAGCCCGGCTATGCCTTGCCGGACGCGGCCCCGGAGCAGGCTCCGGCCATGGCCGATGCCGCCCCGGCGGCGCCGCTCCCCGTGCTGCTGGCCAAGGCGAGCGTCGAGAAGGGCGAGGCCGACGTGAAGGTCTGCGGCGCCTGCCACAACTTCCAGAAGGGCGCCGGCGCCAAGATCGGTCCGCCGCTCTGGGGCGTCGTTGGCCGTCCGAAGGCGACCGTCGTCGGATTCGAGTACTCCGAAGGCATCAAGAAGAAGGGCGGCGACTGGACGCTCGACGACATCAACCAGTTCATCACCAATCCGAAGGGCTACATCCCCGGCACGAAGATGGGCTATGCCGGCGAGGCTAACCCGGAGAAGCGCGCCGATATTGTGGACTACCTGCACACCCTGTCCGACGATCCGCAACCGCTGCCGGCGCCGACCCCCTCGCCCTGATCGGGGCGTCACTCTCGCGGATCTTGAGGGGCAGAGCTGGGTCGGCTCTGCCCTTCGCGTATCCAGCATCCGCGCTGCCTGGGAAAACGACACAATCGAGCGCTCTTCCTTGGAAGGCTGAAGCGCGAGCAAGAGGGACAGCATGGCCGCATTGACCCGCCGTTCTGCGCTCGCCCTGGGCGGTGCGGTCGCGTTCGGGAGTGCGTCGGGCCCGCTGTTCGGCCGGGCCATGGTGCAGGCCGCGGAGGGCGAGACCGAATCGCATGGGATGTCGGTGTTCGGCGACCTCGCCTTGCCCGCCGATTTCACGCAGCTGCCCTATGTCGAGCCGAAGGCTCCCAAGGGGGGCAGCATCTCGCTGGAACTGCGGGGTACCAGCGGCAACCAGAACTTCACGACCTTCGACACGCTGAACATCTATATCCTGCGCGGCAACGGCGCGGCGGGCATGGGCGCGACCTTCGACACGCTGATGACCGGCACGCTGGATGAGCCCGACGCGGTCTACGGATTGGTCGCGCGCGCGGTTCGCTGGTCGGCGGACCGGCTGACCTACCGCTTCATGCTGCGGCCGGAGGCCCGGTTTCACGACGGCACGGCGGTCACAGCGGCCGACGTCGCCTTCTCGCTCAACCTGCTCAAGACCAGGGGCCACCCGATCATCCAGTCGACGCTGCGTCACCTCGATGCGGCGGAAGCGGACGGCGACGGGGCCGTCGTGGTTCGACTGAACCCCGCCCGCAGCAGGCAATTGCACCTCGTCGTGGCCGGCCAGCCGATCTTCTCCAAGGCCTACTACACCGCCCATTCCTTCGACGATCCGACCCTCGATCCGCCGCTGGGCTCGGGAGCCTACAAGGTGGGCCGGGTCGAGCAGGGCCGCTCGATCACCTTCGACCGGGTGCCGGACTACTGGGCCCGGGACCTGCCGATCAATGTCGGCCAGAACAACTTCGACACGATCCGCTACGAGTACTTCCGCGAGCGGCAGGTCGGCTTCGAGGCCTTCAAGTCCGGCGTCTTCACCTTCCGCGAGGACGCGACCTCCATCATCTGGGCCAAGGGCTACGATTTCCCCGCGGCGAATGACGGGCGCGTCAAGCGCGAGACCATTCCCGACCAGGGGCCGCGCGGCGCCCAGGGGTGGTACTTCAACACGCGCCGGGACAAGTTCAAGGATCCCCGGATCCGTGAGGCGCTGGGCCTCGCCTTCGATTTCAGGTGGACCAACCAGAACATCATGTTCGGTCTCTACCAGCGGACGTGGTCGTATTTCCAGAACACGCCCATGGCGGCGGCCGGCAAGCCCGGGCCGGAGGAACTCGCGCTCCTCGATCCGTTCAGGGGCAAGGTGTCCGGGGCGGTCTTCGACGAGGCCTACCGGGCGCCCGAGAGCGATGGGTCCGGCCAGGACCGGGCCCTGCTCGGCCAGGCCTTCAAGATGCTGGGAGAGGCCGGCTGCAAGCGCGACGGTTCGGTGCTCAAGCTGCCAGACGGGCAGCCCTTCACCATCGAGTTCCTCGACTTCTCCTCCGCCCTCGAGCGGCATACCGCGCCCTACATCAAGAACCTCCGGCTCCTCGGCATCGAGGCAACGTTCAGGGCGGTCGACTCCGCGCAGTATCAGAGCCGGACGCAGAGTTTCGACTTCGATGTCGTGACGCAGAACTACGGCGGCAGCTTCACGCCTGGCGAAGGCCTGCGGCTCGTATTCGGCTCGGAGGCCGCCAAGACGCCGGGGTCGCAGAACCTCACGGGCATCGCCGATCCGGTGGTCGACGCCCTGATCGAGAAGGCGCTGGTCGCCGGCAGCCGCGAGGAGCTCACCGTGACCTGCCGCGTGCTCGACCGGGTGCTGCGGGCCGGGCATTACTGGGTTCCCATGTGGAACCTGCCGGTGCACTGGCTCGCCTTCTGGGACGAGTATGACCGACCCGCGACGCCGCCCCGTTACGATCCGGGCGTGCTGTCGACCTGGTGGGTCGATCCGGCGAAAGCCGCCCGGCTGAACCTGCCGGGCTGACCGGCGGTGGCCGCCTATATCGCCCGCCGTCTCCTGCTGATGATCCCGACCCTGTTCGGGATCCTGCTGATCTCCTTCGCGGTGGTGCAGTTCGCCCCGGGCGGCCCTGTCGAGCGCATCATCGCGCAACTCCAGGGCTTCGACACAGGCGGCAGCGCCCGGCTCGGGGGCGGCGGCTCGGATATCGGCACCGGCGGCGCGGCGCAGGGCGGCGGTTCGGACCTGTCGTCCAAATACCGGGGCGCGCAGGGCCTCGATCCCAAATTCATCAAGGAGCTGGAAAAACAGTTCGGCTTCGACAAGCCCTGGTACGAGCGCTTCTGGATCATGATCCGCAGCTATGCGGTCTTCGATTTCGGGCAGAGCTATTTCGGGCACGCCTCCGTGCTGACGCTGATCGGCGAGAAGCTGCCGGTCTCCATCTCGCTCGGCCTGTGGATGACCCTGCTCTCCTACGCGATCTCGATCCCGCTCGGCATCGCCAAGGCGGTGCGCGATGGCTCGCGGTTCGACATCTGGACCTCGGGGGTGATCACGATCGGCTACGCCCTGCCGAGCTTCCTCTTTGCCGTGCTGCTGATCATCCTGTTCGCCGGCGGATCCTTCTTCGACGTGTTTCCCCTGCGCGGGCTGACGTCGGACAACTGGGCGGACCTCAACTGGCCGCACAAGATCACCGACTATCTCTGGCACATCACCCTGCCGGTGACGGCCATGACCATCGGCTCCTTTGCCACGGCGACCTTCCTCACCAAGAACTCGTTCCTGGAGGAGATCCGCAAGCAGTATGTGCAGACCGCCCGGATGAAGGGCCTGAGCGAGCGGCGCGTGCTCTACGGCCATGTGTTCCGCAACGCCATGATGATCGTCGTGGCCGGCTTTCCCGGCGCCTTCGTCAGCGCGTTCTTCACGGGCGCCCTGCTGATCGAGAGCATCTTCTCGCTCGACGGTCTGGGGCTGCTGTCCTACGATTCGATCCTCAATCGCGACTACCCCGTCGTTTTCGGCACGCTCTACATCTTCGCCCTGCTCGGCCTCGTGGTGAACCTGCTGTCCGACCTGACCTATGCCTGGATCGACCCGCGCCTCGATTTCGAAACGCGCGAGGTCTGAGGTGGACGCGATCGTCGATCCGACCTTTCCGCGGGACGCGCCGCTGGCCCCGGCCCTTCCGGCCAGGGGGTGGCTGGCGCTGTCCCCCATCAACAGCCGTCGGCTCGCCAATTTCAGGGCCAACCGGAGGGGCTACTGGTCCCTCTTGATCTTTGCGGTCATCTTCGTCCTGTCGCTGTTCGCTGAATTTCTCGCCAATGACAGGCCGATCGTCGCCTCCTATCAGGGCGAATGGCTGTTTCCGATCTTTCGCGATTACCCGGAGGAGAAGTTCGGCGGCTTCCTCGCAGAGACCGACTACCGCGACCCCGTCATCGCCGACGAGATCAACGCCCATGGCTGGATGATCTGGCCGCCCATCCGCTACAGCTACACGACCCATAACCTCAACCCACCCACGACCGTGCCCTCCCCGCCGACGTGGCTGCTCAGCGACGCGCAATGTCGCGACGCGATCACGCGCCACAACGGCACCCCTCCGGCGACCCGGCCCTGTGCGGCGCTGGAGACCAACTGGCTCGGCACGGACGACCAGAGCCGGGACGTGCTGGCGCGCCTGATCTACGGTTTCCGCATCTCCATCCTGTTCGGCCTGCTGCTGGCCGGCATCTCGTCGGCGGTCGGCATCGCGGCCGGCGCGGTCCAGGGCTACTTCGGTGGCTGGACGGACCTGATCTTCCAGCGCTTCATCGAGATCTGGTCGTCGCTGCCCCACCTCTATCTGCTGATCATCATCTCCGCGATGCTGACGCCCGGCTTCTTCGTGCTGCTCGGCATCCTTCTGCTGTTCTCCTGGGTGAACCTCGTCCATGTCGTCCGCGCGGAGTTCCTGCGCGCCCGCAACTTCGAATACGTCAACGCCGCCCGGGCGCTCGGCCTGTCCAACGTCCGCATCATGACGCGCCACCTGCTGCCCAACGCCATGGTGGCGACGCTCACCTTCCTGCCCTTCGTGCTGAACGGCTCGATTACGACGCTGACCTCGCTCGACTTCCTCGGCTTCGGTCTGCCGCCCGGCTCGCCCTCGCTGGGCGAACTGCTGCTGCAGGGCAAATCCTACACCCAGGCGCCCTGGCTCGGCCTGACCGGCTTTTTCACCATCGCGATCATGCTCTCCCTGCTGATCTTCATCGGCGAGGCCGTGCGCGACGCCTTCGATCCGCGCAAGACGTTCCGGTGACTGTGCTAAAGTCGGGGCACGAGGCAATCATGAACCGCATCGTTCGCGAACACTATCCCGTGTCGAAGTTGCCCGCGGATCTGCGGGAGGGGCTCCAGGATACGGCCGACGTGCGTGTGACAATCGAGGTGCCTGTGATTTCAGACAGGGGGGCCGGGACGGAACCGGCAGCGCCCGTCGGCAGATCGTTCTCAGAGCGTTTCCGGCATCTCAGGCGCGCGAACTTTGCCTCGCCCGAGGACGTCGTGGCCTATATTCGAAGCCTGCGCGACGATTGAACGGGCCAAGATGATGCTGTCGGTCTATGTGGACACGAATGCATTTATCTCGGCGTTCGAAACGGAAAGTGGCGGCTCGGACACCATGTTGCGGGTCATGGACGCGGTCCACCTCGTGACCGCGAGCGCGTCCCGCTGCCAAGCCTTCATCTCGGACGACCGCCGTCTTATCGAGCCGGCGGGCATGACCGTTGTCGGCCTCGGACCGGCCATGCCCGACGACCTTCTGCGGCTTGCCCGGTGTCCGCTCCCCTCCTCTCCGTCCGCGACCTCACCATCGCCTTCACCCAGGGCGGCCGGCGCACGGAGGCGGTGCAGGGTGTCTCCTTCGCGCTGGAGCGAGGGCGCACGCTGGCCCTCGTGGGCGAGTCGGGATCGGGCAAGTCGGTGACGGCGCTGTCGATTGCCCGCCTGCACGGCGCCTCGGGGGCGGCGGTCGCGGGGGAGATCCTGTTCGACGGCAGAGACCTCCTGAAGGCCAGCGAAGCCGAGATGCGGGGGGTGCGCGGCAACGACATCACCATGGTGTTCCAGGAACCCATGACCTCGCTCAATCCCTTACATCCGATCGAGCGGCAGGTCGGCGAGATCCTGGCGCTGCACGGCGCACGCGGGCGCGACGCCATCCGCGCACGCGTCGTCGCCCTGCTCGGCGACGTGGGCATCCCCGATCCCGCCGGCCGGCTGGGCGCCTATGCGCACCAGTTGTCGGGCGGGCAGCGCCAGCGCGTGATGATCGCCATGGCGCTCGCCAACAAGCCCAAGCTGTTCATCGCCGACGAGCCGACCACCGCGCTCGACGTAACCGTGCAAGCGCAGATCCTCGCCCTTCTCAAGGACCTCCAGGCTCGCCTCGGCATGGCGATGCTCTTCATCACGCACGATCTCGGCATCGTGCGCCGCATCGCCGACGATGTCGCCGTCATGCAGCGCGGCCGCATCGTCGAGGCGGGCCCGGTCGAGACGGTGTTCGCCGCCCCCCAGCACCCCTACACGCAGATGCTGCTCGTGGCCGAGCCGAAGGGCACGCCGCCTCCGGCCGACCTTTCCGCCAAGCCGATCGTGCAGGCCGAGGACGTGCGCGTCTGGTTCCCGATCAAGCGCGGCTTCCTGCGCCGCACCGTCGGTCATGTGAAGGCGGTGGACGGCATCTCCGTCGCCATCCGCGAAGGCGAGACGGTCGGCGTCGTCGGCGAGTCCGGCTCGGGCAAGACCACGCTCGGCCTCGCCATCCTCCGCCTGATCCGCAGCGAAGGCCGTATCCTCTATCTCGGCCGTCGCATCGACGGGCTGGACCGCCGCGCCATGCGCCCGCTGCGGCGCGACATCCAGGTCGTCTTCCAGGACCCGTTCGGGTCCCTGTCGCCGCGCATGTCCGTCGCCGAGATCGTGGCGGAGGGTCTGGCGCTGCAGGACAAGCCCCTGTCCTATGCCGGACGGCGCGAGGTCGTCGCCCGCGCCCTGGCCGATACGGGCCTCGACCCCGCAGCGATGGACCGCTATCCGCACGAATTCTCGGGTGGACAGCGTCAGCGCATCGCCATCGCCCGCGCCATGGTGCTGGAACCCAAATTCGTCGTGCTGGACGAGCCGACCTCGGCCCTCGACATGTCGGTGCAGGCCCAGATCGTCGACCTCCTGCGCGACCTGCAGAAGAAGCGCGGTCTCGCCTACCTCTTCATCAGCCACGATCTGAAGGTGGTGCGGGCGCTGGCGGCGGAGGTCATCGTCATGCGGCACGGCCGGGTGGTCGAGGCCGGCCCCGCCACCACCCTCTTCCGCGACCCGCAGACCGATTACACCAAGGCCCTGTTCGCGGCGGCCTTCCGGGTCGAGGCGGCACCGGCCGCCGTCACGGCGGAGTAGCCCCTCTGCCCCGGGCCCTGATCCTCGTTCTCGACTCGGTGGGCTGCGGCGCGGCCCCCGATGCGGCGGCCTACGGTGACGCCGGCGCGGATACGCTCGGCCATATCGCCGAGGCCTGTGCCGCCGGGCACGGCGACCGGGCCGGTTTGCGAAGGGGACCCTTGCACCTGCCCCATCTCTGCGCCCTTGGGCTCGGCGACACCTGCGCGGCCGCCACGGGACGTCGGCCGCCGGGGCTCGTGCCCGCTCGCGACGGCGCGTCCTTCGGCTTTGCCGTGGAACAGTCGAACGGCAAGGACACGCCGTCCGGCCACTGGGAGATGGCGGGCACGCCGGTGCCCTTCGCCTGGGGCGTGTTTCCCCAGACCACGCCCTGCTTTCCGCTCTCGCTCACCGCTGCGCTGATCGAGCAGGCGGGCCTGCCGGGGATCTTGGGTGACTGTCATGCCTCCGGCACGGCGATCATTGCCCGGTACGGGGCCGAACACCTGCGGACCGGGCGACCGATCTGCTACACCTCCGCCGACTCGGTGTTCCAGATCGCGGCGCACGAGGAGGCGTTCGGGCTCGAACGGCTGCTCGACACCTGCCGCATCGCGCGACGGCTTTGCGATCCGCTGAAGATCGGGCGGGTGATCGCCCGTCCCTTCCTGGGCGATGATCCCACAACGTTCCGGCGCACGGCCAACCGGAGGGATTTCGCCGTTCCGCCTCCGCACGGGACCCTGTTGGAGCGCGCGATCGAGGCCGGGCGTGCCGTCGTCAGCGTCGGCAAGATCGGCGACATCTTCGCTCACCGCTTCACGGGCGAGGAGCGCAAGGGCGCGACGAACGCCGAGAACTTGGCGTTGTCGATCGACGGCCTGACGCATCTGCCCGAAGGCGGATTGGTCTTCGCCAACCTCGTCGACTTCGACAGCGAGTACGGGCACCGCCGGGATGTGCCGGGCTATGCCGCATGCCTCGAGGCCTTCGACCGGCAGGTGCCCGCCCTTCGCGCCGCGCTCCGAATGGACGATCTCCTCGTGATCACCGCGGACCACGGCAATGACCCGACGTGGCACGGCACGGACCATACCCGTGAGGCTGTGCCGATCCTGGCGCATACGGTCGGGCAAGGCCCGGCGCGCATCGGCCGCCGAACGACCCTTGCGGATATCGGGGCAAGCGTGGCGGACCATCTCGGTCTGCCCGCACCCGCTGCAGGGCGGTCATGGCTGGCTGGTCTGGCGACCTGAACTCGCCGGCAACCGTCGCCGCTCCGCCGCCTCAATCCTCCTGGTCGGGATCGTAGCGGGGCCGACGGGGAGGCGGGGCATAGCCGTAATTCTGGTCCTCCGGGGGACGATAGCGCGGCGGAGGCGCATCGTAGCCCCGAGGCGGCCCTCCCTCTCCGTCATAACGCTGATAGCGGCGCGGTCCGCCCTCGTCGCCGAAGCGACCGCCCCCGGCGGGACGAGCCGACCCCTGCACGCCCCCGCAGGTCAGGCGACCATTGGTGTTCGACACGCCCTGACCGCGGCAGCGCTCCACATCGATGGTGGACTCGAAGAACTGTCCGCTCGCGGCGCGGCAGCGGGCGCTCAGCATGGAGCCGTCCTGGCTGATGCCGGTGCAGCTTCCCTGGTAACTGCCGCCGACCTGAGCCTTCGCCGCACCCATCGGCAGCAGCAGGACGAGCGGCAAGGCGATGACGATTGAGCGCATGATTCCCCCCGATATGGCCGGACAACACGCATGGCTACGCTAAAGTTTCGGCCCGCCCCCCTCAGGCCGATTTGCGCTCCGGCGCGCCCACGGCGGCCAGGGCGGAATGGCCGAGCGCGGTCGTCTTGGCCGCCGCCTTGGCCGCGTAGAAGGAGGCGTTGTGCTCGCCCCGCAGCGCTTCCCGGGTGAAGCGGATGAGATGGTGGCACACGAAACCCATGTTGAAGATCGCCTCGATCTGCCCCTTCTTCAGCGCATGCCACGTCGACTGCCAGAACGGCCTGCGATAGTCCGACTTCACCCCGATCTGCCAGATGATGTTCCATCCCATGATCGCGGCGCGGCGGAGATTGGCGCGGGTCAGTTTTCCCTTGGCCGGGGTCGTGATGCGGTTGCCGTAGGTGTGGTCCATCTGGTAGCGGAACCGGGCGAAGATGTTCTCCGGGGCGTAGGCGTGCGCGATCGCCCGGCGCCAGCTCGCCACCACCTCGTCGTGCGGACGCAGGAAGCGCACGTTGGACTCCAGCGACGGGTCGTTGACCAGCCGGTTCTCCCGCGTGAGACGATCCCAGAGCGGGGTTTTCGGCAGCGCCTGCAGCAGGTTGATGGTCAGCACGGGAACCGCCGAGCGGTCGACGAACTGCTTCAGGAGCTCCTCGGACGACTCGGTCTCGGTGTCGAGGCCCAGGATGATGCCGGACGTCACCTCCAGCCCGTAGTCATTCAGGGTCTTGATCGCCTCCATCATCGGGACGGCGTTGTTGTGGTCCTTGGCGATGCTCTTCAACGCGTCGAGTTCGGGCGTCTCGATGCCGACGAACACCGTGAAGAAGCCGGCCTCGCGCATGAGCTCCAGGATCTCGGTCTGCTTGGCGATGTTGAGCGTCGCCTCGCAGGCGAACTGCAGGGGATAATCGTGCTTCTTCTGCCAGGCGATGAGGTGGGGCAGCATGTCCCGCGTCGCCTTGCGGTTGCCGATGAAGTTGTCGTCGACGAAGTAGATCACCGCCGGGTGCGCCGGCTGCGCGATGAAGGCGTCGAGTTCGGCGATCAGCTGCTCGGCGGTCTTGAGCCGCGGCTGGCGACCATAGAGCGCGGGAATGTCGCAGAACTCGCAGCGATACGGGCACCCCGACGAGAACTGCACCGACCCCAGGAGGTATTTCTTGAGCGGCAGCGCCGCGTAGCTCGGCAGCGGGAACTCCGACAGCGCCACCCGGTCCTTCGTCTCAAGGACCACCTGACCCGGCGGCGGGCTGACATCCGCGTCGAGGATCGACACCAGCCGGTCCGTCGCGTCGCCGAGTTCGCCGACGTGGAGGTAGTCGAAATAGTCGTATTTCTCGGGCGCCGCCGAGGCCGACGAACCGCCGAGGGCCGTCACCTTGCCATGCGCCCTGGCCCGGGCGTGGATGTCACGGATCTGCGGCTCCTGGACGTGCATGCCGCTGACGAAGACGGCATCCGCCCAGGCGTAGTCGGCCTCGCTCGCCTCGCGCAGGTTCTCGTCGATGAAGCGGACCTGCCAGCGCTCGGGCATGTAGGCTGCGATGACCAGAAGCCCCTGGGGCGGCATGAAGGCCTTGACCCGCATGAGGGAATAGGCGCCCGAGAAGGTGCCGAAGGAGGGCGTGTAGGCGGGGAAGACGCAGAGGATTTTTCGCTCGTTCACGACAGGGACGGGGCAGCGCAAAATGATCGCTCCATGGAAGCCGACGCATCGGGTTGGCGCTAGGACTACACCAATTCGGCGGTCGGGCCATCTCGATCACCAGGCCCGCATGCCTCGCTTTTCGCCGCCGCCGTGCTACATCGGCCCGGGCCGGGGGACGGCGCGCAGCCGAGGCCCCGACCGGCGAGGGAGAGACCGATATGCAGGAGGTTCAGGCCGGGGTGCATCTGGTCGACCACCCCCTTGTCCAGCACAAGCTGACCCTGATGCGGACCGCCTCGCGGTCCACCAAGGGATTCCGGCAGCTCCTCAACGAGATCGGGATGCTGCTCTGCTACGAGGTGACGCGGGACCTGCCGGTCGAAATGGTGGAGGTCGAGACCCCGCTGGCCACGATGCAGGCCCCGATGATCGCGGGCAAGAAGCTGGTCTTCGCGCCGATCCTGCGAGCGGGCGTCGGCTTCCTGGACGGCATGCTCGATCTCGTGCCCTCCGCGCGGGTCGCTCATATCGGCCTCTACCGCGACCCGGAGACGCTGCAGGCCGTCGAGTATTACTTCAAGGCGCCGGCGGATCTGGCGGAGCGTCTGACCATCGTGATGGATCCGATGCTCGCCACCGCCAACTCCGCTGCGGCGGCGGTCGAGCGCCTCAAGGCGCGCGGGGCCAGGGACATCCGCTTCGTCTGCCTGCTGGCGGCCCCCGAGGGCATCGCCAAGCTGCGCAGCGAGCACCCCGACGTCGAGATCTGGACCGCGGCGGTCGACAGCCACCTGAACGACCACGGCTATATCGTACCGGGGCTCGGCGACGCCGGGGACCGGATGTTCGGCACGCGCTGACCCGTCGGCCCGGCTCTCAGCGCTTGCCGCGCCCCATCCCGGGAACGAGGCTGAACTTCCCCGTCATCTCGAACACCTTCTGCACCTTGGAGCCGATCTTCAGAAGCTGCACGAGGCGGTCGGTGTCGAGCCGCTGGACATCGGTGTACCATCCCGAAAACAGCTCGAAGAGGTCGTGCATCTCACGCAGGCGGTCCTGCGCGTGGCGCTCCTCCTCCGACTGCGGCTCGTCCAGCAGGATCTGCCGGAGCAAGGTGAGGGTGGGGTCGATCTCACGTTTCTTGCGCTCCTCCACGAGGGTCCGCACGATCTGCCAGATGTCGTCGGGCGTGGAGAAGTAGTCGCGCCGGTCGCCGGGCAGGTGCTGCAACCGCACGAGGTTCCAGGCCTGCAGTTCCTTCAACCCCATGCTGACATTGGAGCGCGACACGCCGAGCCGTTCCACAATCTCGTCGGCGTTGAGCGCACGGGGCGAGACGAACAGCAGCGCATAAATCTGCCCGACCGTGCGGTTGATCCCCCAGCGTGATCCCATCTCGCCGAAGTGGAGCACGAAGGTCTGGACAAGCGGAGGAAGCTGCATCGGTCGGACATCCTGATGGCACGCGCTCAGGCCTTGAGCCAGGCTCGCAATACGAAGTCGACGATCCCGAGGGCCATCACGCTAGCGGCCCAGATCGCCAGGACCCAGAGCAGGCGCCGCCATAGCGGCGAGGCGCGGGTGACGGCCATCGATGGGAGCCCCGCAATGCCATGTGCAAACATTGGAAGCCCCCGAGCCCACCCCTTCTAGTCGTTTCAGGAAAGGTTGAAAATACACAGGCGGCGAC
>CAXTVD010000049.1:0-17049 GCA_964247575.1 uncultured Lichenihabitans sp.
TTCGAGGTCTGCCGGCTGCGCGACATCCCGATCGTCACCTTCATCAACAAGATGGACCGCGAGACGCGCGATCCTTTCGACCTGCTGGACGAGATCGAGAAGGTGCTGGCCCTCGACACCGCGCCGATGACCTGGCCAATCGGGCGGGGCCGGGCCTTCGCGGGCACCTACGACCTCGCCCGCAACGAGATCCGTCGCCTCGACGCGGACGTCGGCGCGCCGACCATCCCGGTGAGCGGGCCGCGCGACCCCGTCATCCGCGCGCTCCTGCCGCCGTTCGAGGCCGATGCCGCTCTCGATGAACTCGAGCTCGCGCGGGACGCCTGCCGCCCCTTCGACGAGCAGGCCTTTCTCGAGGGCCATCTCACGCCGGTCTTCTTCGGCAGCGCGCTGCGCACCTTCGGGGTCGCCGACCTGATCGCCGCGCTGGGCGCCTTCGCGCCGGCGCCCCGTGGGCTGCAGGCCGAAAGCCGCTTCGTGGACGCGCACGAGGCCAAGATGAGCGGCTTCGTTTTCAAGATCCAGGCGAACATGGATCCCAACCACCGCGACCGCATCGCCTTCATGCGCGTGTCGTCGGGCAAGCTTACGCGGGGCATGAAGGCGCGCCTCGTGCGCACGGGCAAGCCGATGGCGCTCAACGCGCCGCAGTTCTTCTTCGCGCAGGAGCGGGCGCTGGCCGAGGAGGCCTATCCCGGCGACGTCGTCGGCATCCCCAATCATGGCACGCTGCGGATCGGCGACACCCTGACCGAGGGCGAGAACCTCGTCTTCCGCGGCGTGCCGAGCTTCGCGCCCGAGATCCTGCGCCGCGTGAAGCTGACCGACGCCATGAAGGCCAAGAAGCTCCGGGAGGCCTTGCAGCAGATGGCCGAGGAGGGGGTCGTGCAGACCTTCGTCCCCTATGACGGATCGGGCGCGATGGTCGGCGTGGTCGGCGCGCTGCAGCTCGACGTGCTCGCCGAGCGGCTCCAGGCGGAGTACGGGCTGCCCGTCTCCTTCGAGACGAGCCGTTTCGAGGTCTGCCGCTGGGTAACGGCGAGCGAGGGAGCCGAGCTGCAGAAGTTCCTGAACGCCTATCCGTCCTCGACGGCGGTCGATCTCGACGGGGCGCCCGTCTTCCTGGCCTCCTCCGCCTTCACGCTGAAGTACGAACAGGATCGGTGGCCGGCTATCCTCTTTTCTGACATCAAGGATTATCAAAGGGCGGCGTGAGACGCTCGCCGCTCCCGGCTGACGCTGTGCGGCGACCCCATGACGAGGTCGTCGCCCGGCGCTCGCTTTCGGTGAGGCCCTGGCTCACAGGATGATGATGATGCAGCGTATTCTTCCCGTGATCATGTGCGGCGGGTCCGGCACGCGTGTCTGGCCGGAATCGCGGGAAAGCCTGCCCAAGCAGTTCATTCCGCTCGTCGGGGTTCAGTCCACCTTCCAGAATGCCCTCGACATGCTGCGGGACCGCTCGCTGTTCGACCCGGCGATCGTCATCACGAGCCTCGATTACCGCTTCTACGTCGCCGAGCAGATCGAGCAGGTGGGTGTCGAGGCCGAGATCGTGCTGGAGCCCGTGCGACGCGACTCGGCGCCGGCCGTCGCGGTCGCCGCCGAGATCGCCGCCAATCGCGACCCCTCGACCATCGTGGCGATCTTCGCCGCCGATCACGTGGTCGAGCGGCGGGAGGAATTCGTGAAGCTCTGCCGCCAGGCGGCCGAAGCGGCCGCGAATGGGGCCATCGTCACCTTCGGCATCAAGCCGACGCATCCCGGCACGGGCTTCGGCTATATCAGGCCGGGTGAGCCGGTCGAACGGGACTCGCCCGTGCTCGTGGTGGACGCCTTTGTCGAGAAGCCGGACGCGGCGACGGCGGTCGGCTATGTCGCGGAAGGCTATCTCTGGAACTCCGGTAACTTCGTCTTCCGGGCCGACGTCATGCTGGAGGAGCTCAAGCGCTTCGAGCCGCGTTTGGCGGAGATCGCGCGGGACGCGGTGGCGAGCGGCACCACCGACCTCGGCATGTTCAAGCTGAACGAGACGGCCTTCGCGCGTGCCCACAAGATCTCGATCGACTACGCCGTGATGGAACGGACGGCGCGGTGCGCCGTGCTGCCGGCCGATATGGGCTGGTCCGATATCGGAAACTGGCACGCGGTCTGGCAGCTGTCGGAGCGGGACGCGCAGGGCAATTCGGTGCGCGGTTCGGGCGTGCTGATGAACGCCAACAACGTGCATATCCGAGCCAACGACATCCTGACGGCCGTGGTCGGCGTCGACAACGTGATCGTGGTGACGACGCACGACGCCGTCCTCGTGCTGAACAGCGCCGAGGCCGGGCGCGTCAAGGACCTCGTCGAACAGCTGAAAACCATGAAGCGCCGGGAGGCCTCCGAGCACCGGCGCTCCTTCCGGCCCTGGGGCTACTACCAGAGCATCGACGAGGGAGGCCGCTACCAGGTCAAGCGCATCGTGGTGAAGCCGGGCGGCCGGCTGTCGTTGCAGAAGCACCATCACCGGGCCGAGCACTGGGTGGTCGTGCGCGGCACGGCGGAGGTCACCCTCGATGGCGCGATCAAGCTCGTGCACGAGAACGAGTCGATCTACCTGCCCATCGGCAGCGTCCACCGGCTCGCCAATCCCGGCAAGATCGATATCGAGCTGATCGAGGTGCAGACCGGCAGCTATCTCGGCGAGGACGACATCATCCGCATCGAGGACGTCTACAACCGGTCCTGACGCCCTTCAGTTCGCGTTGCGGAACGTGCCGGGCGAGAAGATCGTCCGGAAGATGATCGCGATGTCGAACCAGAACGACCAGTTGTCGATGTACTGGAAGTCATGCTCGATGCGGCCCTGGATCTTTTCCGGCGTGTCCGTCTCGCCGCGCCAGCCTCGCACCTGGGCCCAGCCCGTGATGCCGGGCCGGACGTTGTGTCGCCGCGCATAGGACGCGATGGTCCGCTCGAACTGCTGGTCGTGGGCCAGGGCGTGCGGGCGCGGGCCGACGAGCGACATGTCGCCCCGCAGGACGTTGATGAGCTGGGGCAGTTCGTCGATGCTGGTCTTGCGCAGGACGCGTCCGACTCGGGTCACGCGCCGGTCGCCCTTGGTGACCTGGGTGAGCTTGGCGCTGTCCTCCATGGTGGTCATCGAGCGGAACTTGAAAATGCGGAACGGCTGCTGGTTGAAGCCGTAGCGGCGCTGGGTGAAGAAGACCGGTCCCCGGCTTTCGAGCTTGATCGCGGCCGCCGCGAGCACCAGCACCGGGCTGAGGATCAGCAGCGCCAGACCGGCGACCACCAGGTCGAAGACGCGCTTGGACACGATGTCGAAGGTCGACATCGGGCTGCGCACGAGATGCATGCTGCAGATCGGCCCGGAGCGGTCGATGCGCATGTCGCCGTAGCGTTCCAGGAAGGCGGCGGGGCCGAGATGGATGTCCGAGGGCAGGCGGCGGAACATGTCGACGCACCGCGCGAGCAGATCGGTGTCGCCCCAGGGGATCAGCAGGAAGACGTCGTCGGGCGGTGCCATGCGCGCGGTCGCCACGGCCAGCGCCAGGTCGTCCTGCAGATTGTCCGCGCTGTCGCGCAGCACACACGCGCCGACCACGCGCAGGCCGCACTGCTGCGGATGATAGCGGGCGTAAAATCCCAGGATCTCCGCCTCGGTGCCCACCAGCATGATGGCCCGGGACGTGATCGCACCCGAGGCCGCCCTGCTGCGCATGCGATGGACGAGGATGTTACGGAACACCATCAGGGCGCCGAAGCCACCCACGAACAGGATGCCCGTCGCGCCCCGCGAGAAGAGCGCGCTCGTCTTGGTGAGGAAGCCCAGCGAGAGTGCCGCGCCGAAGGCGATCACCCAGGCCTTCAGCGCGCTTTCGGCATGACCCTTGTGCGACAGGTAGGTCGGGATCTCGTAGGCGTGCCGGAGAATGTTGGTGCCGAGGAAAAGGGCGGCGATGATGACCCCGGCTTCCACCGTATCCCAGGTCTTGGCATCCTGCTGGTAAACGAGCCCCGAGGCCAAGGCGCTGGCCACCACGACCAGCGCGTCCGCTCCCGCCACGCCGATGCCGAACAGCGCTCGATTGAGCGCGGTCACGGAGCGCACCCCAGGAATGGACTTGGAGCGCGCGCGGCGCCTGGGCGATACGCCCGGCTGCGAAATCCGGGCTGCTGGACTGTCCGACAGAACGTCGCTGGAAACGGACACGGTCGTGACCTCTGCTCGAAGAGGGCTGTCGTCCGGCACAAGGTGCCGATCCGGTCCAGCCCGCTCCCCTCAGGGGCAATCGGTGTGCCGCATCAAACTGTGCCACCACGGGACGTACATAGCATGGGCCCGGCTGGTCCGTGTGTCCAAAGGTTAAGGCGCTTTAGGATTCTTGCGCTATTTCGGAGCATCAACCAGCGCGACACGGCCTATCGTGCCGGCCGTGAATCCATGATCAGGCGGGAGCGTCCGCCGGCACGCGCACCGGCAGGTCCACCCAGCCGGCGAGTTCACGCCGCACGATCGCCTCAATAACCCGCAGACCTCCGGGACCGTCGTTGAGGCACTCGATGCGGCTGAAGGTGGTGCCGCCGCCGTGATGGAAGTATTCGGCGTTCTCGCCGCCGATCTCTTCGATGGTCTCCAGGCAATCGGCGGAGAAGCCGGGGGTCAGCACCGCTAGGCGTTTGACGCCCTGGGCCGCCAGCCCCTTGATGGTCTCGTCCGTATAGGGCTTCAGCCATTCGGCTCCGCCGAAGCGGGACTGGAAGGTGATCCGGAACTTCTCGGCCGTGAAGCCCAGCCGCTCGCGCAGCAGCCGGCCGGTCTTGACGCACTGGCAGTGATAGGGGTCGCCCTTGAGAAGATACGACTTCGGCACGCCATGAAACGAGGCGAGGATCACCTCGGGCTCCTCCGCCAGTCCCTTCAGGTGCTCGGTCACCGACTCGGCCAGGGCGTCGATATAGACGGGGTCGTCATGGTAGGGCGGCGCGACGCGGAGCGCGGGCTGCCAGCGCATCGTCATGAGGGCCTCGAACATCTTGTCGCACGCTGTCGCGCTCGTGGCCGCCGCGTATTGCGGATAGAGCGGCACCAGAAGAATGCGGTCGCAACCCGCGCCATGCAGACGGTCGAGCGCCGACTTGATCGAGGGATTGCCGTAGCGCATGCCCCAGTCGACGATCACGTTGCGTCCCTCGGAACCGAGCAGGCCGGCCTCCACCGAGGCCTGGAGCTTGGTCGCCTGGTTGCGGGTGATGGTCTTCAGCGGGCTCTCGTTGAGCTCGCGATTCCAGATCGTCTCGTAGTCCTTGCCCTTGCGGCCCGGCCGGATCGTCAGGATGATCCCGTTGAGGATCAGCCACCACAGGGCGCGGGGCGTCTCGATGACGCGGCGGTCCGAGAGGAACTCGCCGAGATAGCGTCGCATCGACCAGTAGTCCGTGGCGTCAGGGGTGCCGAGGTTGCTGAGCAAGACCCCGATCCTGCGCGGCTTCACGGCGGGGTGGCCGGCCGGCAGGGGACCCGTGGCCGCCATCCGTTCGGCCCGCGTGAAGCTCGGCGACATGTTCATGGGACCTCTCCGTCAGGCATTCGCCGCCTTACCTGTCACTCGCGAAGCCCGAGGACAAGGCGCCCGCCCAGTCCGCTCTGCCGCAGGCCAGCGCGCGGCGGCTGGCCGCCCTGTGGTCGTAGGCGATCGCCAGCAGCTCAAAAGTTGGTTCGTCGGTCTCGTGCGGATCGAGCGTCAGGATGGCGTAGCGCGCGGCCGGGCTGCCGCTTTCCGAGACATGCGCGGGTGGAGTGGGGTCGTCGTAGGCGGGGCAGCCGACGCTGCCGGGGTTGACGATCCAGCGCCCATCGGGGAGGCGCAGGACGCTCGCCAGATGACTGTGGCCGCAGAGCAGGAGACGGGCCGTCGTGCCGGCCAGCCGCCCGGCCACCGTGGCGGGTGCCGCCGGGGTGAGACGCCCGCCGGTGACGTCTTCGAGAAGGTAGGCATCGTCATCGCGGGGACAGCCATGGAAAGCGACCATGCGCGTTGAGAGATCGAGTTGGGCAGGCAGGCCGGCCAGCCAGCGGCACCCGTCATCATCGAGGTCGGCCCGCGCGAAGGCGTCGGTGCGGGACAAGGATGCCGGTGCGTCCAGCCCGACCATGCGATCATGGTTGCCGCGCACGGTCGGCCAATCCAGCGCGCGTAGCCGCTCCAGCGTGGCGCGCGGCCAGAGCGGACCGGATACGCAGTCGCCGAGATTGACGATCCGGTCGACCCGTCGGGTTGCCAGGTCCGCGATCACGGCATCGAGCGCCGGCAGATTGCCGTGGACATCAGAGACGACGGCAAGGCGCATGGCGGGCTCGGGTCTCAGGGCCGGCGTGCGGGCATATGCTGGACCGGGCCGTGGCCGCCGCCCACCGTCAGCTCGTCGCTCCGGCGCAAGGCCTGCGTGAGATAGGCCTTCGCCTCGCGCACGGCGTCGGTCAGCGCAAGGCCGCGCGCGAGATGGGCGGCGATGGCGGAGGACAGCGTGCAGCCCGTTCCATGTGTGTTGTTGGTCGCGATGCGGGGCGCAGTGAGCTCCAGCACGGTCACCCCGTCATCCAGGACATCGACCGCCTCGGCGCTCCCGAGGTGGCCGCCCTTGACCAGCACCGCCCGGGCGCCGCCCTCGATCAGGCGGCGCGCCACCGCGCGCATGTCCGCCACGCTTGCGGCAAGCGGCCCTTCGGCGAGGCGGGCGGCTTCGGGAAGATTGGGCGTGATCAGGGCCGCGAAGGGCAGCAGGTGCGTGCGCATCGCCTCGACCACGCCCGGCGCGCCGAGGCTGTCGCCGCTGGTGGCGACGAGCACGGGATCGAGCACCACGTGCCGCGCCCCATGCGCCCGGAGGCGGTCGGCCACGACACCGACGACGGCGGCATCGGCGAGCATGCCGAGCTTGACCGCGTCGACCCGGATGTCGGCGAAGATGGCGTCGATCTCGGCCGCGACGAAGGCGGGCGGCGGCACGTGGACGCCGGTGACGCCCCTCGTGTTCTGCGCGGTCAAGGCGGTGAGGACCGCCATGCCGTAGCAGCCGAGCGCCGCGAAGGTCTTGAGGTCCGCCTGGATCCCGGCGCCGCCGCTCGGGTCGGAGCCCGCGATGGAAAGGACATTGGGGATCATCGGTCGACCGTTTCTAATGCCAGCGCGAGAGCCTCTGCTCGACCTCGCGCAGGAAGGCGGCACGCTGGGGCTCCGTCGTGTGGTTCATGTCGTAGCAGGCGAGGTAGTCGCAGCGCGCACCCACCGCCACATGGGCGCGGATCATGCGCGTGATCGAGCGGCGGGGCGGGTCGCCCATCAGCATCGCGCGCCAGCGCTGGCCGCCATAGGTGCAGACCGCCCCGAGGCGCCGGACATGGCGCAGCGTGAGGTCGAGATTGCCGCGCGCATCGATCTCGAAGGCGACGCCGGGCAGCCAGACCCGGTCGAGATAGCCCTTGAGGATCGCGGGAAAGCCGAAGTTCCAGACGGGATAGATGAACAGGAGCGCTTCGGCCGCCTTCAGCCGCTCGATATAGGGCGCGACGCGCCCGGCATTGCGGGCGACGTCGTGGTAGTCGAGCCGATCCTGCCGCGACAGCACGGGATCGAAGCCTTCCGCATTGAGATCGCAGTCGTCGACCTCGTGGCCGTTGCGGCGCAGCGCGGCCACCGCCGTCCGATGCAGGCCCGCCACAAAGCTGGTTTCGACGGGGTGGGCGTAGAGGACGAGGATGCGCAAGCGGATCGTCAGCCGGTTGCGGCAACGGGTGACAGACTCGGGAAGAGGTAGGTCTTGCCGCTGCTGTAGTCGAAACCGGGGTCGTCCCAGGCGATCATCTTGCCAGGGTTCAGGAGGCCATCGGGATCGGCCTCCCGCTTGAAGGCGAGCTGCACGGCGTCCGTCTGCTTCATGCCGCCTTCCTCGAGCGTGTAGCGATGGGGATTGAAGATGGGGGCGCCCATGTCCTCGTGGATGCGCACGATCTCGTCCAGCCGCGCCTCGGTCGTGAACCGCACGAGCGACAGGCCGAAGCAGGTGACCACCCCGTTGAACCGCACGAATTCGAGGTGGCCCATCACCTCGTCGCCGAAATGCGCGTGCACGCGTGCGATCGTGTCGAGCTGGGTGGGAAAGGGGAACAGGACCTGAAGGTAGGTGATGGCGGGATCGACGCGGAGCGCCCGCAGGGTGGTGTGGTTCCAGGAGAGTTCGTAGTTGGCGGGCAGGCCTTGCAACTCGTCGGAGGACATCGCGCTCGCATCGAGCAGGACCGACGCCCGGCCGAACCGCCGGACGAAGGTGTGGAAGGCGCCGAGGGCAAAGGCGGCGACCATGACGAGCACGATGCTCTTGCCAGGGGGCAGGTAACGCTTGTGGCGCAGAAAGTAGCTTTGCGGCACCGGGGCGGCGATCGGCGCGATCAGCTTGGTCAGCAGCCCGTCCTGCTCGCCGAGCGCGTTGCCGAAGGCGGCGGCCTCCCTGAAACTGTCGAAGCCGATGATCACGTCGACCCAGTCCGGCGCGGCCGTAAGCGGCATCTCGACAGCGGTGATCACGCCGTTGGTGCCGTAGGCATGCGCCACCTTGGCGAGATCCTCGCCGGTGAGGTCCAGTACGCGCGGGCTGGATTCCATCGTCACGACCTCGAGCCGCCCGATATTGCCGAGGTCGCGCAGCCCGCCCCAGTTGATCGAGCCGACGCCGCTGGAGCCGCCCGCGACGAAGCCGCCGATCGAGGCGGTGTTGTAGGTCGAGGGGTGCATCCGCAGTTCCTGGGCGGAGTGCGCCCGGGTCTGCCGGTCGATGTCGGCCAGGATCGCGCCGGGCTCGCTGCGCACGGTGCCGGGGCCGATGGCCGTGACCTGGTTCATCTCGGCGAGGTTGAGGATGATCCCGCCCGACAGCGGCATGGCCTGCCCGTAATTGCCGGTGCCGGAGCCCCGCGGCGTCACCGGAATGCCGAGCGCGTGGGCGGCGCCGAGCGTGGCGACCACTTCAGCGGTCGAGCGCGGGCTGACGACGATGTCCCCGGTGACGGCGTCGAGCTGGCGCTTCAGCACGGGGGAGTACCAGTAGAAGTCCCGGCTCTTCTGCTTGACGAGCGCCGGATTGTCCTCGAAGCGGATCGGCCCGAGGCGGGCCTTGAGGCCGGCAAGGTCGTAGCTCACGGGCGCAGCCCCTCGAGGTAGTCGAGCGTGGCGTACGCGGGCAGGGCGGTCTCGATCGGTCGTCCGTCGCGCACCACGATGCGGTCCAGCCGCGGGCGCGCCATCAGTTCGGAGAGGCTGCGGGCGGGCAGGATCACGAGGTCCGCCGGTCCGCCGACGCGCAGATCGTCTGGCTCCCCTCGCCCGATCGCCCGTGCGGGCAGGGCCGTGACGGCGCGCGGCCAGTCGCCGAAGGGATGGTCGAGATGGGCGATGCGTGTCCCCTCGCGCCAGACCTCGAGCATGTCGTGATCGCCATAGGCGTAGAACGGGTCGCGCGTATTGTCGCTGGCGATCATCACGGGCACGCCGGCAGCCTTGAGTTCCTTAATGGCGGTGACGCCCCGCCAGCGGGGCGTGCGGCCCGGATCGTCGCGGTCCTGCAGGTACATGTTGCACATCGGCAGCGACACGATCGACAGCCCGGCGCGGGCCACGAGGTCGACCGTGCGCTTCATCGCCTCGGCCGGCATGAGCGAGAGCGTGCAGCAATGGCCGACGAGGATACGGCCGGGAAAGCCGTAGCGCAGCGCCGTCTCGGCGATCAGGGCCAGCGTGTTGACGCCGGGGTCGTTGGTCTCGTCGGCGTGGAAGTCGAGCTCCCAGCCCCGGTCGGAGGCGAGCCGGAAGAGCACGTCCAGCCCGCGCGGGAGGTCGGGACCGGGATAGGTGACCGCGCCGAGACAGTGTCCGAACGCGCCCACCATGTCCGTGACGTCGCGCATGTGGCTCTCGTCCAAGGCGAGGTCGATGCCGAACAGGGGCGAGGCCTGCAGGTCGATGCGGCCCGCCCAGTGGTCGCGCAGGGCCGCGAAGACCGGCCAGGTGATGCGGGTCTGCTTGCCCACGCAATCGAGGTGGGTGCGGATGGCCCGGCTGCCGTGGGCATAAGCCGTCTCGAGATTGAAGGCCATGCGTGCCTCCACATCGCGGGCCGTCCAGTGCGCGTCCCGGTCGATCGGCACCGCCGTGCGGGCGCCCATCACGGAGCCGTCCGCATTCTGCGCGCGCGGCCAGATCTGCCCCTTGTCGAGATGGGTGTGGGCGTCGACGAAGCAGGGCACGACGAGGCCCGGGCGGTGCAGGACGGGCAGGCCGGGCTCGAGGGGCGCGGCGCCGGTGGGGGCCAGCGCCCCGATGCGGCCGTCGGTGATGGTCAGGTCGACCTCGACCAGCCCTTCCCGGTCGGGCGTGCCCGCGGCTTCGGCCAGGAGGCAGGCTGGGACCCGAGCGCCCGTGATCGCCCAGGAGCGGCTCGCGGGGGGGAGGCGGAAACCCATCGTCATTCAACCGCCTTTTGTGCGGGCGCTGTCGTGCCAGCGGTGGAGCAGGATGTAACTCAGCAGGGCGAAGGTGCTGTAGATCAGGATGCCTGTCACGGAGATCAGCACCAGGGCCGCGAACATCCGGGGGATGTTGAGCCGGAAGCCCGCCTCCACGATGCGGAAGGCGAGGCCGGAGCCCTGCCCAGCCGAACCCGCCGCGATCTCCGCCACGATCGCCCCGATCAGCGCGAGGCCGCCCCCGATGCGCAGGCCGCCGAGGAAGTAGGGCAGGGCGGCCGGCAGGCGCAGCCGCAGCAGCTGCTGCCAGCGCGTCGCGCGGTAGAGATCCATCAGCTCGATCAGGTTGTGATCGGCGGAGGCCAGCCCCAGCGCGGTGTTCGACAGGATGGGAAAGAAGGCGACGAGAAAGGCGCAGACGAGGACCGCCGTGCCGGACGACAGGTAGATCAGCAGCAGCGGGGCGATGGCGACGACCGGCGTGACCTGCAGGATCACGGCGAAGGGAAAGAACGAGCGCTCGATCCACTTCGATTGCGCGAACAGGGTCGCCAGCGCGACGCTGCCGACCACGGCGAGCCCAAGTGCCAGCAGCGTCGTGCGAAGCGTGACCAGAAGCGAGGTCGACAGCATGCCCCAGTCCTTCACCAGGGTCGCGCCGATCAGGCTGGGCGCGGGCAGGATGTAGGGCGGGATCGCCTCGATCCTCACCATTGCCTCCCACCCCCCGATGGCCGCCGCGAAGACCAGGACGGGGAGGACGACGTCGACGACGCGGCCCGGCGAGGACAGCCCGCTCCAGCGGCGAGCCGGGACCGCGGATGCGCCGGCCTCGTCCGGGCCGTCGATGGTCCGGCCGGCCGGATCGAGTGCGCTCAGGGACGCTCCGGCGACGCTGTCGTTCATGCTGAGCCGACCGCGAAACGATCGATCCGAAGGAGGCCGGCCGCCCGCCGGACACGGACGGGACCGCCGCGCGCGCCGCTCTGCTCGGGAAGGCCGGATCGGGACGCTGCGGCGTGGTCGCAACCTGTCACAGGTGGTCCTCCGCTCCCATGGCGCCGTGCAAGGCACGGCTGGCCGCCTGACAGCATGCGATGTAGGTCGCCGAGGAACGGAAGGCCTCGGTCCGCTCGGGCGGGGCGGGCACGCTGATCTCTTCGATGGCGCGTCCGGGCCGGGCCGCCATGACGACGATGCGGCTCGACAGGTACACGCTCTCATAGACCGAGTGGGTGACGAAGACGACGGTGGTGCCAAGGTTCTGCGCGAGCCGGATCAGGTCGTTGTTGAGCCGGAAGCGCGTGATCTCGTCGAGGGCGGCGAAAGGCTCGTCCATGAGCAGCAGGCGCGGCCGGATCACCAGCGCGCGGGCGATCGAGACCCGCATCTTCATGCCGCCCGACAGCTCCCGCGGATAGCTCGCCGCGAACTTGGCAAGTCCCACCTGGACGAGGGCCGCTTCGACCACGGCGGATGCCTTGGCCCGCGAGACGCCGCGCAGGCGAAGCGGCAGCCAGACATTGTCGAACACGCTGGCCCAGGGCATCAGGGTGGGCTCCTGGAAGACGAAGCCGACCTGCGCGGCATCGCCCGAGACGACCGCCGTCCCGCTCGTCGCCGTGGCCAGGCCCGCCATGATGCGGAGCGCCGTCGATTTGCCGCAGCCCGACGGTCCGATGAGCGACACGAACTCCCCCTCGCGCACCACGAGGCTGAGACGATCGAGCGCGACCGTCCCATTCGGAAAGGTCTTCGACACGTCGCGCAGGGTGACGAGCGGCGCGCCGTCCGCCTCCGCCGGACGGACGGGCTCGGCTGTCGTCTGGAGGCTCACGCCGACGCCGTCCGTCGAAGGCCGGTGGTGTCAGGCGGCGCCGATGACAGCGCAGATGACCAGCGTCGGAGACATGTTGCTGAAATTGGGAATATCGCCGAAGACGGGGCCTCCTTCGGCGGCGACCGCGGCCTTGAACTCCTCCCCGGTGCCGAACTCGAGCAGCGCGATGACGCTGAACATCGGCTTGTCGCCGGTCGGCGTGCCGACACCCTTGAGCACCCGCCAACCCTTCAGGCCGAACGGCGTGAAGCGCTCGCTGACCATCGGCATGTGCTTGGCCAGATAGTAGTCGTAATCGAAGGTGGCTTCATCGACGTTGGGGTAGAGGACGCTGATGGTGCTGGCCATGGAAAAGACCTCCGCTGGAGTGCTGACGGCCTGCAGATTGGCTTATTTCGGACGGAGGTCCAGGCCCACCTTCCTGTTCACGAACTGCAAGGTGTAGGCCTTGGTGTAGTCGATATCGGCCGAGACCACGCCCGCCTTGACCATCTTGTCGAAGAAGTCCTTCTGCCGGGCGGCGGTCATGGCGCCGATGCCGCTGCTCAGCGAATCCCCGGAATCGACGATCCCGTCCGCCATCATCGTCCGCAGGGCGAAGTCGAGTTCCTGGTCGCTGATGTCCGGATTGTCTTTCTTGATCGCCGCATTGGCCTGCGTGCGATCCCCGTAGAGGTAGTGGTACCAGCCGATCGCGGAGGCATTGACGAAGCGTTGCACGAGGTCGGGGTTGTGCTGGACCAGGTCCGTCCGTGTCTCGATGGTGGTCGCGTAGGTGCTGAAACCCTGGTCGGCCAGCAGGAACACATTCGGCTTGAAGCCGCCCTGCTGGGCGGCCTCGTTCGGCTCGGAGGTCGCGTAGCCCTGCTGGGCCGACATCTTGTCCGCGATGAACGGCCCGGTGTTGAAAGTGTAGGGCTTCACATCGTCCTCGGAGAAGCCGTAGGCCGACACCATCCAGCGATAAAAGGAGGCGAGGCCCTCCTTTGAGATGAAGATCGGCGCGCCCTTCAGCGAGGCGAAGCTGTCATGGCCGACCCCGGGATGGGACATCACGCATTGCGGGTCCTTCTGGAAGAAGCCCGCCACCACGATCGTCGGGATCTTCTGCTCCACGGCCGAGAAGGCCTGCAGCATGTTGCCGCCCATGTAGAAGTCGATCTTGCCGGTCGGCAGAAGCAGGCCGTTATTGGCCTGCGGGCCACCGGGCAGGATCGTGACGTCGAGCCCGTACCGGGCATAGGTGCCGTCGACCACGGCCTGGTAGAATCCGCCATGCTCGGCTTCCGCGAGCCAGTTGGTCCCGAAGGTCACCTTGTCCAAAGCGAGTGCTCCGGTGGAGGCAAGCGGCACCGCGACCAGCACTGTCGCGGCCAGGTAATTGACCCAATGCGTCATGAGCGAACGTCTCCAGGCGGCGAAGATGGCGAGATCATAGCTAGCCCAGGTGAGCCTGAGCAAGCTTCGTGCCTCCCTGTCCACCCGGATCGAGCGCCGGGTCACCGGATCGGGCCGGGCCCGGGTTGCCTCCAGCATGGCGGCACCCTAGCCTGGAGCCATGCTCCGCCGCCTGACACCCAGCACCATCCACCCGCCCTTTGCCCGCTACGCGCATGGGACCGAGGTCGCGGCCGGCGCACGGCTTCTCTTCTGTTCGGGCCAGCTCGGGATCGACGCCGAAGCGCGGATCCCGCCCGGCGCCTTCGAACAGGCCGTGCTATGCTTCCAGGCGATCGAGGCCATTCTGGCGGAGGCCGGCATGACCTTCGAGGATCTCGTGCGCCTGAACGCCTATGTCACCGCGCGCGAGCACCTCGCCCCCTACATGGCGGCGCGCGATTCGATGATCAAAGGGCCGCCGCCCGCCTCGACGCTGATGATCGTGTCCGGCTTCGCCAATCCGGCCTTTCACGTCGAGGTCGAGGCGGTCGCCGCGCGATGACGGGAAAGGCATGAACGTGCGCCAGACCAAGCGCTGGGCCGAACTGACCACCGCCGAGTTCGGGGGCCTCGACATGGCCGGCACCATCGCGGTCCTGCCGGTCGCGGCCATCGAGCAGCACGGGCCGCATCTGCCGGTCGGCACGGATGCCCTCATCATGGAGGGCTTTCTCGACCAGGCCCTCGCGGCCATGCCCGATGACCTTCCCGTTCTCGTGCTGCCGGTGCAGAGCGTCGGCAAGTCGAACGAGCATATCGAGTTTCCCGGCACCTTGACCCTGTCGGCCGACACCACGATCCGGGCCTGGACGGAGATCGGCGAAAGCGTGCATCGGGCGGGCTGCCGCAAGCTGCTGATCATGAACGCGCACGGGGGCAACGTGCCGGTGATCGACATCGTGGCACGCGACCTGCGGGTCCGGCTGGGCATGCTGGTCGTCAACGCGTCGTGGAGCCGGCTCGGCTATCCCGACGGCCTCTTCTCCCCGGCCGAGCGGCAGCACGGCATCCACGGCGGCGAGATCGAGACGGCCTGGATGCTGCACTTCCGGCCCGATCTCGTGAACCAGTCCGAGGCCCGCGACTTCACGCCGGCCAGCGTCGAGATCGAGCAGAGCTTTGCCGTGCTTCGGGTGACGCAACCCGTCGGCTTCGGCTGGATGGCCCAGGACGTGTCGGAGCCAGGCGCGATCGGCAACGCCGCCGCCGGGACGGCGGAGAAGGGCGCGCTCGCCGCCTCCCATGGCGTCGCCGGCTTCTTCGCCCTGCTGCGCGACATGGTCGCCTTCGACCTCGCGCGCCTGAAAAAGGGTCCGCTCAGGACGGGATGATCGGCGAGGGCGCTAGGCGGATTGGCCGATGACATTCACCGGAGCCGGGGCGCGCCGGCCCAGCAGGCGGTGCTTCAGGCGACGCAACAGCTTGTAGGGGCCGCTCAGGGGATTGGGCAGCGACTTGCGGAAGAAGGCGATCTTCTTCACGTAGCTGTCCACCGTCCAGAGGGCCCGCGACCCCTTGGGAAAGAACACCACGTCGCCCGGGCCGAGCCGCGTCGGCGGATTGCCGCCGTCCTGCAGGACGACGGACCCCTCCAGGATGTGGACCGTCTCGTCGCACCCATAGATCCAGTCGAACGTGCCGGCCGTGCAGTCCCAGATCACGGTAAAGGCCGTCCCATCCGCGCTGCGCGAGATCTCGGTCGCGCGCGCGACCGGCGCGCCCTCCCGCACCCAGCTCGGTTCGATCGGCGCGGGACGCAAGGCGACGGTGGTCGTGGACGTCTGAAAGGATACGGCAGGCACCGGATGCACGTCCTCGCGGGTTGCGGCAATCTTCCGCATATCACCACGAGAGAATGTATGACGGGTGAAGCCGACGCCGCGCTTTGGCTGGGAAGTCGGGCAGCGTTAACGCGATCGGTCGAGCGCCGCCCGCGTTTTCAGGATACGGCGCTTCGCATTCGGACGGGGGTTGGCGCCTCCCGCGCCGTAAGCGAGGCATGGGACCGGCCGGAGACGGGCCGGCGTCAAGCGAACGGTCGAGACAATGGCGGACGAGTTCGTTCTCACCCTGGCCTGCAGCAACCGGCCCGGCATCGTGGCGGCGGTGTCGCAGTTCCTGTTCGACCACACCTGCGACATCCGTAATTCGCACCAGTTCGACGACCAGGACCGCTTCTTCATCCGCGTGGTGTTCCGCCGGCTGGCCGATGCGCCGAGCGCGCTGAACATCGAGCGCTGGTTCCTGCCCATCGCCGAGAAGTTCGGGATGGAATGGAGCCTGCGCTCGGTCGAGGCTCGCAAGCGGGTGCTCATCATGGCCTCGCGCTTCGACCATTGCCTCGCCGACCTTCTCTACCGCTGGCGCATCGGCGAACTGCCGATGGAGATTTCGGCCATCGTGTCGAACTACCCCCGCGAGACCTACGCCCACCTCGACTTCGAGGGCGTGCCCTTCCATCACCTGCCGGTCAGCCGCGACACCAAGGCCGACCAGGAGGCCCGGCTCATCGGCATCATCGAGGAGACGAAAACCGACTTTGTCGTGCTCGCGCGCTACATGCAGGTGCTGTCGGATGATCTCAGCCGCCGCCTCGCCGGGCGCTGCATCAACATCCACCACTCCTTCCTGCCGGGCTTCAAGGGTGCCAAGCCCTATCACCAGGCCTTCGAGCGCGGCGTGAAGCTGATCGGCGCCACCGCGCATTTCGTGACGGCCGACCTCGACGAGGGGCCGATCATCGAGCAGGACGTCGAGCGGATCACCCATGCCGACACGCCGGACGACCTCGTCCGCAAGGGCCGGGACATCGAGCGGCGGGTGCTCGCCCGCGCGGTGCGCTACCACCTCGCCGACCGCGTCCTGGTCAACGGTCACAAGACGGTGGTGTTTCCCGACTGACCCCCGGCGCAGGGGGATGGCCACTGGCATTCAGCGCGCGGCCAGCACCTCTCGGATCGACGTCCACCGAAGGCCGGGGTAGCGGCCATTGTCGAGCGGGGCGAGCTTGCCCGATCCGCTGAACATGTCGCGCATGTACTGCATGCCCTGCCAGGGCGGGAAGGTCTGCCCGCGCCCCGGAGCCAGGACGCGCGTCACGGCGATCGCTCCTGCGAGCGCGCCCAGCCCGCCTACCCGGAGCGGACGGAACGACTCGCCCGTGACCGCGCTGGCCGTCGCGACCAGGCCGCGGGCGCTGGTCTCCTCGCCCGCGATGCGCAGGACCCGCGGCGTCGTGGGATCCAGG
>CAXTVD010000050.1:0-16953 GCA_964247575.1 uncultured Lichenihabitans sp.
CGTCCTGCGCGGCGGCGTCGATGTCGCGGTCGAGGTTGAACTGCAGCGTGATCTGGCTGAGGCCGAAGGAGCTCTGCGACGTCATCACCGCGAGGGCGGGGATCTGCCCGAACTGCCGCTCCAGCGAGGCCGTAACCAGCGAAACGATCGTGTCCGGGTTGCCGCCCGGCAGCTGTGTCGTCACCTGGATCGTGGGGAAATCGACCTGGGGCAGCGCGGACACGGCGAGCTGCCGGTAGCCCAGGATGCCCGCGAGCAGCACCGCCACCGCGAGCAGCGATGTCGCGACGGGCCGCAGGATGAAGGGCGCGGAGATGCTCACGGGCGGACCGGCGCACCGTTCGACGAGAGGGAGGCCGCTCCTCTGGCGCCTGCAGGACCGCCGCGGCAGGGAGGAGCGCCGCACGGCGGCGCTTCCGGCAGCCGCGCGCCGAAGCGGGATCGGATCGCGGCCCTCGCACCGACGTCAGGTGAAGGGGGCTGCGTTCCCAGGTGGCGGCGACTGCGCGCGGGCTGTCTCATGGCGCCGTGCCGCCCTGGCCCGCGCCGCCGCCCTGCCCCGCATCGCCGCCTTGCCGGTGTTGCCGGCCCCCATGACGGTGCTGGCCGCCCGGTGGGGCCGCGTCGCCCTCGCCGGGCTGCGCCACGGGCGCGTTCGGCACGCTCGGCTCGATCTGGCCGCTCGCGACGGGCTGTCCGCCCCGCTGGCCCGGCGGCAGGTCGCCCCCGCCGGCCGGTGGGGCCTGGGCAGCGCCACCAGGTGCTTCCGCGCCGCCATGCGGCACGTCCGAAGCGCCGGCCGAGGCGGTGGCGGAGGACACCTGGACCTTGGCGCCGTCGGTCAGCCGGGTGAATCCGGTGGTCACCACCGTGGCGGGCGGCTCCAGGCCCGCCGTGAGCACCGTGTCGGCCTCGGTCTGCCGGCCGACCTCCACTTTGCGCATGGACGCGCTCGCGCCGTCCGCGACTACGTAGACGAAGGCGCCGTCCGGCCCGCGCTGGACGGCCGACGTCGGCACCGTGACGACATGGGTCAGCGTGTCCACGAACAGCCGGACGTTGACGAACTGGCCGGGCCAGAGCTGCAGGTCGGCGTTAGCGAAACTCGCCTTCAGCTTGACCGTCCCCGTGGTCTGGTCGACGGTATTGTCGACCACCTGCAGGGTTCCCGTATCGAGCATCGTGCGATTGTCGCCCTCGAGCGCCTGCGTCTGGAGCGAGCCCTTGGCCATCGCCGCGTTCACCTGCCGCAGATTCTGCTGAGGCAGGGAGAAGACGACCGCGATCGGCCGCACCTGGGCGACCGTAACGATGCCGGTCGTGTCGGCCGCATGCACGATGTTGCCGGCATCGACCAGCCGGAGGCCGGTACGTCCGTCGATGGGCGAGCGGATCGTCGCGTAGTCGAGGGTCGTCTTGGCGGTGTCGATGAGGGCCTGGTCCTGGTTGACGATCGCCTGGGTCTGCGTGACCAGCGCCTTCTGCGTGTCCGCCTGCTGATGCGAGCCGTATTGGGTCTCGGCGAGCTTGGCGTAGCGGGTGAGATCGACCTGCGCGTTGGCCAGAATGCTCTCGTCCTGCGCCTTCTTGGCGACCGCCTGGTCGTAGGCCGCCTGAAAGGTCGACGGATCCACCCGCGCAAGCACGTCGCCCTTCCGGACGTCCTGCCCCTCCTTGAAATCCACCTCGATCAGCTTGCCGTCGACCTGGGACTTCACCGTCACCGTATTGGTAGCCTGCACGGTGCCGAGCACGTCCACCGTGACCGGCAGGTCGGCATAGCGCGCCTGGGCAACGAGCACGGGGATCGGACCACCGCCGCCCGGTCCGCCCCGGCCGCCGCCGCGCCGGCCCCGCCGGTTGCCCTCCCCCGCGGTCGCCCCGTCGTCACCACCGGTCGCGGCGGTCTGCGCGGTCGCCCAGGGCAGCCGCGGCAGCCATGGCATCGTGTCGCGCAGCCACGCGATGCGCTCGGCGGCGAAGACGACGCCGACCGCGACCAGAACCAGGACGAACAGGAACCGTTTCAAAGATCACCGCCGGGACGTCGTCGATCCAAGCCCCGGTGCCTCCACGGGTCCCCCGTTCGGGATGGGCGGTTGGCCCGGCAGCTCGTGCGTCTCCGTTACAGCTTCGTTGGGCGGAACAATGGCTTGCCCCGGCAGTCCGTAGGTGAACGGTGCCGGAAAGGCGATGGCCGGCAGGAGCGGCCCCTTGCGCGGATCGGCCCAGCCGCCGCCCAGCGCCTGGGCAAGGCTCGCCAGTGCCTGGTAGCGCGTCAACCGGGCCACCGCGAGCGCGTCCTGCGCACTGAAGAGGGTGAGCTGGGTCTGCAGCACGGTGGTGATGTCGATGGTGCCGACCTTCAGGCGTTCCCGCTCGATGTCGTAGGCCTGCTGCGAGGAGCGGACCACGTCGGCCAGGAGCCGCTCGTGATCGAGGTCGCGGCGGATCGCCACAAGCGCATTCTCCACGTCGACGAGGGCCTGCACGATGGCCTTGCGATAGTTCTCGAGGTCCTCCCGGCGCACGCCGCGCGCCTGGTCGAGCTGGCCCTGCAGCGTGTAGCCGTCGAAGATCGGCTGCGTCACATCCGCCGCCAGCGTGCCGAACAGCGCGCTCGGGGACAGCAGGTTGTGCAGCGCCGAGCTCTCGAGGCCGCCGTTGCCGGTCAGCGTGAGGGTGGGGAAGAAGGCGGCGCGGGCGGCCTGCACGCTGGCGTCGGCCGAGGCCAGGATCTCCTCCGCCGAGGCGACATCGGGCCGCCGCCGCAGGAGCTGGGAGGGCAGGCCCGACGGAATGACGGGCGCGCGCAGCCGATCGAGGCTCCCGCCGACGACGCGGACGCCCTCGGGAGTCCGGCCGGTCAGCAGGGCGATCTGGTTGCGGGCCTGATCGGCCTGGAGCTCCAGCGGCGGGACCGTGGCGAGTTGCTGCTCGACCACGCTTTCCTGCTGGGCGACCTCGAGCTGCGTGACCGTTCCCACCGCCAGACGGCCCCGGATGGCGTCCAGGACGTCCTGCGCCGCCTTGGCGTTGCCGCGCGCGATGCGGATGCGGTCCTGCGCCGAGAGGATGAGAAAGTACTCGTTCACCACCGAAGCCACCGACGTCAGCACCACGGCGTCGCGCGTGAAGACATCCGCGAGGACGGTGTGCTCGGCGGAGACGCTCGTGTAGGCGTTGCGGCCCCACAGGTCGACCTCGTAGCTGGCCGTGAGACCCAGCCGGAACAGGTTGCTGGCGCCGCCGCGCGATCCCACCACCGTGGACCCGCTGCTCGTGGTCGTGGTGCCGGTCGTCGTGCCGGTCGACACGACCGTCGACCCCGTGCTGCCGGCCGTGTTTGTTCCCACCGTCGGGGCGACCGCCGTGCCGCTCGTGCCGGTCGTGCTCGTCGTCGCCACGCCGGAATTGACCGTCGTGCCGCTGCTGCCCGCCGCGAGCGTGCCGATCGTCGTCCCCGCCCCTGCCACGGCCGTGCTGCCGAGGCCGGCCCCCGTCGAGACCGACGCAACACCCGAGGACCCCGAGGAGACGTAGGAGCGCTGCGCGTCGGCCGAACCCGACAGGAGCGGCAGCTGGTTGGCGCTGGCGATCTCCGCCTGGGCCTGGGCTTCGACGATGCGGGCGGCGGCGGCCGCGACATCGAGATTGCTGGCGGCGGTGCTGGCGGCCAGTCGCGTCAATTCGGGGGAACGGAACAGTGCCGGCCAATTGGCCGGCAGCAGGCTTGCGGGCCGCCTGTCGGCCGTCTTGAAGGTCGGTGGCGTCGCGATGTTGAGGGCTGGCGTCGTTTCGCTGAAGGTGCAGCTCGACAGGCCGATGCCCGCCAGGACGCATACCGCGAGCCGAGCCGCGCACCGCTCCGGACCGCCCGCCGAGGTCACAAATTTACGCAACTACGAACATCCGCTCGCGGCGGGCCTCCGCCGGTTCAAAAACGGTTAAGATGGAGCCAGAAGGCGAACACAAGGCAACCTCGCCGGCCCGGCGCTTTCGATGGGGGATGTGACCCCTTTGCATCAGACATGCGGAGCCACGCCATGACGTCCGACCCCTTGCCCGCTCGCGCCATCGCCTCTGGCGTGACCATCGGCCATGTCCACCTCAAGGTCGCGGATCTCGATCGCGCGCTCGCCTTCTACTGCGGCGTCCTCGGGTTCACGCTGATGCAGCGGTTCGGCCGCCAGGCGGCCTTCATCTCGGCAGGTGGCTACCACCACCATATCGGCCTGAACACCTGGGAGAGCCGTGGCGGTTCACCGCCGCCGCGCGGGACCACGGGCCTGTACCACCTCGCCATCCTCTACCCGACCCGCGCGGATCTGGCCGATGCCCTGCGACGCCTTGCGGCCGCCGGCGTGTCGCTGGACGGGATGGCGGATCACGGGGTCAGCGAGGCGCTCTATCTCAGCGATCCCGACGGCAACGGCGTCGAACTCTACTGGGATCGCCCGCGCGACGCGTGGCCGAAGGACGATGCGGGCGGGCTCGAAATGGTGACGGCACCACTCGACCTTCAGAACCTGCTGGGCGAACCGCCGCTCGGCTGAGGCCGGCTCAGGCGTAGTGCGGCGCTTCCGGCGGCTTGGGCGGATCGAGCCGCGCTTCGAGCGCGGCGAGCCGGCGCTTGAGGGCCTCGTTCTCGTCGCGGGCGAGGGCGGCCATCTCGCGCACGGCCTCGAACTCTTCCCGCGTGACCACGTTCAGGGTCGCCAGGACTCGCTCGACCTGGGTCTTCATCACCGTCTCCGCCTCCCGGCGCACGCCGGAGGCGACACCCGCCGCATCCGTCATAAGCTTGGCAAAATCGTCGATGAACCGTGCGCTTGAAGAGGCCATGCTCAATCTCCCTGTCCGCGGCGTGTATCACGGGGCCTTGGACGGGGCCAGCGGGCTGGAGGCTGCGCGGCCGGCCAGCGAATCGGCGCGGCGCAGGGACGGGAACAGGCGCGACCAGAGCAGGGCGACGACGATGGTGCCGATGCCGCCCGCCACGACCGCGGGCACCGTGCCGAGCAGCGCAGCGGTGCTGCCGGACTCGAACTCGCCCAGTTGGTTGGACGTGCCGACGAACATGGAATTGACCGCGCTGACCCGGCCCCGCATGGCGTCCGGCGTCTCGAGCTGCACGAGCGTGCTGCGGATGACGACGCTGACCACGTCCGAGGCGCCGAGGACCAGCAGCGCCGCCAGCGACACCGGGAAGATCGTCGAGATGCCAAACAGCACAGTGGCCAACCCGAAAACCGCGACGGCGGCGAACATGACGAGGCCCACATGGTGCCGAAGAGGCCGGCGGGCGAGGACCAGCGAGGTGGTCAGCGCCCCCACGGCGGGCGCGGCCCGCAGCACGCCAAGGCCGATCGATCCCGTATGCAGGATGTCGCGGGCGTAGACGGGCAGCAGGGCCGTGGCCCCGCCGAGCAGCACGGCGAACAGGTCCAGCGACACCGCGCCGAGCACGATCGGATGGTCGCGCATATAGGTGAAGCCGGACAGGAGCGAGGCCACGCTCACCGGCTCGCGCGGGGGCGGCACCCGGTCGAGGGTGATGCCGGCGACCAGGAGGTGGGCCGTCAGGTAGAGCGCCGCGACGACGCCGTAGGCCGCTCCGGATCCGATGAGGTAGAGCGCGCCCCCCAGGGCCGGCCCGATGATGGTCGCCGTCTGGATCGCGGAGGCCGACAGCGCCAGGGCCGGCGCAAGCAGCACGGCCGGGACCACGCCCGGCAGGAGCGCCGAGACGGTCGGGCTCTCGAAGGTGCGGGCCGCCCCGATCACCGCGACGGCCGCGAAGATGCCGTGCACGCCGAGCCAGCCGCCGACGCTGCCGATGGCCAGCGCGGCGGCCGCGAGCGCCTCGATTGTCTGGCAGACCCGGATCACGAGCCGCCGGTCGTAGCGGTCCGCGACATGCCCGGCCGGCACGGTGAAGACCAGCATCGGCAAAAACTGCATCAGCCCGACGAGGCCGAGTTCGAACGTGCTGTCGGTCAGCGCGAAGACCTGCCAGCCCACGACGACCGCCGTGATCTGGAAGGCGATGGTGGAACACATCCGGGCGGACCAGAAGCGGCGGAAGGACGGAACCTGCAGCAGCTTCGGCTGCCGGGTCTCGGGAACGTCCTGGCTCACGATGCTCCTTGCTGGCTGGCACCGGCTCGCGCCGGGACGGGTCGTCTTCACGGGCCCAGGGACGGGTCCGTGAACGTGAAAGGGCTTCTCCGTCCCGGGCACAACAGCTAGCCTCCCGGGCTTCGCCACCGACCCGGGGTCTCCATGGCCGAACATTCTCATCAAGCCAAGTCGCGCACGTCGCGCTCAACGGCCGAGCGGACGGGCGACGCCGTCATCCGCGCGGTCGCCATGCCCGCCGACACCAATCCGTTCGGCGACATCTTCGGCGGCTGGATCATGGCACAGATGGACAGCGCCGGCGGCAGCGTCGCGATCCGGCGGGCGCAGGGCCGTTGCGTGACGGTCGCCGTCGACGGCATGTCCTTCCTGCAGCCCGTCTTCGTGGGGGACGAGGTGAGTATCTACGCCGAACTCGTCGCCGTCGGACGCACCTCCATGTCCATCCACGTCGAGGCGTGGCGACGCTCGCGCGCGGAGGAGATCGAGCACAAGGTCACCGAGGCGACCTTCAAGTTCGTGGCGATCGACGAGGGCCGGCGGCCCCGCGTGATCCAGCGGACCGAGGAGAGCTGAGGCGTCGCTTCATGGCGAGCGGCTCCGTCCAGGCCGAAGACGGATCGTCGTCGCGACCGACGATGCAGCTTAGAGCGCCTCGGTGTACGCCGCCTCCGTCCGTTCACGCACCGCCGCGGCGGTGACGCCCGGCGCGACCTCGATCAGCGTGGCCCCGCCGCCCTTGCGATCGATCGAGAACACCGCGAGATCGGTGATCAGCACGTCGACGACCCCCGTTCCCGTGAGCGGCAGGGAGCAGCGGTGCAGAAACTTCGGCGCGCCGCTCTTGTCGGTGTGCTCCATGACCACGACCACGCGCTTGACGCCCGCCACGAGGTCCATGGCGCCGCCCATGCCCTTGATCATCTTGCCCGGAATGGTCCAGTTGGCGAGGTCGCCCTGCTCGGCGACCTGCATCGCGCCCAGGATCGCAAGATCGATGTGGCCGCCCCGGATCATGGCGAAGGAGTCGGCCGATGAGAAGAAGCTCGTGCTCGGCAGCGCGGTGACCGTCTGCTTGCCCGCATTGATGAGGTCCGGGTCGACCTCGTCCTCGTAGGGGAATGGGCCGATGCCCAGCATGCCGTTCTCGCTCTGCAGCGTCACGCTGAGGCCGGCCGGCACGAAGTTGGCCACCAGCGTCGGGATTCCGATGCCGAGGTTCACGTAGAAACCGTCCTTGAGCTCCCGGGCGGCCCGGGCCGCCATCTCGTCGCGCGTCCAGGCCATGTCAGATCTCCTTCCCGGCGGCGGCCGGGGGTCGCTTGCGCACCGTGCGCTGCTCGATGTGCTTGGCGTAGGAATGGCCCTCGATGATCCGGTCGACATAGATGCCGGGGGTGTGGATGGCATCGGGGTCGAGGGTGCCGGCTTCGACGATCTCCTCCACCTCGGCCACGGTCACCTTGGCGGCGGTGGCCATCATCGGGTTGAAGTTGCGCGCCGTCTTGCGGTAGATCAGGTTGCCTTCGGCGTCGCCCTTCCAGGCCTTGACGATCGCAAGATCCGCGCGCAGCCAGCTTTCCCGGACATAGGTCTCGCCCTCGAACACCTCCGTCGGCTTGCCTTCGGCCACCACCGTGCCCACGCCCGTCCTGGTATAGAAGGCCGGGATGCCCGCGCCGCCCGCACGGATGCGCTCGGCCAGGGTTCCCTGCGGGTTGAGTTCCAACGCCAGCTTGCCCGACAGGTACAGCTCCGCGAACAGCTTGTTCTCGCCGACATAGGACGAGACCATCTTGTCGATCTGCCCGTTGTCGAGCAGCACCCAGAGCCCGAGGCCGTCCGCGCCGCAATTGTTGGAGATCACGGTCAGGTGCTTGGCTCCGCTCGCCTTCAGCGCCTGGATCAGGTGCTCGGGATTGCCCGACAGCCCGAACCCGCCCGCCATCACCACCATGCCGTCGGACACCACGCCGTCCAGCGCCGATGCCGCATCCGGATAGACCTTCCGCTTCGTCATGCTTCGCGCTCCCCTCGCTCCGTCCACTATGCCGGTCCCGGGAACGCGCGTCGAACAAAAGCGTGCGCGCCCCGCCCCAGGGTGAGCGGCAGCAGCCGAGGCCGGCGATCTATCCTGCTTGCCCCGACAGCGCTAGAACCCCTGCTCCAACGCCGTGACCCGTGAGGCGACACCGCTGCTGTCCCACCGCTTGACCTCGACCCGGCTTCTCGCCGGCAGTCTCGCCGCCCTCGCCTTTGCCGGCCTCGTCTTCGCGCTCTGGCCTTGGCTCGACATCCGGGCCGCCGCGCTGTTCTATGCCGGCGACGGCCGTTTCATCGGCCAGACGGCAGCCGGCGAGGCCGTCCGTCGCCTCTTCTCCCTGACGCCCCTCGTCGTCCTCGGCGTCATGGCCGCTCTGTATCTTGCCCGAAAGGCGGGACTGAAGCGGCTCTGGGCGCCCAATGGCGCCGGCCTCCTGATGATGGCGTTGAGTCTCGCACTCGGCCCGGGCCTCCTCGTGAACACCCTCCTGAAGGATCATTCGCACCGGCCGCGGCCCTATGCCCTGCGCGAGTTCGGAGGATCGGCCACGTTCCGCCCCTGGTTCCTGTTCGACGGCTCCTGCGTGAAGAACTGCTCCCTGGCGTCAGGCGAAGGCGCGTCGGCGTTCTGGACGACTGCACCCGCTCTGCTGGCGCCAATACCGGTCCGCACCGCAGCCCTGGCCGCAGCCCTCATCTTCGCCACCGCCACGAGCCTGCTTCGCATGGCGTTCGGCGGCCATTTCCTGTCGGACACGATCCTGGCCGCGCTGCTGACCTGGCTGGTCATCGTGCTCTGCTGGCGCGCGGTCGCGGCGTTGACGCGCCAGCAGCCCGCCGGCCTCGATCCGCAGCGATCGCCGGCCGAGGCGCCGGGTTAGCCTGCCATCGGGCAGCCCCGCTGGCGCATGCGCTGCAGGTCGGTCTCCTTGGTCTTGGGCGCGAGCTGTGGATTGGTGATGTAATGGGCGTAGAACGCGCACCATTCCTCGTTGGACATCTTGTCCAGCGGCTTGGGAGCCGCATAGAGGTCCTTGTCGTCGTCCGACTGGCAGCCCGCGAGCGCGAGGCCGCTCAGCAGAAGTATTGCCACCGCCCAGACCTTCATGCCGCATCTCCCGTCCTGAAAGCGTCCGCCCCTCTTACAGCAAGGGTTCGCGGGGCATCAATCGAGCATTGCCGGCGTCGGCATCCGCCGTCGCTGGATCAGGCCTGTAAACGGATGGCGAACCGATCGGATCGAGGAGGCTACCATGATCGTGTTTTTTGGGGATTCGATCACCCGGGACTGGCCGGTCCACGAGGTGGCCGGCGCTGACGCCATCAATGCCGGGGTCGCGGGAGAGACCACGGGGACCATGCGGCTGCGCTTCGCCGCGGACGTGCTCCAGCGTGGTCCGGACATCGTTCACCTGCTCGGCGGCATCAACGACATCGCCGAAAACGATGGGCCCGTGCCTCTCGACGAAACCGCCGCCAACCTCGAGGCGATGGCGCTGGAGGCCCGCTCGCAGGGGATCGGCGTGGTCCTCGGCCTGCTTCTGCCCTGCACCGCGGTCAGCAAGCGGCCCCATCTCAGGCCGCGGCCCGCGATCCGGCATCTGAACAGACGGATCCAGGCCTTCGCCGATCGCGAGCGCCTCCCTGTCGCCGACTACTTCGCGCCTCTTGCCGGGACGCAGGACGAGCTGCGGGCCGACTGCACGTATGACGGCCTGCACCCCGACGCCGCAGGTTACGCGCTGATGACGCCGGTGGCGCGGGACGCGATCGCAAGCCTTGCCGGCCGGCAGCCGGGCTCCGAGGCGGTCAGCCGCCGCACCACGAAGGCACGTCCATGATCGAGCGCTACAGCGATCACGCGGCCAACGAACGGACCTTCCTGGCCTGGGTGCGCACCGCCATCGCTATCATGACCTTCGGCTTCTTCGTCGAGAAGTTCGATCTGTTCGTCGCCTTCTCCCGGCAGGCGGCTGGGGGTCGCATTCCCGCATCGGCTGCGCCCTGGATCGGCAACGTCGCGGGGCTGCTGATCTTCGCGCTTGGCGGGACGACGATGGCCCTGGCCACGCTGCGATTCCGCAGGATCGCGCGGGACATCGATGACAAGGCGGTGTTGCCGGGCAGCGGCGAGCGCATGGACATCGCACTTGTCGGCCTGCTCGCGCTGCTCGGCGCAACGCTGTTCGTCTATCTCTGCTATACGGTGGTTAGCCAGACCTGATGGCCGCCGCGGCGCCGCGGCGCGTGAAACTCGGGATGCCGGTCTGACGAGGGTCGGTCGGCTACCGCCGAGGCGACCGCCACCTCCCCTCGCGCGCTCGTGTCGCATGGTACCGACAGCCGCCGCAGACGTTCGCCTATGTGCGACCAGCGTCGTTCGAAGCGTCGTCCCGAGGGCTGCAGGCATGAGACACGAGAACGAAACCATCACGGGCAAGGTGGTCATGGACGGCCACGATTTCGTGAACTGCACCTTCGACGATTGCACCTTGGTGTTCAGCGGCATCGAGGTCCCGTCCTTCCACGCGTGCACGTTCGGCTCGGTGCATTTCGAGTTCATCGGCGCGGCCAAGAACACCATCGACTTCATCTCGATGTGCTTCAACGACGAGGGGGGCGGCTCCCAGGAGACGCTCAAGCACTCCTACTCCATCCTGTTCGGCAAGCTGGGCGCCTGACGCCGGAGCCGCGCTTGATCGCGGCCGGCTCGGCGGCGGACGGGGCCGGCGCGCTCCCCCCAAAGGTGAGGACAACATCGCTTGTTAAGGATGAGATGGGAGCCTTCCGGGGCTGGCATTCGTCCGCAAGCAAGCACTTTGGGGGGCCGCGTGCTCGAGAGCGGTGAACACGGGGCGGTCCTGCACGGCGCGCCCGACCGGAGGGTTCCTGACCTGTCCTTCGACGTCGCGGCCGATGCCGTAAGCCGCGATGCCAATGTCCGGATCACCCTGTCCACGACGCTTGAAATCGCGGTGGAGGACCGCCGCATCGAAACCCACCGCGTCGCGGTCGCTCACCTTCGCGCGGACCTCCCGGCGGCGATCTCGCTGCGCAACGCGCTGAACCAGGCAATCGTCCTGGCCATGCCGGGTGGTCGGGACGCGGACTAGACGCTTGTCGGACCGTCGGGCCTCTCGCCGTCCGCGCCCGGCGCTCGGCCCGCGGGAGCGTCCGGCGCGGGCACCCCGGATGGGCGATCGGGGCGCGATCGCAAGGCACCGATGAAATCCACGAAGGCGCGCAGCGGCGCGGGAAGGTAGCGGCGGCCGGGATAGTAGAGGAAGGGCCCCGGAAACCGCTGCCACCAGGGCTCCAGCACGGGCTCGAGGGCGCCGCCGTCGAGACTGGGGCGCAGCCAGTCCTCGAAGAGATGGATGATGCCGGTACCGGCGACGGCGGCGTCCACGGCAAGGTCGGTCGCGGCACCGACGCGCACGATGAGCGGCCCGCTCGGTTCGACCCGCACGATCTCCCCGTCCCGTTCAAACTCCCAGGCCGTCATCGCGCCGCTCGCGAAGCGACCGCGCAGGCAGGCATGCTCCAGAAGCTGGCCGGGGTGCACCGGCCGACCGCGCCGGTCCAGATAGGCGGGCGACGCCGCGGTCGCAAAGCGCTGCTGCCGGGGACCGATCGGCACGGCGATCATGTCCTGTTCAAGCCGCTCGTCGTACCGGATCCCCGCATCGCAGCCCGCCGCCAGGACGTCGACGAAGCCGTCCTCGGCGATCACATCCAGCTGAATATCGGGGTAGGCGGCGAGGAAAGGCGGAACGATGGCCGGCAGGACGAGCCGGGCTGCGCTCACGGGGACGTTCAGCCGGAGCGTTCCTGCAGGTCGGTCACGGTAGCCGTTCACCACGTCGAGCGCGGCCTCGACTTCGCCCAGGGCCGGCCCCAGCCGCTCCAGCAGACGCGCACCGGCTTCGGTCGGTGCGACGCTCCGCGTGCTGCGGTTGAACAGCCGCGTACCGAGCCGGGCTTCAAGCCGGGTGATAGCCTCGCTGAGGCTGGAGGCGCTGCCCCCGCTGGCCCGGGCCGCCTCGCGGAAGCCCCCTGCCCGCGCCACCGCGACGAAGGCCGTGAGGTCGCCAAGATCCGCCGCCATTGTTCGCTCTTCCGAACAGCCTGTCCCGATCGAACCTGCTAATCGGGCGCCCGGAAGCTGACTATATCCAGGAGCGACGCAGAGGGAGACAGACATGACCGATATCAGCAAGGCCGGCGCTTTCACGCTTGGCGATCGCAGGGTGAAGCGCCTGGGCTACGGCGCGATGCAGCTCGCGGGCAAGGGCGTTTTCGGGCCGCCGGCAGACCGCGACGGCGCGCTGGCGGTGCTGCGGGCGGCGGTGGCGAACGGGGTCGACCATATCGACACGAGCGACTTCTACGGTCCTCACGTCACCAACCAGCTCATCCGCGAGGCGCTCCACCCCTATCCGGACGACCTGGTCATCGTCACCAAGATCGGCGCGCGACGCGGCGCGGACGGGTCGTGGAACCCGGCCTTCTCCGCCGCGGACCTGACCAGCGCGGTGCACGACAATCTTCGCAATCTCGGCCTCGACGTGCTGGAGGTGGTCAATCTCCGCCTGATGTTCGGGATGCACGGTCCCGCCGAGGGCTCCCTCGAGGCGCCGCTCACCGTACTCGCCGAGCTTCAGCGGCAGGGACTGGTCCGTCACATCGGCCTCAGCAACGTGACGGCGAAGCAGGTCGCCGAGGGCCGCCGGATCGCGCCGATCGTCTGCGTGCAGAACCTCTACAATCTAGCCCACCGGGAGGATGACGCGATGGTCGAGGATCTCGCGGCCGCCGGCACCGCCTATGTGCCGTTCTTCCCGCTCGGCGGCTTCACGCCGCTGCAATCGACGGCGCTGTCGCGTGTCGCCGAGGGACTCGGCGCGACGCCGATGCAGGTGGCGCTCGCCTGGCTGCTCCGCCGCGCGCCCAACATCCTGCTGATTCCCGGAACGTCGTCCCTGGGGCACCTGCACGAGAACCTCGCCGCGGCCGACCTCGCGCTGAGCGACGACGCCATGGCCGCGCTCCAACAGGTCGGGGCAATGGGCGCACCGGCCTGAAATGTCCTGACCGTCGAACCCCGAGCGAAGGCGAGTTGCACCCCCTTAGGGCGGCGGCGGCGTGGTCGACTGGTTGGACAGCCAGGCGCTGAGATCGGCCGTCTCGGCGATGCCGACCGCGTGGCCCATCCCCGGATAGGCGTGAAATGCGGTCGGCACACCGATCCGCGCCAGTTCCGCCCGCGCCCTGACCGCGGCGGCAAAGGGGATGCGCCGGTCGGCCGTCCCGTGGCCGACAAAGAAGAGAGTCTGGTGGCGGTCCGCCGTCGCCGTGGGCGTCGCGCCTGCGAACAGAGGAGCGATCCGCTCAGAACGGCGGCCCCCCGCAACCGGCCGGGCTCGACGAGGGCGACCGCGTAGACCATCACGGCGCCCTGGCTGAAGCCGGCCAGGAAAATCCTCCGGGGATCGGCGCCGAAGCGATGCAGGGCGTCGTCTACCAGGTCGTCGATGATCTTGCGGCTGGTCGCGATGTCGGCCTCGACCACCCCGGAGCGGCCGTTTGCCTCCTTCCGGTACCACCGATAGCCGCCGGCGCGATCCGCGAACGGCGCGCGCGGCGAGATCACGACAAAGGTGTGCGGGAGCTGCGACCAAAGCCCGATCATGTCCCGTTCGTCGGCGCCTGCGCCATGCAGCAGCACGATCAGGGGCGGTGGCCCCGCTTTGTCGACCGGCTCGTGAACGAGATAGGTCAGGCCGTTCGCCGACGCTGCCCCTGCCAGGGCCCATAACGCCATAAGGGTTTCGACGAGCCTCCGGCCGAGGAGCCTCGCGGCCGCCCTGCCCGCCCCGTGCCTCGCCGGCGCGCGGGGCACCCGCCCGTCCCGATCCGTCCGCATGGCAACCGTCGAAATCCCGGTTGACAGGCACCTGTCGGAGCCTGCCGAACACGCTCGATCGCTCAAAGCGATGGCAGCAATGCCGTCAAGGGATCAAGGATCTGGATCTCCTTGACCGCCTCATAGATCCCGATGATCGCATTGGTCTGAAGTTGCTGAATGGGATCATCCGAAGGCGAACGCTGGAGGCGCGATATGGTATGCTTCAGGCTCATACTCCGAGTCACGAGGTTCTGCACACGCGCATGTAACTGCGCCTGGGTATAGCCAGTCGGCTTTCTCTCTTGAGAAGAGGGAATGGTCGGCATTGAAATATCTCCGTACAATCGAATGTGGATCTACGGCTTAAAATCATAGTCCGTCTGGTAGACTGACCTATAAAAGCACCCGCCCGATCACATCATGAAGGTACCCAAGCCTCAAAAACGCGGCTTCCGGATGCGGAAGACCGAATCCTTGCATAGAAGCGGGCCCCCTAGAAAGTCAGCCATCTGGTCGTCCCATCGATTCATCTGAACCGGCGCCTCGCGTAGACCTAACCCGCAGCATCGAGCACGCGGGGGCGCCCCGGCAGGTCCAGGGCCGCGACACGCGGCGGCGTCCGGGCGATCACGCGGCCGCGGCGGATCACGGCGAGCCGGTTGGCCCGCAAGCGGATCGCGTCGATCGGGTCCTTGGCCTGCAGCAGCACCAGATCGGCATGGCAGCCGACCGCAAGGCCGTAATCCTCGAGACCCAGGATCGCGGCGGCCTGCGTGGTCACCGCCTCGAAGCACCAGCCGATCGCCTCCCGCGAGGTCATGGGGGCGGCATGCACGGCCATGTGGGCCACCTCCAGCATGTCGCCGCTGCCCAGGCCGTACCAGGGGTCGAGGCAGCAGTCCTGGCCGAGCGCGACCGTCACCCCCGCCGCCCGGAGTTCGGCGATCCGCGTCAGGCCGCGCCGGCGCGGATAGCTGTCGTGACGGCCCTGCAGCGTGATGTTGATCAGCGGGTTGCTGATCACCGCCACGCCGGATTCGGCGATCAGGGGCAGCAGCTTGGAGACGTAGTAGTTGTCCATCGAGTGCATGGAGGTGCAGTGCGAGCCGGTGGCGCGACCACCAAGGCCGAGACGCTGGGCTTCGGACGCCAGCGTCTCGATGTGCCGCGACAGGGGATCGTCGCTCTCGTCGCAGTGCAGGTCGATGGGCAGACCGCGGGCCGCCGCGATCGCGCAGAGCGCCACCACCGCGGCCCGGCCGTCCTCCATAGTCCGCTCGAAATGCGGGATGCCGCCGACCACGTCGACCCCCATGGCGAGCGCGCGTTCGAGGTTGGCGACCGCGCGCGGCGAACGGAAGTAGCCGTCCTGCGGAAAGGCGACGAGTTGCAGGTCGAGATAAGGCCTCACCTGCTCGCGCACATGCAGCAGCGCCTCGACCGCCAGGAGACGGTCGTCGCAGACATCCACGTGGCTGCGCACCGCCAGCAGCCCCTGGGCGACCGCGAGATCGCAATAGCGCAGCGCCCGCTCGATCACGGCGTCCTGCGTGAGCAGCGGTTTCAGTTCGCCCCAGAGCGCGATGCCCTCGAGCAGCGTGCCGGACTGGTTGAGCCGGGGCAGCCCGAGCGAGAGGGTGGCATCCATGTGGAAGTGGGGATCGACGAAGGGCGGGCTGAGCAGGCAGCCTGCGGCGTCGAGCACCTGCCCCGCTTCCGCGGCGATCGCCGTTCCGACGGCTGCGATGCGGCCGCCTTCCACCGCGACGTCCTGACCGGTCCGCCCGTCCGGTAGGGTGGCATTGGTGATGAGGAGGTCGACGGTCATCCGATGCGCGTCCCGGTGGAAAGATGCTCAAATCGTGGCCAGGCCGGCTGTGCACGGTGCCCGCTAGATGTGCTGTCCTGGCCGACCACCCGACCGCGCCGCGGCGAAAGCCAGGGCAACGGCCTCCTCGGGCGTGTCGGAGAAGGCGATCGGGACGGTCCGGCGCTCGTCGAGATATTGTCCATCATATAGAACCGACCCGAGCCGATCCGACCAGCCACCGGCGCCGCGCAGGATGACGACCGGACGGCCGTCCGCGTATGCGACCGTCAGCTCGTTCAGGGTGCCGCAACCTCCGCCGATCATGATCAGCGCGTCGCAACCGCGTGCCGTGAGCAGGTTCCTCGCCCGGCCCAGCCCCGTCGGAAAGACGATGTCGACGTGAGGATTGGCCGTCGACCGATCCATCGAGGGCAGGAACCCGATGGTAAGCCCGCCCGCCTCCTTCGCCCCCTTCGAGGCGGCCGCCATGACGCCGCCGAGGCCGCCGGTGACGATCACGCCGCCGCCCAACGCCACGAGCCGGCCGACATCGTAGGCCGCGCTCATCGCCGACGTGCCGACGGGATCGTCGGCATGCTGCTCGTTCTTCCCGATCACGCCGATGGTCAGCATTGCGCTCGCCTCTCCTTCATGGACGTGGTTCCCCGACGTGCTCGCAGCCGAGGGAGGCCAGCCGCGCGGCCGCATCCCGGGGCGTGGCGCGGGCGAGACTCTCCCATCCCGGCGCCTCGACGGCATAAGAAGCCGAGACCGTGCCATAGCGGGCGGCCGTCACGGGGTCGCCCGTGGCCAGGATCCCGGCCAGATATCCCCCGCAGAACGCGTCGCCTGCTCCGGTCGGATCCGCTGCGTCCACCGTCACGACCGGAACGGCCGCAACCGGCCCGAGGCCCCTCGCATAGACACGGCACCCGGCCGGCCCGAGCTTCAGGACGACGGTCCTGGCGCCGCGGCGCAGCAGGTCGTCGACGGCGATGGTCAGCGGCCCATCGGGATGGAAGGCCTGCACATCCGCTTCGCTCGGAAGCAG
>CAXTVD010000051.1:0-5110 GCA_964247575.1 uncultured Lichenihabitans sp.
GACCTTCTGCTGGTTGCCGCCCGACAGCGCGCCGACCGGCGTGTCGGGGCTGGCGGTCTTGACCGCGAGGAGCTTGATCATCTCGTCGATGCCGCGGCGCTCGGCGTCCCGGTCGATGATGCGGCCGCGGGTCAGGCGCTCCAGCGAGGCGAAGCAGAGGTTCTCGCCGACCCTCATCGGCAGCAGCAGGCCCTCGGTCTTGCGGTCCTCGGGGATGAGCGCCATGCGGTGGCTCGGCGACTTGGCCTCGCTCGGCCCGGCGACCGTCACCGGCTTGCCGTTGATCAGCACGGTGCCCGACACGCCGCGCAGCACGCCGAACAGCGCCAGCAGAAGCTCGCGCTGCCCCTGCCCGTCGAGGCCGCCGAGCCCGACGATCTCGCCGGCGCGGACCCGGAGCGAGATGCCGGACAGGGTATCGCCCCAGGACAGGTCCCGGAGTTCGAGCACGGGGGCGACCGCGTCCGGCACGGGCGGCGGCTTGGGCGGATAGACGTGGCTGTAGTCGCGCCCGATCATCAGCCGGACGACCTCGTCGTCGCTCTTGGCGCCCGCGGCGAAGGTCTCGACGTGGCGGCCGTTGCGGAACACGCTGCAGTCGTCCGCCAGTTCCGCGATCTCGTCCATGCGATGGGAGATGTAGACCAGCGCGAGCCCCTGGGCGCGCAGGTCCTTCAGCACCCGGAACACGGTCGCGACATCGCCGGCCGTCAGCGCGGACGTCGCCTCGTCGAGGATCAGGAGGCGCGGGTTGCGCGCCAGGGCCTTGGCGATCTCGACGAGCTGCCGGCGCGACAAAGGCAGGTCCTTGACGAGCGCCATGGGATGAATGGTCGAGGCGCCCGCCCGGGCCAGCGCCTCCTCCGCCAGGCGCCGTTGCGCCCGCCGGTCGATCATGCCGAACCGCCGGGGCGGGTTGCTGATCATGATGTTGTCGGCGACCGACAGGTCCGGCACGAGCGACAATTCCTGGAAGATGCACACGATGCCGGCCGCGTTGGCCTCGGCGGGCGAGGCGAACTGGACGGGCCTGCCGTCCAGAGTCATCGTGCCGGCATCGGGCTGGACGACGCCCGCCATGCATTTGATGAGGCTCGACTTGCCGGCGCCGTTCTCGCCGAGGATCGCATGGATGCGGCCGGCGCGGACCGACAGGTCCACGCCCTCCAGCGCCCGCACCCCGCCATAGCGCTTGGCGATCCCCTGCATGCGGAACAGGGGCTCCTCGTCGGCGTGGGTCCGCGTCGCGGCGGGTAGGAGCATGGTCATCGCGGAGCCTGGAGAAGGCGAGATGGCGGCCGCGGCGCGGGTCGGACCCCGGTCGCGGCCGCCATCTCAGGACGCTACTGGTTGTTTTCGGACTGTCCCATGATCTCCTGCGCCGTGAAGTTGATGCCGCAGGTCGGGAAGGAGTTGCCGACGAAGAAGTTGTCGGTCTGGTTGGGGAAGGTGTTGTCGCCCGCCTTGAAGTCGGGATCCTCGACATGGGCGAGCGGCAGCTTGATCGACTGGGGCACGACCTCCCCGTCGAGCGCGGCGAAGGCGGTCTTGATCGCCACGGCCACCTGGGCCGGGCCCGTGCCGCCCGAAGCGCATTTCAGGCCGTCGCCGCCATGGGCGAGGCAGAGCTTGCGGAACCCGTTCTCCGTTTCCGCGCCCGCCGGCACGAAGGGCTGGCCTGCATCCATGAAGGCCCGCACCATGCCGGTGGAGCCGCCCTGGGCGGTCATGCCGTCGAAGTGCTTGTGCACCGCGATGGCGTCGGCCGAAACCTTCTGGGCCGTGCCGTCATCCCACTTGCCGACGACCTCGACGGTGTCGAACGGCTTGCCCGACGCCTTCAGCGTGTCCTGCAGCCCCTTGTGCCGATCGGTGTCGACGGAAGTGCCGGTGACGCCGCGCACTTCGAGGATCGAGCCGCCCTTGGGCAGGGTCTTCACCAGCCAGTCGCCCCAGTACTTGCCGAGGCCCTCCTGGTCGACGTTGACGTTGATCGCTTCGTCTGTGTCGATCGTGTTGTCGAAGGCGATCAGGACCACGCCGGCCTGCTGGGCGCGCCGGACCACGGATTTGAAGGCGGTCGGGTTCTGCGCATCGACGATGATGGCGTCGTAGCCCGAATCGATGAAGTTGTTGATGGCCGAGATCTGCGCGGCGATATCCTCGCCGGTGGAGACCACCTTGAATTCCTTGAGCTTGGCTTTGATCTCGGGCTGCTCGGCATAGGCCTTGGCGGTCTTGATCATCTGGATGCGCCAGGTGTTGCCGATGAAGCCGTTGGCGAGCGCCACGCGGTACGGCCCGGCCTTCTTGGGGAACTTGAAATACTTGGTCTGCGCCGTCCAGGGCACGTAGCACTGGGGATCGGCGGACGGGCCGGACACGATCTGCGGCCCGGCCGCCAGGGCCAGCCCCGTGCCGGACAGGAGCGCGGCCAGTGCCAGCGCGGCGGATTTGATGTGAGGCATGGTGGACCCTCGCTTCGCGTTTCGACCCGGGATTGACGGCTGCGCCGTCCTGTTCTTGCGCCGTGCATTCGCGCGCGGCAATTGTATGACTACATGGTGTTCCAGCCTTTGGGCAAGGTCGCCCGATGCCTCTAGGCATCGTCGAGCGCGGCCATCACTTTGTCCCCGCGTGAACGGCAGGTCGCGCAGGCGCCGGCCCTTGGCGATCGCGGCGGCCGTCGGCCCGGTCATGGGCTCCGTCTGGATCGACGCCGTCCGCTCGGTTCCGGGCACCAACGGCCGGTAGGCTCAAAGCGTCGCAGGCCCCGGCTGCGTGCCGCCTCAGGCCGCCAGGTCCGCCACCACCGCATCCAGGACGGGAAAGCCTTCGGTGGTCACCCTGAGGCGACCTTCCGCCGTCTGCTCCACCATGCCGTCATCGATCAGCGAGGCCACGCGCCGGCCGTCGAGCGCCCGGCCGGATAGCTGCTCGAACCGCTGGGGATCGATGCCTTCGCGCAGGCGCAGGCCCATGAGGAGGAACTCGTCGCCCTGCTCCTCGGGCGACAGGCTCTCGTCCGAAACGAGGCCGTGCCCCTCGGCTTCCACCACCGTCAGCCACATCTCCGGGTGCCGCTCGGTCGCCTGCGCCCGACGGCCGTTATAGGTCGTCAGGCGGCCATGGGCGCCTGGACCAACGCCGGCATAGTCGTTGTAGCGCCAGTAGATGAGGTTGTGGCGCGACTCGGCGCCCGGACGGGCATGGTTGGAGATCTCGTAGGCCGGCAGGCCCCGCTTCTCCGTCACCTCCTGCGTGACGTCCCACAATGGGCGCGACACCTCCTCGTCGGGGGTCTTGAGCTTGCCCGCCCGGTGCAGCCGCTCGAAGATCGTGTCGGGCTCGATGGTCAGTTGGTAAAGCGACAGATGCTCGGCCGCCCGGTCGATGGCGCCCTCGAGTTCGGACGCCCATTCCGCCGGGGTCTGGTCGGGGCGGGCATAGATGAGGTCGAAGGAGCTGCGCGCGAAGATGGACGAGGCCACGGCCACCGCCGCCATGGCCTCGTCCACCGTGTGGAGGCGGCCGAGCGCCTTGAGGTCGCGGTCGTTCATGGCCTGCACGCCGAGCGACACGCGGTTGATGCCCGCTGCGCGATAGCCGCGGAAGCGTTCGGCCTCGACGCTCGTCGGGTTCGCCTCCAGCGTGATCTCGGCCTGCGGATCGACGGTCCAGTGCGCGGCGATGGCGTCCAGAATGCCCGCGACCGTGGCGGGATTCATCAGCGACGGCGTGCCGCCCCCGAAGAACACCGAGCGGACCGTGCGACCGGGCGCGTCGAACGCCCGATGCGCGAGCTCGGCCTGGAAGGCCGCGAGAAAGCGCGCCTCGTCCACGGGCTGGCTGCGCACATGGCTGTTGAAATCGCAGTACGGGCACTTCGACAGGCAGAACGGCCAGTGGACGTAGACGCCGAAGTCAGTCGCGCCCGGCGGAATCAGGGTGGTCATCCCCTGCTTATGGCACGGGGGACGCCGCGCCGAACAGCCGTCGCGCCAGCGCCTGGAACGCGCGGGCCCGATGCGACAGCGCCGTTGAGCCATCGGCCGGCAGGCCGTGCTTCTCGTCCGCGCTCATCTCCCCGAATGTCCGGGCGTGGCCGTCGGGTACGAACATCGGATCGTAGCCGAAGCCCAGGCTCCCCCGCGGCGCGACGAGCGTGCCCTCCACCTGACCCTCGACGATCTCCTGCCCGCCATCGGGCCAGACGAGGGCGAGAGCGGCGGTGAAATGGGCGCGCCGCGCGGCGGGCGCGGTCGCGCCGCGCTCGGCCAGGAGCGCTTCGATGCGGGCCATGGCGGCGCCGAAATCGGCGGGCTTGCCGGCCCAGCGGGCGGAGTAGATGCCGGGATCGCCGCCCAGCGCGTCGACGCACAGGCCCGAATCGTCCGCCAGCGCCGGCAGGCCCGCGGCCGTGGCGGCCGCCACGGCCTTCAGCAGGGCATTGGCCACGAAGGTGTCGCCGGTCTCCTCCGGCTCGGGCAGGCCGAGCGCGCCCGCAGAGACGAGATCCACGCCGTAGGGCGCCAGAAGCGTCTCGAACTCCCGCAGCTTGCCCGCATTGTGGGTCGCGATGACGAGACGGGTGAGCGGCGGGCGCATGGCGGAGCTTTCGATAGGACGGCGGACGCCCTGCTTTAGGCCGTCCCTCCGCCTGTCGGAAAGGGCTACTTGGTGATGGCGAGCACCTGCACCACCGCCGGCGTCGCGATCACGATGAACAGGACCGGCAGGAAGAACAGCACCATCGGGACCGTCAGCTTGGGCGGCAGGCTCGCCGCCTTCTTCTCCGCTTCGCTCATACGGTTGTCGCGGCTTTCCTGGCTGAGGACCCGCAGGGCGGTGCCGAGCGGGGTGCCGTAGCGCTCGGCCTGGATGAGGACGGTGATGAGCGAGCGCATCGACTCCGTCCCGGTGCGGGCGGCGAGGTTGTCGTAGGCCGTACGCCGGTCCGGCAGGTAGGACAGCTCCGCCGTGATCAGCGTCAGCTCCTCCGCCATCGGCACCGACTGCGAGCCGATCTCCGTGCTGACCTTGCGGAACGCCGCCTCGATCGACATGCCGGACTCCACGCAGATCAGCAGCAGGTCGAGGGCGTCGGGGA
>CAXTVD010000051.1:5120-16917 GCA_964247575.1 uncultured Lichenihabitans sp.
GGCCCGGTTGAGCGATTTGCGCCGCTTGGTGATGGTGTTCCGGAGATAGAGCTCGGGCAGCTTGACGCCGATATAGGCGCCGAGGAAGCAGCCGGCGATCTTCGTCGTCACGGCATAATCGAGGTCCAGCACGACGAAGATGTAGAAGCCGGTGAGCAGCGCGAGGCCGATCGGCGTCACCATCCGGAAGAACAGGAACCCGATCTCGGCCTGCGGTCCGCGGAAGCCCGCCAGAGCGAGCTGGCTCTTGGCCTTGTCGGTGCCGAGCCATTTCGACAGGCTGAACTGCTGCACGATGTTGGCCATGAACACCTTGGGTTCGGCGCGCAGGCTCGGCTTGCTGGCGGCCTTGGACATGCGCTCGCGCTCGCGCGACCGGATGCGCTCCCGCTCCACCGCCACGGCCTTCATGCGCGCCGCGAGCGGGTCGCGCTCCAGCAGCGGCAGCGTCACGGTGATGACGGAGGCCGCCGCCGCGACCGCGATCAGCAGCCCGATGAGGAAATGCGTGTCGCTCAGCTTCTCGAAGATCAGGTCTAGCATCGGCCTCGTCAGCCCTTTCCCGCCTGTCGGCCCCGGGACCGCATGGGTCGTCTCAGATGTCGAAGCTGATCATCTTCTTCATGACCGCGACCCCCAGCCCCATCCAGAAGGCGCCGACTGCCATCATCATGCGGCCGGTGCTGGTCGTCCAAAGCAGCTCGATGTAGTGCGGCGAGGTCAGGTAAATGAGCGTGCCGACCACGAAGGGCATGGACCCGATGATCATCGCGGAGGCGTTGGCCTCGGACGACACCGCCTTGACCTTGTTGCGCATCTTCTTGCGCTCGCGCAGCACGCGCGACAGGTTCGACAGGGCCTCCGACAGGTTGCCGCCCGCCTTCTGCTGGATGCTGATCACGATGGCGAAGAAGTTCGCCTCGGGGATCGGCACGCGTTCGACGATGCGCTCGACCGACTCGCCGAGCGACAAGCCGATCGCCTGGGACTCGATGATGAGCCGGAACTCCGTGCGGACCGGTTCGGCCGATTCGTTCGCGATCATCCGCAGGCAGTCCGCGAGCGGCAGGCCGGCCCGGATGCCGCGCACGATGATGTCGACCGCGTTGGGGAACTCGTTGATGAAGCGGGTGATGCGCCGCTTGCCGCGCCAGCGCAGGAACCAGTTCGGCAGACCGAAGCCGCCGATGCTGGCCGCGGCAGCGGCGAACAGGAGGTTGTCCGACAACACCCAGGTCAGCAGGCCGAGCACCGCGCCCACGCCCAGGCTGATGAGATAGTAGGTCCGGACGGTCCAGGCGAGGCCGGCCTGGCCGATGCGGTTGGCCAGCGAGACCTTGCGCTGCTGCTTGCCGCGCTTCTCGAGTTCCTTGAGACTGTCGGCGACCTGCTTGCGGCGGGCGCCCCCGTCGACGACCCGCTCGGTCCGTTTCGGGCCGGCGGCCTGGAGCGCGACGCGGCGCTTCTCGGCCTTGATGTCGCCCGACAGGTAGGGATAGGCCACGAACAGGACGGCCGCGGCCGCGAGAGCGCAGAGGCCGTAGACGATCAGCATCTGGGACATCGCGGATCCTCGAAGGTCCTGAGGACGCTACGCCGTCGCGGTAAACGAATTGCGGCGCGGGCCCCGTCGCCAGGGCGGCCTGCGGCGTTCAGTCGAGTTCGACTTCCGACGCGTCCAGGGCCGCGGCCAGGCGGGCTTCCTCGCCGTAGTAGCGCGCCCGCTCGGCAAAGCGCGGGTTGCCGATGCCGGTCGAACGGTGGCGTCCCTTGAGGCGGCCCTGCGCGTCCTCGCCCGTGATCTCGTAGAGGAAGAGATCCTGGGTGATGATCACGTCGCCTTCCAGCCCCAGCACCTCGGTGATGTGGGTGATGCGCCGCGAGCCGTCGCGCAGGCGGGCCGCCTGGATGATCACGTCCACGGAGGTCACGATCATCTCGCGGATGGTGCGGGAGGGCAGCGTGTAGCCCCCCATGGTGATCATCGATTCGAGACGGCTGAGGGCCTCGCGCGGGGAGTTCGCGTGCAGCGTGCCCATCGAGCCGTCGTGGCCCGTATTCATGGCCTGCAGCAAATCGAAAGCTTCCGGGCCGCGCACCTCGCCGACGATGATCCGCTCGGGCCGCATGCGCAGGCAGTTCTTGACGAGGTCGCGCATGGTGACGGCGCCCGTCCCCTCGAGGCTCGGCGGCCGCGTTTCCAGGCGCACGGTGTGGGGCTGCTGGAGCTGCAGTTCGGCCGCGTCCTCGCAGGTGATGATGCGTTCGTCGTTGTCGATATAGTTGGTCAGGCAGTTCAGAAGGGTCGTCTTGCCCGAGCCGGTTCCCCCCGAGATCAGCACGTTGCAGCGGACGCGGCCGACGATCTTCAGGATCTCCGAGCCGGGCGGCGAGATGGCGCCGAAGCGGCACAGCTGATCGAGGGTCAGCTTGTCCTTCTTGAACTTCCGGATGGTGAGGGCGGGGCCGTCGATGGCAAGGGGGGGCGCGATCACGTTGACGCGCGAGCCATCCATCAGGCGGGCATCGCAGATGGGCGAGGACTCGTCGACACGCCGGCCCACCTGGCTGACGATGCGCTGGCAGATGTTCATCAGCTGCGCGTTGTCGCGGAAGCGGATGTTGGTCAGCTGGATCTTGCCGCCGACTTCGATATAGGTCCGCGTCGCCCCGTTCACCATGATGTCGGCGATGTCGTCCCGGGCCAGCAGCGGCTCCAGCGGCCCGTAGCCGAGCACGTCGTTGCAGATGTCGTCGAGCAGGTCCTCCTGCTCGGCGATCGACATCACGACGTTCTTGATCGAGATGATCTCGTTGACGATGTCGCGGATCTCCTCCCGCGCGCTCTCCGCATCGAGCTTGGAGAGTTGCGCAAGGTCGATCGCCTCGATCAGCGCACCGAAGATGGCGCTCTTGGTGGCGTAGTAGTCGTCGGACCGCTTGTTTTCAGCCGCCGCCTCCGCGGCGTTCTGAGGGGCCTTGGCCGCGGTCGGCACGGGCCGCTCGGCGGGAGCGGAGACGACCGTTGTTCCGGGCTGGCTGCCGCCACCGGTGGCTTGGGCGCGTTTGCCGAACATGCCGACGGTTATCCTCGCTCTGGTCCTGTCGTGGCTCCGCTGGGGAGCAGGTCACCCGATCCGGTTGACAAGCGTAACCGGCAAAGATTGACGGATGTTGTCGCTGCTCAGCTCGCCTTGCGGGCGGCCGTCAGGCGCGACAGGAACGGCTGCAGCAGGTTGCGCTTGGGCTTGCGCGTATCCATCCGACCCGTCACGGCCCGGGCGATCTCGACCATGATCTCCGCGGTCCGGCTTCCCGCCTCCACCTCGCCGATCATCTGCCCGTTATTGGCCGCGGTGCCGAACAGCTTGGCATCGAAGGGAATCGTCGCGAGCGGCGCGAACTCGACCGACTTGGCGAAGTCCGCGGCCGAGATCTCCGGCCGCTTGAGCAGGCCGATGCCGTTCAGCACGAGCTTGGGCTTGGTATCGTTGGGCCGGGCGAGACGCATGGCGTCCAGGATCACCTTGGTGTTGCGCAGATTGGCGAGGTCCGGGGACGCGACCACCAGGACCTCGTCGGCGCCCACCAGCAGGCGCTTGCTCCAGGCGGTCCACTGGTGAGGCACGTCGAGCACGATGCAGGGCACGGTGGTCCGCAGGATGTCGAGCACGCCGTCGAAGGCCGTCTCCTCGAAGTCGTAGGTCCTGTCGAGCGTGGCGGGGGCCGCGAGGATGCTAAGCTTGTCCGTGCATTTGGACAGCAGCCGTTCGACGAGGTTGGCGTCGAGCCGGTCTGGCGCGAACACCGCTTCGGCGATGCCCTGGGGCGGATCCTGGTTGAAGTCGAGCCCCGCCGTCCCGGAGGCGAGGTCGAGATCGACGATCACGGTGGCGACGTCGAGAGACCGGGAGATGGACCACGCCACGTTGTGCGCGATCGTCGAGGCCCCGCAGCCTCCCTTGGCGCCGCACACCGCGACGACCCGGCCGACCGGCTGCGCATTCGGGTGGTGGTAGAGATGCGAGATGGCGCGGATGAACTCCATCACGGTGAGCGGCGCGACGAGGTAGTCGCTGACCCCGCGCCCCATCAGGTCGCGGTACAGGACGATGTCGTTGACCCGGCCGATGACGATGACCTTCGTGCCGGCGTCGCAGAACTCGGCGAGCGCCTCGAGCTGCTCGATGAGCTCGACGCGGTTTCCCCCCGTCTCGATGACGATCACGTTCGGGGTCGGCGCCGTCCTGTAGGCTTCGGCCGCCGCCGGCGCGCCACCCATGTGCACCTTGACATGCGCCCGGGCCAGGCGGCGATCGTCGATGGCCGCGTTGATGACGCCGGCGATCTCGGCGCTCTCGCAGAAGGCCTGGATCGATACGCGCGGCACCGGCGCGATCTGCTCCTGCGGCTCCGGCTCGGACGCGTCGGCGGCGGTGGAGGGACCGAGGTCGAAGGACCCGCGCATCAGTTGCCCCCCACGGTGCTGATGGACGAGGGCACCGCGCCGGTCCAGATGGTGCCGGGGTCCTTGCCCTGCTGGACGCCGTTGGTGCCGCGCAGCAGCCCGATGGCCCGGGTCCGCAGCTGGACGTCCGAGGGGTCCTCGGGCCGCGGGCCAAGCAGGTCGCGGGGATCGTCGATCTGCGCAGCAAGCGTCTTGGCGCTGGCACAGCCGAGATTGTAGTAGGTGTGGTTCTCCCAAGTATTGAGGGAGGCGCCGGAATTGAGATCGTCCGGCCAGTCGCCGCAGCGGGACGCCAGGCGAGCCTGAAGCCGGCTGAAGCTGAGGTGGAGCGGCGAGGCGAGGGTGGGGTCTTCCACCGCATAGCTGCCGACCTCGACCCCGCTGCGCACGCCGAAGCCGAACAGAGCGCGGCGGACGGCTTCGACGGTGCGGCTGACCGCGACCCGGTCGACGGGACCCTGCGGCGCGCGGACGAAGATGGGCCCCTGCCCGCTCAGTCGATATTCGGCGACGAAGCTATCGATGGCGTGCAGGTCGCGGTTGTCCAGCCGTCCGGCCCCGCCGACCGCGAAGATGTCGAGATGATCCGGCGCCTCCGCCAGCACGACGGGATGGCGCAGGTGGAAGTCGTCGGGAACCGACCCGGTCGGGACCGTGCGGTCCACCGTGCAGGCCGCGAGCGGACAGGCCAGGATGATGGCGGCGAGCAGGACGCCCCGTCGGCGCCGGGCGGGAAGCCGGGAGGTGGAGGACTGGGACATGATCGACCCTTGAGGTGGCGGCCTGGGCTCAGTCGTTGATGAAGCCGACCCGGCCCCGGTAGTTCTTGACGAGTTCGGGATTGTCGGCCCGCGAGTAGATCCGGTTCATCCGGCCGAGGAACCAGGCCTGCGGGTCGGAGGCGTCCTGGAAGCCGTCGTCGGGCTTGGCGATCTGGTCGGGCCGCAGGGTGCGGGCGATGTAGGGGGTCACCACGATCATCAGCTCGCTCTCGTCCCGCTGGTAGTCCCGCGATCGGAACAAGGCCCCGAGGATCGGCAGGTTCATGAGCCCCGGCGTGCCACCGATCGCCTGCTTGTCGGCCTGCTGGATCAGGCCGGCGGTCATCATCGACCCGCCGGAGGGCAGTTCCACGGTCGTCTCGTTCTTCCGGGTGCGGAAACCGACCTGGTTCGAGCAGGCGAACTGCGCCGCGCGGGTTCCGTCGATTTCGGTCACCTCGGTCGCCAGGTGCAGCGAGATGCGCCCGCCCGACAGCACCGTCGGCGTGAAATTGAGGATCACGCCGTAGGGCTCGAGCGACGTCGTCACGGTGCAGCTCTTCGTCGTCGGGTCGATCGAGCTGCTGGTTGCGACCGGGATCGTGCCGCCCGCGGTGAATTTCGCGCTCTCCCCCGAGATGGCGGTGACCGTCGGCTCGGCCAGCACATGGGCGACGCCGTTGCGCTCGAAGGCCTGCACCAGGGAGCTGAGCTTGGTGCCGCCCGTCATGAACGACAGCGAGCTTGCGCTGCCGGCATTGAAGAGCGGACTGAGAGTCGGGTTTTCGATGTTGGAGGTTCCCGTCGACCCGAGGCCGGCGGTCCCTGCGCTCAGGCTAACGCCGAGCTGTTTGAGCACGGTGCGCTCGACCTCGACCACGGACACCTTCAGCATCACCTGCTCTTTCTCGCGGATCACGAGGGAGTTGATGAGGCTGCCGTTGACCACCGTGGTGCTGCCGACCGACACGCTGGTGCCCCCGCCCGCCGCCGAGGCGCCGCCACCGCCGACCGCGGTGTAGCCGACATAGGCCGAGGCGATGTCCTGCGCCTTCTGCGCGTCGACCGCCGAATCCACGAAGCCGGTCAGGATGATCGTGTCGTTGACGGCCTGGACGTGGATGTCCGTGTTGGGCATGGCCGTGCGCAGGATGGCGGCGAGGTCGCTGACGTCCCGCGAGTTGACGACCAGTTCGAGCGTGGCGATCCGCCGCCCGGCGCTGTCGAGCGCGAAGATGGTGGTCTGCCCGTTGGCGACCGCCAGGACGAACATCTTGCGGGCGGACCGGACCACCGCATTGGCCACCTGCGGATTGCCGATGAAGATCTCGGTCGCGTCGGCGGGCAGCTCCACGATGGAGGAGCGGCCGACGCCGAGCGTGAGCTTGCGGATGGGCGCATCGGCGCTGATGCGGATGTCGGAGGGGGCCGGCACCGCGGCCTGGTTGGGGACGTTGGGCACGGTGAGCTCGACGGCGGAGCCTGCCGCCGGCACGCCGAGCGCCCAGAGCGCGGCCAGCGCGGCGCGGCGCGACACGGAGCGGATCATCGGGCCGATCCTTCGCTCGCGACGCCGAAGCGGACCACCGTGAGGGGACCATCGCCGCTCTTCTGCACCGTGTCTGCCTCCTTGGCGGCGTCCTGCATGCTGCGAAGCGTCAGGGACAGCTGCCCGGTCCGCTGCGCGAGGATGATCGTCTCGGCCTGGACGGGATCGAGCTCGAGCGTCGCGTTGGAGCCCACGACGACCGGCTGGCCGTTCTTCTCCTGGACGTTCTGGCCGATCGCCAGCACCCGGATGTTGCGCAGGATCGTTTCCGTCATGAAGGCGGCATTGCTGGCCGCGCCGGGCGGTCCGGCGCTGCTGCTCGTGTCCTGGAAGGTCCGGACCACGTCGACGTGATCGTTGGGCAGGATGAAGCCGCCGGCCGTGGTCGAGCCCTGCGAATCGATGTTGATGGCGACGGCGCGCTGGCCGGACGGCAAGATGGCCGACATGAAGCCGCCATTGGCGCCCTTGATCAGCTTCTCGCGGTGGATGGGCTCGCCCAGGTAGAAGCTTCCCCGGGCGATCGAGCCCCGGAGATCGTCGTGCACGGCCGGCTCGGCCGCCTTGGTGATCATGCCCGGCCCGACGGCCGTCTTGGGCCACGACTGCCAGGCGAGGTCGGCATCCGCGACGACCGTCCCGAGCGGGATTTCACGACCGGCGACCAGCACGTCGTCCGTGGTCGGCGGCGGCGGGGCGGGCGCTGCCACCTCGACGGGAGCCGGTTTGGGGCCGTTGGCCAGCATGAACGCACCACCGGCCGCGGCGACCGCGAGTGTTAGCACCAGGATGCGGGATGTTTTCATGGCTCGGGCGATTCACGGGGCAAGCCGCTGTGGACAACCCGTTCAATCAATCAGCCAAAGGTCAAGGTATGGTTAACCGCATCTCTCCAATGCCGGGCGCGGCTCCATCCCGACTTGGGACGACGGACCGCGGCGCCGGGCGGCGGGCCGGTGGTTGACAGCGATCTCCCGGCGGAGCGAGGCTTCCGGCATGTTGAACGCCGACGACTGCCTCGCCCAGCTTAAAGCGCTCGCCGCCAGCAAGGACGCCGATGCCGCGGCCCTGGCCGACGGCGCTCTCGGCCAGTTCGTGACGGATGCCCCCGCCGCGAGCGCCGTCCATGCGCTGGGCGACCTGCAGAGTCGGCTGCTGCGGGAAGCCAGCCCGTCCCCTGCGCGAGCCGACATCCTGGACGCGATCGGCGATCGGATCGCGCGTCTGCTCGACAGCGGGGACGCGGCCGGCTAGGGGCCGCCTCAGGCGGCCGAGACGAAACCCTCCAACACCATCTTGCGGCCGGCATGGTCGAAGTCGACCGTCAGCTTGTTGCCGTCCACGACGGCCACCGTGCCGCCGCCGAACTTCTGATGGAAGACGCGCGCGCCCGCCCGGTAGCCCGAGGCGACGCTGGACTTGGCGACGAGCTCGCCTTCGATCTCCTTGGGGAGCCGGGCGCCGTCGCGGAAGCCCTTGCCGCCCCCGCTCGCGGCCGCGCCCCGCTGCGCGCGCTGCCAGCCGGGCGTCGCATAGCTCGAATTGAAGCCGGTCATGGTGTCGAAGCGCGAGGCGCCATAGCCGCCATAGCGCGTCGAACGGGCGGCCTCGGTCACCTCGACATGCGCCTCGGGCAGTTCGTCGACGAAGCGCGAGGGTATGGTCGTCTGCCACAGGCCGTGGATGCGGCGATTGGTGGCGAAGAAGATGCTTGCCCGGCGCTTGGCGCGGGTCACGCCGACATAGGCGAGCCGCCGCTCCTCCTCGAGCCCGGCCTGGCCGTTGTCGTCGAGCGAGCGCTGGCTGGGGAACAAGCCCTCCTCCCAGCCCGGCAGGAAGACGGTCTCGAATTCGAGCCCCTTGGCGCCATGCATGGTCATGATCGACACCCGCGCTCCCTCGGCCGCGTTGTCGACGTCCATGACGAGCGAGATATGCTCCAGGAAGGCGCCCAGGCTCTCGAAGGTCTCCATGGAGCGGACGAGCTCCTTGAGGTTGTCGAGCCGGCCCGCGGCGTCGGCGGAGCGGTCGCGCGTCCACATGTCGGTGTAGCCCGACTCCTCGAGGATGGTCTCGGCGAGCCGGCTGTGGTGGAGAGCGTCGACCTGTCCCGACCAGCGGTCGAAATCGGCGAGCAGCGCCCGCAAGGTCTGGCGCTGCTTGGGCTTGAGGTCGTCCGTCTCGACCAGCGCCCGCGTGGCCATCATCAGCGGCACGCCGTTCTGCCGGCCGTAATCGTGCAGCAATTGCAGCGTGGCGTCGCCGAGGCCCCGCTTGGGCGTGTTCACGATCCGCTCGAAGGCGAGGTCGTCGGCGGGCTGGGCGACGCAGCGCAGATAGGCCAGGGCGTCCCGGATCTCCAGCCGCTCGTAGAAGCGTGGGCCGCCGATCACCCGGTAGGGCAGCCCGAGCGTGACGAAGCGCTCCTCGAATTCGCGCATCTGGAAGGAGGCGCGCACCAGGATGGCGATCTCGTCGAGCGACTCCCCGTCCCGCTGGAGCGCTTCGATCGCCTCGCCGACCTGTCGCGCCTCCTCCTCGGAGTCCCAGACGCCCGTGACCGTCGGCTTGAGCCCGAGGTCGCCGTCGGTGAACAACGTCTTGCCGAGCCGGCCCTGGTTGTGGGCGATGAGATGGGCGGCGGTCGCCAGGATGTGCCCGGTCGAGCGATAGTTGCGCTCCAGCCGCACCACGGTCGCGCCGGGGAAGTCGATCTCGAAGCGCAGGATGTTGTCGACCTCCGCGCCACGCCAGCCATAGATCGACTGGTCGTCGTCGCCCACGCAGCACAGGTTCCGGGTCGCCTGGGCGAGCAGCCGCAACCACATGTACTGGACGGTGTTGGTGTCCTGGTACTCGTCCACGAGCATGTATTTGAAGCGGGCCTGGTAGCCGGCCAACACGTCGGGATGCTCGCGGAGCAGCCGCAGCGTTTCGAGCAGGAGATCGCCGAAATCGGCGGCGTTCAGCGTCTTGAGGCGGGCCTGGTAGGCGGCGTAGAGTTCCCCGCCCTTGCCGAAGGCGAACGCCGCCGCCTCGCCGGCCGGCACCTGGGCAGGCACCAGGCCCCGGTTCTTCCAGGCATCGATCTGGAAGGCCAGAGCGCGCGCGGGCCAGCGCTTGTCGTCGATGTTGGCGCCCTGCAGGACCTGCTTCAGGAGCCGGATCTGGTCATCGGTGTCGAGGATGGTGAAGTTCGATTTGAGGCCGACGAGCTCGGCGTGGCGGCGCAGCAGCTTGGTCGAAATGGCGTGGAAGGTGCCGAGCCAGCCCATCCCCTCGGCGACCGAACCGATGAGCACGCCGATGCGCTCCCGCATCTCGCGGGCCGCCTTGTTGGTGAAGGTGACGGCCAGGATCTCCTGCGGCCGGGCCCGCCCCGTGGCGACGAGGTGGGCGATGCGGGTCGTCAGCACGCGGGTCTTGCCCGTCCCCGCCCCGGCGAGCACGAGCACCGGCCCCTCCAGGGCCTCGATCGCCTGGCGCTGCTCCGGGTTGAGATTCTGCATGTAGGGGGCGGTCGGCGGGAGCGCGCCTTGCAGCGCCCGCGCGGCGATTCCGCCGGGGCGGGCGGCGGCGACCGCGGTCGCCGGCGGACGCTTCGGGACGGAACGAGGGTCGGCCAACTCTGAACTCCGGCGCGAACGAAAGGCGAATCCTGCCGGTAACATGGGCGCTGGGGACGCTGGTGTCGAGTTGGCCGGCTCGCTTAGGCCTTGCAGGCTTCCCGCCGAAGGTCCTTCACGAAGTAGCGCACGGCCTTGCCGTTCGGTAGCCGGGCCGTGCCCACGGGCACGAAGTCGAGGGCGGCGTGAAACGCCTGGGATCCCGGGTTGGGCGGATCGACATTCACCTCGCAGCCGACACGGTCGTGACCGCGGTCCCGGGCCCGTTCGAAGAGCTCGTCGTAGAGAAGCCGGCCCAGCCCGCGACCCTGCCATGGGGCGGCCACGACGAGACGGTCCACGTAGACGAAGCGGTCGTAACGGGCCCGGAACCAGTGGAAGTTCGGGCTGTCATACGCGGCCGCCTGATCGAAGGCCAGGAGCAGAGCGGCGCCGGGTTCGACAGCGCGGGCGTGGAACGATCGATCGACAAGATCGGCCAGCTCTTCCAGCTCGAGCCAGGACAGGGCGCTAGCGCACTCGTTGTTAAGCGCCAGCAATGCCGCGCCAAGTGCGGTTGCAAGGATGTCGCCTTTCGACAAAATCCTTGTCTCCGTGGCACGCTTTTCGGAAGCAACCATCCTTCCCAATCCTCGCACGGCCGCCGGCCGACCAGCGGCAGGCGGCCGGCCCGGGTCGGGAGCTTAGCGCGACGCCTTGTAGAGCTTGCTGGCGATCTCGAACATCTCCTCGGGGGCGTAGTCCGTGTTGAAGGCCGACGCCATACCGGTCAGCTCATGGATCTTGCCGCCCTCGGGCAGGCCGTCGACAACGACCAATTCGCCTGGGGGATCGCCCGCCAGCGCCTGCTCGCCGTTACCCCAGATCCCGGCCATGTCGCGATAGGTGTCCTCGCCCCAGGTGTAAAGCCGACGATGCGATCCCTCGTCGAGGTACTTCTGACACTCGGGGATCTTGGACAGGTTGATGTTCGGGGTCGGCAGCATCTTCTCGATCTCGACGCCGGTGATCTTCTTGAGCGCGAGGGCATAGGAATGGGCATGCACGGAGCCGCGAACCAGCAGGTAGCCGCAGACCTCGCGGCCCGTTGCCTCCGTCATCGTCTCGTAGACGCGCAGCTTGTGGAGGCGGGCGCCGCATTCGAGGTGAAAGTTGTGCAGGAGGTCGAACACCACGTTGCCGGTCGTGGTCACGAAATCCATGTTCCAGGACGCGCCATTGCTGTTCATCGGCATGGCTCCGCCGCCGTTAGACAGGAACGACGCAGCCAGCCGGATGTCCTGCATGTCGGCGAAGGGTGCGCCCGAGATGTCCGCGCCGCCCTTCTCATTTGCGGGCTTGTCGGGGCCATTTGCGAGCATGGCGATGCCGTTCGCCACCAGCTCCACATGGC
>CAXTVD010000052.1:0-10369 GCA_964247575.1 uncultured Lichenihabitans sp.
GAGCCGGACGAGGCGTGACCCGTGTCGGCCTCTATGCCGGCTCGTTCGATCCGCTGACGAACGGGCATGCCGACGTGATCGCGGCCGCGGCGTCCTTCTGCGACCGGCTGGTCGTCGCCCTGGGGGTCCATGCGTCCAAGACGCCCTTGTTTCCGGCGGACGAGAGGGTGGCGCTGATCGAAGCCGTCTGCTCCGAGCCGTGTCGGAGCGCCGGCTGCGCTCTTACGGTGACCTCGTTCGAGGGGCTGGTTGTCACAGCCGCGCACCGCTTCGGCGCCAGTCTGATCATCCGCGGCCTGCGTGACGGAACCGACCTCGATTACGAGATGCAGATGGCCGGCATGAACGCGGCGATGGCCCCGGACGTGCGGACCATCTTCATTCCGGCGAGCGCGACCAACCGGCCGATCACGGCCACCCTCGTGCGTCAGATCGCCACCATGGACGGCGACGTGTCGGCATTCGTTCCGCCGGCCGTCGAGGCGGCGATCGCGGCGCGGCTCGGCCGCCGCTGAATCAGACCGGGACGTCGATCGTGGTCTTCTCCGTCCCCGCCTTCTCCGTCCGTGCGATCCTGTCGGCGAGCATCGGCAGGATGTCCCGCGTCTGCCGCGCCACGAGATAGTCCACCTCGACGTCGTTCCGCACGAAACCGTTCTGCCGCATGTGCTGCAGCAGGGACAGGAGAGGACCCCAGAAGCCGTCGATGTCGGCGATCAGCACCGGCTTGGTGTGCTGTTGCAGCTGGACCCAGGTCATCTGCTCGACGAGTTCCTCGAGCGTGCCAATGCCGCCGGGCAGCGCCACGAAGGCGTCCGACCGTTCGAACATCAGGCGCTTGCGGGTATGCATGTCGGGAACGACCAGCATCTCCTGCGTCTGCTCGAGCATCAGCTCGCGGTCGCGCAGGAAGCCGGGAATGATGCCGGTGACATGGCCGCCATGCTCAAGCACCGCGCGCGCCGTGGCCCCCATCAGTCCGTGGCTGCCACCGCCATAGACGAGGCCGACGCCGGCTTCCGCCATGCTACGCCCGAGGTCCCGGGCGGCCCGAAGGTGCGCCGGGTTGGTCCCCTCGCCCGATCCGCAATAGACGCAGATTGTCTTAAGCTGACTCATGCCGCGCTTGTCGCCTGCAGCGGGCCGCCCGGTCAAGCAGGCGATGGCTGCCGATTCCCGTCGACTTTCACCGTGAAACAAGGATTATGCCATAGTCTCTTCGTGTTAGGTGGACGCCGGGCAAGGAGCGGATACAACAGCATCGAGACTGTGGGTGGAAGCGTGACGCCGGAGGCCGGCTCGCGGGAGGGTTGGACAATGTGGGCGTGGCTTCGGAGCCCTCGCGGGAGCACGGTGACGGCAACGGCCGCGGCTGTGTTCCTGGCGCTGTTCTGGTTCGCGCCCTGGACCCGGCCCTTGCCTTGGCTGCCGGGCTTGCCGGGCTCGGAAACACCTGAGCCGTCGACCGGGGCCACCGGGACGGGCGGGAAGGTCGCCACCGTGCCGGACTCCGCGCTCAGCCAATCTGCGACGCAAGCCAGCCCTTCCGCGGGTGCTCCGCCGAACCTGGCCGCTCGGCCCCTGCCGCCGGTTCAGCCCGAAACGACGCGGTCCGCCTCCGCCTCTCCGAGCGCTCCGCGACCTTCGGCTGCGACGGACCGGCCGGACGCGCCGGCGGATCGTTCCCAGGCGAGCGGGGCAGCGGCGCCGGTCCCGCCGGGACCCTCGTTCGACGTCGTGCGGGTGGAGCCTTCGGGCGCGGCGGTCATCGCCGGTCGTGGCGCGCCCGGCAGCACAGTGACCCTGATGGATGGCGACCAGGCCGTGGCTCACGCGCTCGTGGACGGATCCGGACAGTTTGCCCTGCTGCCCCCCGATCTGGCCGCGGGCAGCCATTATCTCACTCTTCAGAGTGGCGCCGCAGGGCAGGCGCAGACGATCTCCAAGCAGGGCGTGGCTGTCGCGGTCGGGAAAGCCGGCGCGGACAAGCCGGTGATCGCCATGCTGACTCCCGACGGCCCCGCTCGCGTGCTCTCGGACGGCGCGCCCATCGGGCTGCCGGGGCGCGGGCCGGCAGCGGCACCGATGGCGGTCGCCATCCAGGCCGTGGAGGCCGCTCCGGGAGGCCGGTTCACCGCGTCGGGCGTGGCGAAGGCGGGAAGCCAGTCCCGGGTCTATCTCAACGGGGCCTTCCTGGCGGACGTGACCGCAGACAAGGACGGGCGCTGGGCGGTCAAGGTCGAAAAGGGCATGCGGCCCGGCCAGTATGTCGTGCGCGCAGACGAGTTGGCGCCCGGCAGCGGCTCGGTGGTGCACCGCGCCGAGGTGCCGTTCAACTATCCCGCCGTCCTGGCCAAAGGAGGCGGCAAGCAACTCCTGATGTCGCGGGCTGGCGTTCCGGCATCGACCTCGCCCGAGGCGGTGAGGATGGCCAGCAATGCGCCTCTGCCCACCCGACCCGCTCCGCAGGGTGTTGGCGACGTCCGGCCGGCGGAGCCGTCGGCGCCCTCGGCAGGAAAACAGCAGGCAGCGGGCGGACAGTCTGTAGCTGGCGTGTCGGTCGCTTCGACCGATCAGCGCAGCGAAGGGCAGGGGGCAGCCGCCGCGGGGCCGGGCGCGACCGATCGGGTCGCAGCGGTCAGTACGGTCGCGGCAGCCATCATCTCGGATCTCCGGACGGCCACCGTCACGCGCGGCGACAGCCTTTGGCGGATCAGCCGCAAGATGCTCGGGCACGGCGTCAACTACACCGCGATCTACGCCTCCAACAGCAGCCAGATCCGCGATCCGTCCTTGATCTACCCCGGCCAGATCTTCGTGGTCCCGCATCCGTCGTCGAAGTAGCGGGCGTTCCGTAGAGGAAGCACGCCTCGCGGCGCATGGACGCCCGGCGGCAGGGTTCTAAACCGGCCCGCCGGTGCCTATATAGCCCGAGACGATCGCCCGCCCTCCAAACCCCAGCCGTATGTCCCATTCCTCATCATCCCCCGGCGGGGCCGCCCCTGCCGGTCAGCCGCGTGTGCAAGCCAACGCCAGTCTGCTCTCCACGGTGCGCAATCTGTGGCCCTACATCTGGCCCAGCCATCGTGCCGATCTGAAGCGGCGCATCTGGCTCGCGCTGGTCATGTTGATCATTGCCAAGGTGATCACGATCGCGATCCCCTATTCCTTCAAATGGGCGACCGACGCCATCACGGGCCGCAGGGACCACGGGCTTTCCTTCCTTCCCGACGAGCTCATCGGCCCCGTCGCCCTGACCGTGCTGTACGGCGTGCTCCGCATCGTCATGGCCCTCATCACCCAGAGCCGCGACGCCCTGTTCGCCTCTGTGGCCATGCACGCTGTGCGGCGCCTGGCGACGGAGGTGTTCGTTCATCTCCACGACCTGTCCCTGCGCTACCACCTCGAACGCAAGACGGGCGGGCTGACGCGTGTGCTGGAGCGGGGACGCACGGCGATCGAGACGATCGTCCGGATGGTGATGCTGACGGGGGTGCCGACCATCGTCGAGTTCGCGATGATCCTCGCGGTCTTCACCGTTCAGTTCAACTGGCTCTACGCGCTTGCGGTAAGCGTGATGATTGCCGTCTACATGGTGTTCACCACGGTCGCCACGAACTGGCGCATCATGATCCGCAAGTCGATGAACGAGACGGACCAGGACGCCAACACCAAGGCGATCGACAGCCTTCTCAACTTCGAGACGGTCAAATATTTCGGAGCCGAGGAGCGCGAGGCCGCGCGCTACGACCGGACCATGGCCCGCTACGAGGCCCTGAGCATCAAGACCTACACCTCCCTCGCCGTGCTGAACGCCGGCCAGGCCGTGATCTTCAGCATCGGGCTCGGGGTGGTGATGATCATGAGCGTGCAGGGGATCCGCTCCGGTCGCAACACGGTGGGCGATTTCGTTCTGGTCAACGCCATGATGATCCAGCTCTACCAGCCGCTGAACTTCATGGGGCTGGTCTACCGCGAGGTGAAGCAGGCGATCATCGACATCGAATTGATGTTCAACATCCTCGATCAGCCACCGGAGGTCGTCGACAAGCCCGGTGCGCGCGACCTGCTGGTGACCGAAGGACGGCTCGTCTTCGATAACGTCCAGTTCAGCTACGATCCGGGCCGCCAGATCCTCCGGGGGGTCAGCTTCGAGGTGCCGCCGGGCAAGACGGTGGCGGTGGTCGGGCCCTCGGGGGCGGGCAAGTCGACCCTGTCGCGGTTGCTGTTCCGCTTCTATGAGCCCTCGTCGGGTCGCATCACGATTGATGGCCAGAACATCCTGGACGTTTCGCAGCGGTCCCTGCGGGCTGCGGTGGGCATGGTGCCGCAGGATACCGTGCTGTTCAACGACAGCATCGACTACAACATCCGCTACGGCCGTTGGGAGGCCAGCGACGCCGAGGTCCGCGAAGCCGCACGCAACGCGCAGATCGACGGCTTCATCTCCGCCGTGCCGCATGGCTACAAGGCGCAGGTAGGCGAACGTGGCCTCAAATTGTCCGGCGGCGAGAAGCAGCGGGTCGCCATCGCGCGGACCATCCTGAAGGGGCCGCCGATCCTCGTGCTGGACGAAGCGACATCTGCGCTCGACAGCTTCACCGAGCGGGAGATCCAGATCGCCCTGGAGCAGGTCTCGCGCGGGCGGACGACGCTCGTGATCGCCCATCGCCTGTCGACCGTCGTCAACGCCGACGAGATCCTGGTTCTCGTAAAGGGCGTCATCGCCGAGCGGGGGACGCATGCCGAGCTGCTGGAGCGCCGCGGCACCTACTCCGCGATGTGGAACCGTCAGCGCGAGGTCGATGCGGCAAAGGATGCGCTGTCGCGCATCGCCGTCGAGGACAGGGCGGAGGACGACGTGATGGCTGACCACGTCGGGGCATGAACACGCCTCCTGATCGTGACTTTGCCTGCAAAGAGTGCAACAAGGGGCCGCGCAGCGGAAGGACCGTTCTTTAGCGATGTCGATCTATTCGAGTATTCGTCGGCAGTTCGCGCCTGTGCACCCCGAGGGTTACGTCTTCATCGCAGCGTTCGCTGTGGTGTCGCTCGTGCTTGACTGGTTCTGGTCGCCGCTCGGCTGGGTCGGCGCCATCCTCACGCTGTGGTGCGCCTATTTCTTCCGCGATCCCGCGCGGGTGACCCCGATGCGCGAGGGGCTCGTGATCTCGCCGGCCGATGGCGTGGTGTCGTCCATCGGCTTCTTCGTGCCGCCGTCCGAACTCGGATTGGGGGACCGGCCGATGCAGCGGATCTCGGTCTTCATGAACGTGTTCGACTGCCACGTGAACCGGGCGCCCATGACGGGTCGCATCACGAAGATCGCTTACAAGCCGGGCCTGTTCATCAATGCGGACCTCGATAAGGCCAGCGAGGATAACGAGCGATCCAGCCTGGTGCTCGAAACCGTGAGCGGCAAGATCGGTGTCGTGCAGATCGCGGGGCTGGTGGCGCGTCGCATTGTTTCGTTCGTACGGGAGGGCGAAACGATCGGGGCAGGCGATCGTTTCGGCCTGATCCGGTTCGGCTCCCGCGTCGACGTCTACCTCCCCGATGGCGTCCGCGTCCTGGTCGGGCACGGCTCGAAGGCAATCGCCGGCGAGACGGTACTGGCCGACGTCCGCGGGTCCGAAATCTCCCGCAGCTTCAAGGCGGGCTGATCGTCGTGAGCGCGCCGGCCGTCACCAGACCGCGTCCGCCCTCGATGGGCGCCGACAACGTCCAGCGCAGGACGGTCGATGCCATCGCGGCGCTCTCGCTGGGCGAAATCCTGGCCTTGCTGCATCCGTCGCGTGTCCTCGGCGCGATGGCCATCGTCGACTTCCTGTCGCGGCAGCGCGGTCCGGACGCCCTCAACGCTTCGATCGTCGATACGGTGGAAGGCCTGTGCCAGCTTCTCGTGGCAGCCGGATTGCCGCTCGACCGCTACGGCTCGTCGACCTCCATGGTCACCTCCGAGCACGATGCCATCGGCCGGATCTGGCGGCGCGACAAGGGCGTGGAGCAGATCGTCTATGTGCGTCCCGAAGACGACGATCTCACCTACCGGGAGAGCCCTTTCTACGAGGCGGCGGAGACCCGGCGCTGGGTGGAACTCTGGCTACCCGAGACGGCCGACGCGCGCTTCGGCATCGTTGCAAGCCTGAAGGCGCAGGGGCTGACCCACTATCTCTGCGTGCCGATGCGGCTCTTCAACGGCGCCAACGGCTGGATGACCTTCGCGACCAAGCACCCTGCGGGTTTCTCCGAACAGGACCTCCTGACGATCGCCTTCATCTTGCCCTCGCTGGCTTGCCGGATCGACGGTCGCGTGGGTTGGCTGACACTGGACAAGCTGCTGCGGACCTATGTCGGCGACGAGCCGCATGTGGCGATTCTGGCCGGACACGCCAAGCGCGGGCAGGTCACCACTATCGAAGCCGCCATGCTGGTCGCAGACATGCGTGATTCGACCGGACACACCGCCCGCCTGACGGCCGTCGAGGCCGTGAGCCTGTTCAACGAATTGTTCGACTGCCTCGTGCCACCCATCGAGTCGCGGCGCGGCGAGGTCCTGAAGTATATCGGCGACGGGCTTCTCGGCATGTTCCGCGAAACCGACTCCGCCGTTGACGCCTGCGACCGGGCGCTGGACGCGGCATGGGCGGCCCAGGCGGCGGTTGTCGCCCGCAACGCGGCCACGCCGGACCGGCGTCCCATCCAGATCGGCATCGCGCTCCATTTCGGCGAGATCGCCTATGGTAATGTCGGTTCGGGCTCCCGGCTGGATTTCACCGTGATCGGGCGCGATGTGGCTCTGGCGAGCCGCATCGAAGCGATGAATGCCAAGCTCGGTCAGTCCCTCCTGATGTCGGCGGCCTTCGCCGCGCGGGTCGGCGCGGTGACCGAGCGGGTCGGCCTCTACCCCGCTCGTGGGTTCGACCAGCCGATCGAGGTGTTTCGGCCCCGCCCGATCGGCGAGGCCGACCGGGACGCAGCACACCACCCGCCACGTCCGTGAGCCGTTCGCGCGCCCATTCTCGGCCCGCGGCTCGCGTGCAAGCTCCGGGGTCGCGATGACGACCTTTCCCGGCCGACCCCTGGCCGGCGGCGATCGGCCCCGTCGTTTCCGCAAGGTTCCGGTGCGGGTGATCCTGCCCAACCTCGTGACGCTCCTGGCGCTTTGTCTGGGCCTGACCGCGATCCGGTTCGCAGCCGAGGGGCAGTTCGAGCGGGCGGTTTATGCCATCCTTGCCGCGGCGGTTCTCGATGGCGTGGACGGGCGCCTCGCGCGGGCGATCAAGGGAACCTCCCGCTTCGGCGCCGAACTCGACTCCCTCGCCGACTTCGTCGATTTCGGGGTCGCTCCGGCGCTGACGCTGTACTTCTGGTCGCTGATCGGCGTGAAGAGCTTCGGCTGGTTCGCGGCCATGGTCTTCGCAATCGCCTGCGCCCTGCGATTGGCTCGTTTCAACGTCGCGCTTGAGGATGCCAGCAAGCCCGCCTGGATGTCGCAGTTCTTCACGGGCATGCCGGCCCCGGCAGGGGCCATTGTCGTCCTGTTGCCGCTCTACCTTCACCTCAGCGTCCTCGACGTCGTGTTCACCCGTCCCTTGGTGGTGGTCGAAGTTCTCTACGTCCTGATCGTCGCCGCACTGATGGCGAGCCGGATCCCGCACTGGTCGGGCAAGACGATCGGCCGGATCCCGCGCGAGCATGTAATTCTCGTCCTGTTCGGCGTGGCCATCATCATCCTCCTGCTCGCCACCTTTCCGATGGAGATGCTCGTCGTGCTGACGGCCCTCTATCTCGGCGCGATCCCCTTCGGCGTCCGCCGGTTCTTCCGCCTACAGCGGAGCGACGAGGCGCCCTCGCCGCTGCCCGACGACGATTCGGCGCTGGATGTGTGAACCATTTCTGTGGCAGAGGCGTCGAACGGGCCGGCGCCGGTTCACAAAAGTCCCGCGAGCCATTACATGCTGCGGTGCAGAGAGTGGGATTCAGGGCGGATCGGGCGGCAGCGTGCCGTTTCCGACAAATCTCTTTGGGCCTGCCGCAGCGTTTCAAGCGGGTCGTTGGCAATGCTGGTTGGTCCGGCGGGAACAATGACGCTTTGCATCCGAGAAAGATGAGATCTTATGGCGAAAGAAGAGTTGCTCGAATTCCCGGGAACGGTCACCGAATTGCTGCCGAACGCGATGTTTCGAGTGAAGCTGGAAAACGAGCACGAGGTGACGGCGCATACAGCGGGCAAGATGCGCAAGAACCGCATTCGGGTTTTGACGGGTGACAAGGTCCTCGTGGAAATGACGCCTTATGACCTGACCAAGGGGCGCATCACCTATCGTTTCAAGTAGCCGAGCGCCGCACAGGTTTCGAGGGACGGCGCCATGAGCGGATCGCCTGTGGACCATCCCAAGCTTGTGCTCGCATCGGCGTCACCGCGTCGGCTGGCCCTGCTGCAGCAGATCGGGATCGAGCCCGACGCGCTGCTTCCGGCCGACATCGACGAATCGCCGCGCAAGGCCGAGTTGCCTCGCGTGCTGGCCGCACGCCTGGCCCTGGAGAAGGCGCTCGCCGCCGCGGACATCGCCAAGCATCGGGAGGATCTGCGCGATTGCTTCCTCATCGCGGCGGATACGGTGGTGTCAGTGGGTCGTCGCATCCTGCCCAAATGCGACCTCGTCGACGAGGCCGAAGGCTGTCTTCGTCTCCTCTCGGGTCGCGCCCATCGTGTCCATACGGGCGTGACCCTGGTGACTCCGACGGGGGCCCGACGTCAGCGCCTCGTGGAGACACGGGTACGCTTCAAGCGCCTTTCGTCTAGCGAGATGACGACCTATCTCGCCGGCGGCGAGTGGCGTGGCAAGGCGGGGGGCTATGCCATTCAGGGTTACGCAGAGGCTTTCGTCGTCCGGCTGATCGGGTCACATTCGTCTGTTGTGGGCCTGCCGCTCTATGAGACGATGGCGCTCCTGGGCGGAGAGGGCTTTCCCGTCCATCGAAAGGAACGCGTGGCACCATGAGCAACCTGCGATGACAGGCTCGTCCGACCCAACGAAGACGGACGGAGTTGGGCGCGACGCTCCGGTGAAACGATGTCCGATCTGCGGATCGCCGGCCAAGGACGGCCATCGTCCCTTCTGCTCGTCGCGTTGCGCGAATGTGGACCTTCATCGTTGGCTGGGGGGCGTCTACGCGATTCCGGCAGCGACATCCGATGAGGAGGAGGAGGAGTCGTCCAACCAGGAAATGGACGACCGAGACGCCTGATGCGGAGCGGGGGTCAGTCGGTCTCCTCGTCGGACTGGTTGTTCCCCTTTGGCGTGTCGGGACGGGCGAACACCTTCTGGCACGCCGGCGCCAGGCTAGCGCGGTTCTGTTTCAGGCAGCTGACGATCGCGTCCTCGTCGGGGATCTGGCCCGCGCAGAGCCGGTAGACATCCGGCGTGCAGGCCATCTGATCCTCCATCGAGCCGCTATGCGCCGCAACAGCAAGCGAGGGGAGCACCAGCAGGGACAAGCACGCGAGGCCAATCCTTACAACGATCATTGCCAAGATCTCCATTTCGTTGAAGACAACGCCGCCTCCCTGCAAACGATCCCCGGCCGGCGAAGGCGATGGCCGACTGGCGCCGTCGGTTTCCGGTCAGCTTCTGCATCCTTAGCCTCGCGGCAGCACGGCTCGTCCGACGCAAGCGACAAGGCAGGTGATGACGCTCGCTACGAACAGGGCCCCGGCACCGTTAACGAAGAATTAACCCTGCGCCGCCCAGTTTCCCGCACCCGCAAGCGAAACGGAGGCGACGATGAAGTGGCAGATTCTGGCGGTGATCGGCTTCGCCGCATGGCTTTCGTTCGGCGCGGCCGTGGGGGCGGTCCTGAGCCCGATGCTGCATTCAGTTCCCGCCGAGGCCTTTTCGGCGCGCACGACGACGATCGCTCAGGGCGAGCCCTGACGGACCAGACCACTCGCGCCTGACGAGCGGGTTCGTTCGGCGGGGTCGGCATCGACGGGCTCCGTCACGAGGCGCTTGTAGAGGATCGTCGTGTCGCAGGGCTGCCCGGTCGGCAGCAGGGCGAAGCCCGGCACGCGGCCCACCACCGTCCACCCGAGCCGCCTGTAGAGACGCTCGGCGACGTCCGAGGCGGTGTCCAGAACGAGAAGGGTCTTGCCTTTCGCGAGGGCGACATCTTCGGCGGCCTCCATGAGCGCCCGGCCGATGCCCCGCCCTCGCGCCCCGCGATGGACCAGCATCTTGGCGACGTCCGCCCGATGCGGCTGGTTGTCCGGCTGGGCGGTCAGGATCTGAACGGTGCCCACCGGAACGCCATCGAGGTCGGCCCGCAGCAGCTCGACGGCACCGGCCGCGACGCGGTCCCGGAC
>CAXTVD010000052.1:10379-16908 GCA_964247575.1 uncultured Lichenihabitans sp.
GTCCCGGACCGTGCGCCAGAAGGCGTCCGCCTTGGCTTGCGTGAGTGGCGCCATGAAGCTGACCGAGGCGCCCCCCTCGACGCAATCGATCAGCACCGCCGACAGCGCCGTGATACAGTCGTCGATCGTCGCCGCCGTGCAGCGGTGAATGGTCATCTTGCTGGCCAACGCGATCTCCGCAACTCGATGGGCGCATGTCCACGGCCGCCTTTAACTCACGCGAGCAGGCGATCACCACATCCGAGCCTTGAAATGCCGGGCGGGATCGGTCAAGCACCACGTCGGGGGGAGGAGGGACCAGGGTTCCGGGCGGCTCGCCCTCGAGGCGGCCGCTCTCGGTGTCAAGTCGGGGTCTTTGATGGTTCGTGCAAGCTTGTGGGTGATCGCGCTGGTGGCGACCGCTTCGGTGGCCTCGGCCCAGGCTCCCGGAGGGGCTCCGCCGGCCGTCGGTGTCGCCAAGGTGGGTGTCAATCCGATTGTCCAGACCGAGCAATTTATCGGGCGCATCCAGGCGATCGAACAGGTCAACCTCGTGGCGCGGGTCACCGCCTTCCTCGACCGGATCGACTTCACGGAAGGGCAGGAGGTCAAGAAAGGCGACGAACTCTACCGGTTGGAGCAGCCCCCCTTTCAGGCCGACGTGCAAGCCAAGCAGGCCACGATCGATCAGATCCAGGCGCAATTGCAGAATGCGAACGTGACGCTGGAGCGCGCGCAGACGCTCCTGAATACGCCGGCCGGTCAGCAGTCCACGGTCGATGCGGCAAAGGCCAACCAGGGCAACCTGCAGGGGCAATTGCTGGCGGCACAGGCCAACCTGCGGACCTCGCAGATCGAACTCGGCTACACCACGATCACAGCGCCCATCGACGGCAAGATCGGACGGACCAGCATCACCGTCGGCAACGTCGTGACCCCGAGCAGCGGGACGCTGGCGACGATCGTGCGACAGGATCCGATGTATGTGGTCTTTCCGATCTCGGTCCGCTCCTCGCTGGAGTTGCGCGCGCGCTACGTGGGAAAGGGTGGCTTCGACGCCGTGCAGATCAGGATCGTCCTGCCCGATGGGCGTACCTATGAGCAGCTCGGCAAGCTGAACTTCGTCAACAACACCATCGCCTCGTCGACCGACACCATCGTCCTGCGAGGGACCATCCCGAACCCGCCGCTGCCCGAGCAGTCGAAAGGCTCGACCACGCGCGAACTGGTCGACGGCGAGTTCGTGAAGGTGCTGCTCGAAGGGGTGCAGCCGATACAGGTGCTGTCCATCCCGCGATCTGCGGTCAGCACCGACCAGCAGGGCGACTTCGTCTACGTGCTCGGCGACGGCAACAAGCCCATTCGCCAGAACGTCACCCTCGGCCAGTCCACGCCGACCCAGGCGTCCATCATCGCGGGCTTGAAGGAAGGCCAGACCATCATCGTGGACGGCATCCAGCGCATCCGGCCGGGACAGCCCGTCTCGCCCGCCCCGGCCGCACCGACCCCGGCCGAGCAGGCACAGAAGCCCGCCCAATGATCTCCTCCGTCTTCGTCGACCGCCCGCGGCTCGCGATCGTCATCGCGATCATCATCACCATCGCCGGCTTCCTGGCGCTGACCCGGATTCCCGTCGCGCAGTTCCCCGACATCGTGCCGCCGCAGGTCCAGGTCTCCGCGACCTATCCCGGGGCGGCCGCAAACGTCGTCGAGTCGTCCGTCGCCCAGCCGCTGGAAGCGCAGATCGTGGGCGTCGACAAGATGCTCTACATGAAATCGTCGAGCGGGAACGACGGCAGCTACAACCTCACGGTGTCCTTCGCGCTCGGCACCGATCCGAACATCGACACCGTCAACGTCAACAACCGCGTGCAGACCGCGCTGTCGCAGTTGCCGGCCGAGGTCCAGCTCGAGGGGCTGACCGTTCAGAAGCGGTCCTCGGCGGTCCTCCAGTTCATGATGTTCTACAGCGACACGGGCGCGCAGGACCCGCTGTTCATCACGAACTACGTGCTGATCAATGTGCTGGACGAGCTGTCGCGTACGCCGGGCGTCGGGCAGGCCTCGCTGTTCGGGCGGCTCAACTACTCGATGCGGATCTGGTTCGATGTCCAGCGACTGAACAATCTGGGAATGGCGCCTTCCGAGATCGTGAACGCCATCCAGTCGCAGAACGTGCAGGCTCCGGTGGGCCGGATCGGCGCCCGGCCCATCGACAACGACCAGCAGTTCCAGCTGAACGTTCAGACCAAGGGGCGGCTCACCACGCCGGAGGAGTTCGGGAACATCGTGGTGCGTGCCGAGCCGGACGGGTCGGTGCTGCGCGTCCGCGACGTCGCCCGGGTCGAGATGGGTGCGCAGAATTCCGACAACTTCAGCCGGCTGGACGGCAAGCCGGCCGTGGCGCTCGGAATCTACCTCGCGCCGGGGGCCAATGCGGTGCAGACGGCGAACGCCGTGAACGCCACGCTGGCCAAGGTGGGACCGCGCTTTCCCGAGGGCCTCAAATACAAGGTCGTCTACGACTCGACGACCTTCGTGAAGGACACGATTTCCGAGGTGTTGAAGACGATCGGCGAGGCCTTCGTGCTGGTCGTGATCGTCGTGTTCCTCTTCCTGGGCAACCTTCGCGCGACCATCATCCCCGCCGTCGCGGTGCCGGTCAGCCTTATCGGCACCTTCGCCGTGCTGCTCCTGATCGGCTATTCCGCCAACACCGTGTCGCTGCTCGCGATGGTGCTGGCGATCGGCATCGTGGTGGACGATGCGATCGTCGTCGTCGAGAACGTCGAACGCGTGATGGAAACGGAGCCGGACCTGTCGCCGGGCGAGGCCACCAAGAAGGCGATGCGCGAGATCACCGCGCCCATCGTCGCGATCACCCTGGTTCTCCTCTCGGTGTTCGTACCGATCGCCTTCATCCCCGGCTTGACCGGCGTGCTGTTCCGCCAGTGCGCAGTCACGATCAGCGTGGCCATGCTGATCTCGGCAATCAACGCGCTGACCCTCTCGCCCGCGCTCTGCGGTATCTTTCTGCGACCAGGGGGACATAAGCGTGGCATCATGAGCCGCGTGCTCGGCGCGATTGATGCCACACGGCATGGCTATACGGCGATCGTGCGCCGCCTCGTTCGTTTCAGCGTCGTCAGTCTCCTGGTGATCGCGGGTTTCGCGGTCGCGATCTACTTCGCCGCGCTGCGCACCCCCACGGGCTTCCTGCCCGAGGAGGACCAGGGCGCCTTCTTCGTGGTCATTCAGCTTCCGGATGGCGCGTCAGTGGCGCGCACTAGCGACGTCGTCAAGACGATGGAGGATACGCTCCTGAAGCTGCCCCAGGTCGCCGATACCTTCGCGGTGATCGGCTACGGCTTTCTCGACGGCGTCAGCGAGCCCAATGCCGGCTTTATGGTGATACGGCTCAAGCCCTTCGAGGACCGGACCGCCGCCGCGGATTCGGTGCAGGCCATGATCCGCCAGACCTTCGGCATCGCCCAGCAGATCCGCAGCGCCAGCGTCATCGCCTTCAACCTGCCGCCCATCATCGGGCTATCGACCAGCGGAGGCTTCGAATACGATCTCGAGGCGCTCGAAGGCCAGGATCCCACGGGCAACGGCAGCGTCGCGCAGGCCCTGATCGGGGCGGCGAACGCCAATCCTCAACTCGCCCGGGTCTTCACGACCTTTACGGCGTCCAACCCTTCGCTGTTCCTCGACATCGACCGGGACAAGGCCAGCGCGCTCGGGGTCAACATCGGGGACGTCTTCAACGTGCTGCAGTCCTCCCTGGGGGGGACCTACATCAACAACTTCAACCTGTACGGCCGGACCTGGCAGGTGAACATCGAGGGTGAGGCGCTCGACCGGCGCGACATCAGCGACCTGTGGCAGCTCTACGTGAAGAACGCCCGCGGCGAGGAGGTCCCGCTCCGGTCGCTCGCCTCCGTGCAGGTCATCCAGGGGCCGCAGGTCATCACGCGCTACAACAACTACCGGGCGATCCCCATCCAGAGCAGCCCGGCGCCGGGCGTTTCCTCCGGCACGGCGCTCGCGGCCATGGCGGACGTCTCGAACCAGTCGCTGCCGCACGGCTACGGTTACGAGTGGACCGGCACGGCCTATCAGGAGTACCAGGCCAACGGTCAGACGAGCGTCGTGCTCGGCCTCGCCATCCTGTTCGCCTATCTGTTCCTGGTGGCGCTCTACGAGAGCTGGATCATCCCCGTTCCGGTGCTGCTCTCGGTCACGGTGGGGGTCTTCGGCGCCTTTCTCGGCATCATCGTGGCCGGTCTCGTGCTCGATCTCTACGCCCAGGTCGGCCTGATCGTCCTGATCGCGCTGGCCGCCAAGAACGGCATCCTGATCGTGGAGTTCGCCAAGGAACAACGCGAGAGCGGCGTCGGCATCCTGGACGCCGCCATTGCCGGAGCCTCCATGCGGTTCCGCGCCGTCATCATGACGTCCATCGCCTTCGTGCTCGGCCTCGTGCCGCTCGTGATCGCCCACGGTGCGGCGCAGGTCAGCCGCCGCGACGTGGGCACGCCAATTTTTGCCGGCATGATCGCCGCCAGTCTCGTGGGCCTGTTCATCATCCCGATGCTGTACGTGACCTTCGAATACGTCTCCGAGCGGATCGACCGCTGGCGCGGCATCGACCCCGACGTGAAATATGCCAGGCGAGCCGTTGCCGAAGGCGGGGAAGCCGGGCGGATCTCATGACCGGGCCGGCGAGCATGAGCTTTCGATGGCCATGGGCGGCGTTCGGGCGGCTCGGACCGCTCGTGATGAACGGAGCCGTACGGGGCCTGACCGCAGCCTCTCTGGCCATGACCCTTGCTGCGCCGTCTCGCGCGGCCGACCAACTCTCCGAGCAGCAGGCGACGCGAAAGGCCGTCGCCCTCCTGAGGGGCGATGTCTACGGCGACCAGCTGATGCAGATCCTCGGGCACATCAAGAAGACGGAACTGATCGACCACGGGTCGACCGATTGCGGCGGCGTCATCGCTTCGCCGGTCTGGGCGTTCCACGTCCAGGCCCGTTTAGGCCAATCGCCGGTCGACGGCTGGCTCTATCTCGATGCTCGCACCGGCGAGAAAACCTGCGCATCGCTGCCTTTCATGAGATGATCGGCAATACGTTGGACGTCAGGCTGGCTTAGGCCCTTAGGAGTTTCGCTACGAGTCATGCATCACGGTAGGCCCGGTCGGAGTCCGGGCTGATAAATCATGACCAAGAGTTCCTCCTGCGCCGCCTGTCGTAACGGCGAGGCTCTTCCGTTCTCGTTCACGATGGCGTTCCAGCCGATCGTCGACATGCGCCGCGCTCGGGTGTGGGGCTACGAGGCGCTGGTCCGCGGCCCGGAGGGCCAGTCCGCAGCGTCCGTGCTGTCACAGGTCGACGAGAGCAACCTCTACCGGTTCGATCAGGCTTGCCGGGTGCGAGCGATCGAACTGGCAGGCCGCCTGTTCGCGGGCGAGGACGAGATCCGGCTGTCGATCAATTTTATGCCGAATGCGGTCTACGAGCCTGCGGCCTGCATCCGCGCCTCGCTCGAAGCCGCGCGACGGGTCGGTTTCCCGCGCAACCAGATCATGTTCGAGTTCACGGAAGGCCAACAGTTCGCAGACGTCGACCATATCGCCCGCATCGTTGCTGAATACCGTCGGCACGGCTTCATCACCGCAATCGACGATTTCGGGGCTGGCTTTTCCGGACTCAATCTGCTGGCCGATCTGCAGCCTGATCTCATCAAGCTTGACATGCACCTGATCCGCCGCGTCGACAGCGACGCCGTTCGAAAAGCCATCGTGACGGGTCTGGTGAGTATCGCGAAGGCGCTCCGGATCGAGGTCATCGCCGAAGGTGTCGAGACCAGGGACGAACTGGAAACCCTCTGGTCGGCGGGGCTGAACCTTTTTCAGGGCTATCTCTTTGCCAAGCCACTTCTCGAAGGGCTGCCGAACATCGCGCGACCAAGCGACACAACAAGTCCGAAGATCCCGCATGTGGCGTAACGCCCCGGTCGCACGGGCCGGACACGACTCTACCATTGCGCCGCCGACTCGCTCGTCAATCCCTTCGGGTGGGCCGGCCCCGCTTGTCCGAGAGTCTGTCATGACAGTCACAACCGATCTCGCGTTGAGTTTCGACGCGATCACGCTCGCGGACCTGGAGCGGCTGGGAAAGCAGCAGATCGACGCCTTGCCCTACGGCGTCGTGGGGCTGTCGTCGATCGGGATGGTGGAAATCTACAGCCAGACGGAGGCGCGCTTGGCCGGGATCTCTGCCAAGAGCGTCATGGGCACCCATTACTTTTCGGGCACAGCCCAATGCATGAACAACTTCATGGTCGCGCAACACTTCGAGGACGAATCAGACCTTGATCTGACGATCGACTATGTGCTGACCCTCCGGATGCGCCCCACGCCGGTCCGCCTGCGCCTGCTGTCTCGCAGGGACGGGCCGCGCCGCTACGTTCTTATCCAGCGCATCGCGTGAACTCATGAGCAGCCTGCGTCGCGAACACAACGATCTCCTCCGGTTCCTCTATGCC
>CAXTVD010000053.1:0-16772 GCA_964247575.1 uncultured Lichenihabitans sp.
CGTCGGCGTTCTGGTAGATGACCTTGCAGGTCGGGCAGAGCTTCTTCATCTCGGCCACGAAGCCCGGATGGTCGTGCTCCTCGTAGCGGGTCGAGGACTGGTCGGGCATGAGGAAGGCGACCTTGGCGTCGGTCACCGTCGCGCCGAAGGCGGCGGTTCCGGCGAGAAGTCCCGCGAGGAGGCCTGCCGCGCCGAGCAAGGTCCGTGAGTCAAAAGCCATGTCTGTATCTCCGCTTCGCGTTCAATCAGGAAAATTGCAGGAGTGCCGACGATCCGACGATCCCGTCCAGGGGGATCGGGGCCGATCAGTCAGGCGCCGTGAGGAAGAGTTCACCAGTCGCGGGCTGCCGCCGGATCCTTGGATCCCCGGCCGGGTTTGGCGCGCCAGCGCGCCCGTCCCGCAGTCAGCCAGTCATGGTTCTGAAAAGACGTGTTCGCTCATAGGTTCACTCCCTTGTGCCGGCGCTGAGCGCTGGATTGGCCGACTTGTGGCGACCTACTTTTGGCGTAATCGGTCTTTGATCCTCGAACTACCAAATTTTCGGCGTGGCCTCGATACTTTCTTGCCCACGACGGATCGGCGGGCGTCGTTAGGCCGCTGAACTGGCCAGCGCCGCATTCGTGCTGTGACTGTTGCGAAACTTCGACGGCGGCAGCTTCTTCAGGCAAAGAAACTGCCTGTTGAAGTTCGAGATGTTGTTGAAGCCCACTTCATAGCAGATCTCGGTGATGCTCATCTTGCCGTAGATCAGCAGCTGGCAGGCAAGATCGATCCGCAGCCTGTTGATGTACTGAACGAAGTTGAGCCCGGTGTGCTTGCGGAAGGAACGGGAAAATCCACTGGTACTCAGTCCGCTCAGCTTGGCGAGCTCGCCTTCATTGAGCTGCGAGGTAAAGTTCTTCCGGATATGAACGAGGACGTGGTTCATGGCGCCGGACATGTACTTGACCGGCTCGGCCTGGAACTCGCCCGTTGCCAGTTGAGTCCGGCTCTTGCACTTGCCCAGGACGGTCAACAGGGCAATGAAGAGCTCGATGCGCCGGCCCCCGCCAGCCCCGAGCAGCTCGGCCATGATCGGCTTGACCGTCGAGGCGGTCGACGATGGAAAGCTGATGCCGTGTCGCGATTCGGCGAGAAGACCCGTCACGAAATCGAGTTCGGGAAAGACGCCGAGGCATCCCTGGATGAAAGCCTCGGTGAACTGGAGCACAAGGCAGCGCTCCGGCACCTGTTCGTTGGACGCGACGTTGCTAATCCAGTTGTGGGGAAGGTTCGGCCCGGTCATCACGAGGTTGCCCGGTTCGAACGGACCGACATGGTCGCCGACGAGGAACGAGCCGCTCGTCGCCGTCACCAGGTGGATTTCGTATTCGGGATGGAAGTGCCAGCGGACAGTTCGGTAGGGATAACCGTGCGACCAGACCTTGAAGGACTCGTTCTGACGGACGTGTACCAGTTCCAAATCGGGTTGCATCAACGGTCCATCTCCTGTTCCGACCCAAGCAGGGGAATGCCCAAAGGGGTTCGAGACTTATGACGTCGATGGAGGATGGTCCGGCATGGTTCGCTCCCTGGAGTGGCGACCATTGACTGTCGCGCCCGGTCGGCTTGAGCCAACTCGATGCCCAAAAGCTAGGCGTTCTCAGGCCGGCGGGCTACCTCGATTGAGGCGTGCCGCCGATACTATTTTGCTTCGCCGCTGAAGCGGCTCGCTCCCGCCTCGCCCGGCCGGCGTTCAGGGGTCCGTCCCGGCGAGATCGGCCATCAGGTCTTTGGTCTGGCCGTAGAGCGCCTTGTAGATCGCGTATTGACGGTCGTAGAGCAGCTTGGCCGCGCCGCCCGCCGGCTCCTGGACGCGTGCCGCCTTGTTCCAGTGCTCGATGTCGGCGAGGGTCGCATGGCCTGTGGCCAGCGCCGCAATGAACGCGTCTCCCAGGCTTGCACCCGTTGTCACCTCGCGCAGAACCTGGGGCCGTCCGCTGATGTCGGACACCGCGCCAAGCCACACGGCATTGCGGGTGCCGCCGCCGACCGCAACCAGGCGCCTGGGCGCGTGCCCGACCGCGTCATAGGTTTCCACGATGTGCCGCACGGCGTAGCCGATCCCCTCGAGCGCGGCCCGGTAGATGTCGGCGCGCTTGTGGGTGAGATCGAGCCCGAAGATGACGCCCTTGGCACGCGGATCGTGGATCGGCGTGCGCTCGCCCGAGAAGTAGGGAAGGACGATCAGGCCGTTGGAGCCGGGCGGCGAGGTGGCGGCGTCCTGCGCCATGCCGCCCAGCACCTCGCCCGGCGGCATGTCGCGGTAGATCTGGTCGGCAAACCAGCGGGTGAGCGTGCCGCTGGTGGCGAGGCCCGCCTGGCTCGCATGCAGCCCCTCGAACAGCCACGGCGCATACCAGAGGCGGGGGTCGCGGACCTGCTCGTCCGTGATCTGGATGATGAAGATGGTCGAGCCATACATCACCATCATGTCGCCGGCCCCGATCACGCCGACGCTCAGCGCCTCGGCCGCGGCATCGATCGTGCCGCAGACGACAGGCGTCCCGACGGCCAGCCCCGTCTCGCGCGCGGCCTGCGGGGTGACGTGGCCCGCGATCTCGCTGCTCCAGAGAAGCCGGGGCAGGTGGGCGAGGTCGACGATGCCTTCGGCGAACTCCGCACTCCAGGCCTGCTTGGCCGGATCATAGAGCGGGGTGAAGCCAGCCGCCGTGAAATGATCCATGGCGAAGGTGCCGGTGAGCCTGAAGGTGATGTAGGGCGTGGCCGAGACGAACATCCGCGCCTTGGCGTAGAGATCAGGGTGGTTGTTCTTCAGCCAGAGGATCTTGGGGCCGACCGACTGGCTGGTCAGACCGCTGTTGCAGCGCGCGAGCAGCGTGTCGGCGCCGATCTTCTGGGTGAGGGCCGCGATCTCGGCCACGGCGCGCGTATCCACCCCGTAGAGCACGCCGTTCATGAGCGGCCTGCCGTCCGCATCGAGCGGCAGCATGCAGGGCCCGATGGCGCTCGTGGCGATCGCCTTGATCTGCGCGGGGTCGATGCCGCTGGTGGCGAGGAGCTGGCGCGTGATCGCGACGGTGTCGCCCCACCAGTCCTCGTCCGGCCGATGCTCGGCCCAGCCCGGACGAGGCACGATCATCTTGTGGGGGCTGACGGCCTGGGCGACGATCGTACCGGTCGCATCGACCAGGACGCCCTTCGACTCGAAGGTGCCGACATCCACCCCGAGAAAATAGGTCATTTTCGTCCCTCTGATTTGTTTGCAGACATTGCACAACCGGCCGGACCGTCAAGCCAGGGCTTTGCGTCCCATCGGCAAGACGGATCGGCAAGGCCTGTCCGGACGACTCGGCCGGGTCGCCGCAACGGGCCCATGTTCGCACGGCGTGCGATGCGATAAGAGAACAGGCCGCCCCGAGACCCCGTCATGCACGCCATCCGATCGTTTGCCGTCGCACTCTGCCTGCTTGCGACCGGCGCCGTGGCCGAAACCCTTTCCCTTCCGGACAGGCTGGTCGATCTCAGGTCGGGGCAGGGCGAGGCCTATCTCCTCGAGTCGCAGGCGCTCGAAGCCTATTTCCCGATCAGCGTCACCTTCGAGACCCAGAAGACGCAGGCCTATTGCGGGGTCGCCAGCATGGTCATGGCCCTCAACGCGATCAAGGCGCCGGCCCCGACCAGCCCCGAATACCAGCCTTACGCCACTTTCACCCAGGACAACGTGCTCGACGAGGGGACGGACGTCATCCTGCCGCGCAGCGTGCTGGCCCGGCAGGGCATGACGCTGGACCAGCTCGGCCGGCTGCTCGGCCTGCATCCGATCGCCGTCGAGGTGCATCACGCCACGCCGGGCGGGCTCGAGGCGTTCCGCAAGGAGGCGAGCGACTATCTCGCGGCGAAGAACCATTTCGTCGTGGTCAACTACCTGCGCCGGGCGCTCGGCCAGGAGCGGGGCGGGCACATCTCGCCCCTCGCCGCCTATGACGCCAAATCCGACCGCTTCCTCATCCTCGACGTGGCCCGCTACAAATATCCGCCCGTCTGGGTGACCGCGTCGGACCTGTTCGATGCCATGAACACGACGGACGCGGACAACGACAACAAGACGCGCGGCTATGTCCTCATCGCCAACACCGCGACCGCGGCGGCGCCGTAACCCCTCGTTCTATCTCGATCGCAGGAGACCTCGCCATGGCTCACGATGCGGACCACCACCACCCGCCGGCCTGGAGGGACGACGGCGTGCGGGTGATCAAGGGCGACCGCCTCGACCCCAACACGGCGCAGACGCCGGGCATGTTCCGGCAGGCCGCCATCAACCACGCCCGGGTAGGCGCCCAGAAGATCTGGGCGGGCACCGTGACCATCGAGCCGAACGCCAAGACCGGTGTGCACCATCACGGCGCGCTCGAAAGCGTGATCTTCGTGCTGCGCGGTCGGGCGCGGATGCGCTGGGGCGAACGGCTCGAATTCGTGGCCGAGGCCGAGCCGGGCGACTTCATCTACGTGCCTCCCTACGTGCCCCACCAGGAGATCAACGCCGATCCCGACCAGCCGCTCGACTGCGTGCTGGTGCGCTCCGACAACGAGGCCGTGGTGGTCGCGATTACGGACGTGGAGCCGGTCGAGCGGCCCGAAGAGGTCTATTGGGTCGACCCGATCCATCAGGCGCCAGGGCGCTAGACCGGCGGTCGCCGACGGTGCAGGGTCGCGTCCAAGCAACAAGGGATGGGAGGACGCCAATGGTGCGGTTCGGATTGATCGGGGCTGGCCGGATCGGACGGATTCACGGCAGCAACGTCGCCGCGCGACCGGGGGCGAAACTCGTGTCGGTGACCGATGCGGACGGCCAGGCGGCCGCCGCCTTCGCCGACGAGACGGGGGCCGAAGCCACCACGATCGAGCAGATCCTGCAGTCGGCCGCGATCGATGCGCTGCTGATCTGCTCGCCGACCGACACCCATGCGGGGCTGATCGAGCAGGGCGCGCGGGCCGGCAAGGCCATCTTCTGCGAGAAGCCGATCGATCTGTCCTCCGACCGGGTGAGAGCCACGCTGGAGGTCGTCGAGGCCGCGGGCGTGCCCCTCATGATCGGCTTCAACCGGCGGTTCGATCCCAATTTCGCCGCCCTCGAGCAGCGGCTGCGGGCGGGGGCCGTCGGCGACGTCGAGATCGTGACGATCCTGTCGCGCGACCCGGCCCCGCCGCCCGTCTCCTACATCGCGCGCTCGGGCGGCCTGTTCCGCGACATGATGATCCACGATTTCGACATGGCGCGCTTCCTCCTCGGCGAGGAGCCGGTCGAGGTGCAGGCGATCGGCTCGAGCCTCGTCGATCCGGCGATCGGGCAGGCCGGCGATGTCGACACCGCCGTCGTGCAGATGCGGACCGCCTCGGGCAAACTGTGCCAGATCTCCAATTCGCGACGCGCGACCTACGGCTACGACCAGCGCATCGAGGTGCACGGCTCCAAGGGCCTGCTCCGGGCCGGCAACGTCCACGAGACCACGGTCGAGATCGCCAACGGCGAGGGCCTCCGGGCCGATCCGGTGATGAACTTCTTCCTGCAGCGCTACGCCGACGCCTACCGGCGCGAACTCGGCAGCTTCATCGACGCCCTTGGAAGCGGGACCAGGCCCTCGCCCTCTGGCCTGGACGGCCTGCGCGCGCAGCGTCTGGCCGATGCGGCGACCGAGTCGGCCAAGAGCGGCAGGCCGGTCGGCGTCAGCGAGGTCTGATCCATCGCTGAAGCCGTCCTCGCGAGGGCGGCGCGATCCGTCGAACCAGGGGCGAACGGGACGGCGGGATGGCTTCGCTGCGCTGGCATGGCGACCCTTCGAGGACGCGCCCTCAGGTCAGCCGTTCGATGAAGAACACCTCGTCGTGGCTCGCCACCGACAGGTCCCCGTCCACCGTGACCCAGCCGCGGAACATGCCGGGCGTGTTGTAGGGCGCGCTGATCGCCCCTGCGCTGTCCACCGCGATCGCGCCCGCGCCGATGCCGTGGGGCTTAAGGTCGTCCAGGACCACCCGGCGCGCGGCCCGGTCGAGGCTCTCGCCGAGATAGGCCATCCGGCTCGCGATCTCGTGGCCGAGGACGTGACGGATGAAGAATTCGCCCTGGCCGGTGCCGGACACGGCACACACGCCGTCCCGCGCATAGGTCCCGGCGCCGATGATGGGGCTGTCGCCGACCCGGCCCTCGGGCTTGTTTGTGTAGCCGCCTGTCGAGGTGGCGGCGGCCAGGTGGCCGGCCGCGTCGAGCGCCACGGCTCCCACCGTGCCGTGCTTTTCCGACTCGCTCGCCGCCGCGATCGTGCCGGTGCGCTCATGTGCCTTCATCGCGCGGAGCGTGTCGGTGCGGCGCGCCGTGGTGAAATAGCCGGGATCGACGAGCGGCAGTCCCTGGGCCTCGGCGTAGCGGTCGGCGGCCGGGCCGATCAGCATGAGCGGAACGTCGCCCTCGGCCAGCGCGCGGGCGGCCCGCACGGGATTGCGGATGCGGCGGACGCCGGCGACCGCGCCCGCCCGGAGCGTCGCGCCGTCCATGATGGACGCGTCGAGCTCGTGCTCGCCTGCGGCATTGAGCGCGGCGCCGTGGCCGGCGTTGAAGTGCGGCGAATCCTCCATCACGATCACCGCGGCCTGCACGGCATCGAGCGCGGTGCCGCCGCCGGAAAGGACCGCCCAGCCGCTGCGCAGGGCGGCCGTCAGATCGGCGCGCGCCGCCGTCCACTCCTCCTCCGTGCCGTCGTGCCGGGGCATCACGCCACAGCCGCCGTGAATCCCAAGCGCGCAACGGGTCATCGAGAACTCCAATCCCTCGGCCAAGCCGATGCGTTTGACGTAGCACCGGACTGGCACGGGTCAACGTGGCGGCGGCCCGCGGCCTCGCCCTCAGGCCTGCCCCGCCCGGCGCCGTTGCAGGCTTCGCCGGTTCAGCGCTGGAAGCGTGTCCGGCTCCTGCAGGATGGTCTCGGCGACGCGCACCGCGGCGGCCAGTTGGGCGTCGGTCATGTTGTGGATCGCCGGGCGCTTGACGAGCTGGGGCCAGGGCGCGCCCACCGCCTCGTCGAGGCAGACGCGCATGAAGCAATGGTCGGCGTGGATGGGCCAGCGCTGGCCCGCTGCCAGGGCCGGCAGTAGCCGCCGGGTCAGGTCGTACCACCGCTCCACCAGAGCCGCCCGCTCGTTCATCTGCCCTTCCCGCTTCTCGACTGTTAGCCTACCTCCATCGGGGGCGCCGGGCACCTCTCGCTCATGCAGGCCTCAGCGCCGATCGGGGGCAGGTTTGGCCGAAGACGAGACCGACCGGACGCCAGGATTGATCGACGGCGGAATGCGGGGCGCGGGACAGCGCGGGAGGGGACTGGACGGCCGGCGGCAGGACGAGGCCAGACTGGTCGCCGCCCTGCTCGTCATCACCGTCTCCACGGGAATGCTCGACGCCGTCAGCCTGCTGCATCTGGGGACCTTCACCGGCTACATGACGGGCACCGTCATCCTGATCGGCATCCACCTGTCCGGGGGCACCGCGCTGGCGACGCCGGGCCTGATCGCCCTGGCGGCCTTCCTGCTCGGCGCGGTCGGCGGCGGACGGCTGGTCCGGCGGCGTCATCCCCCGCCAAAGCTTGTCGGCGACGTGCTCGTCGGCGTAGCGGTGCTGGTCGCTATCGCGGCGGCGATGCAGGCTTTCGTGCCCGCCGCGCTCTTCGGGGTCGTCGCCATCCTGAGTCTGGCGATGGGGTTGCAGACCTCGGCGACCCGCCATGCCAGCGTCTCGGACATGACGATGCCGGCGGCCACGATGATCCTGCACGGGCTCGCCCACGACAGCCGCATGGCAGGCGGCACGGCCGACCGCGCCTGGCGCCGGGTCGGCATCCTCGTCGGGCTGCTGGCCGGCGCCGCCGGCGGAGCGGTCCTGTCGGCCGTGCAGGTCTGGCCGGGTCTGGCGGCGACGGCCGGATTGATCCTCGGGGCAGGCCTCCTGCTTCGCCGGGCGCCGCGACGGGGCGACCCGACACCCCCCCTCTGAGCCGGAGATGCGGCTTTCGGATCCTCTAGAACGACATACGAGACATTGCTCTCGCGCAGGCGCGCCGCGTGGGATTGTGCGAAGGGCCAGCGTGTGCCGCGCTGGCCCCTTCTCCGCGCCGGCACGGCGCACGGGTCTGTCCTCCCCGTACGGTCCTCTGCAGCGGGAACAATTTTTCGCACGGAGGGGCTGGAACGCCGATCAGCCCGACGACGACGCGGCATGCTCGATCGGCGCGGGTCCCACGCAAGGCGGATTATTCGTGCTCCGCCGACGTCCGGTCGAGCTTCGCCAAGCCCCGTTCGAGCGCTCGCAGGCAGCGGGGGTCGAAGGCCTTGCCTTCCTCGGCGACCATGATGGAGAGGGCAGTGGCCACGGGCATCGCGCTTCGATAGGGACGTTCCGCCGTCAGGGCGTCGAAGACGTCGGCCGTGGAGACGATCCGGACCTCGGTGGAAATCTCCGAGCCCCGAAGACCGCGCGGATAGCCTTTGCCGTCGAGCCTCTCGTGGTGGGCGCCGGCGATGGTGGCGAGGTCGCCGAAGGCGGCGATCCGGGACAGGATGGCCTCGCCCTCGCTCGAGTGCGCCCGCATGGCGATCCATTCCTGCTCGTCGAGCTTGCCCGGCTTGTCCAGTATGGAGTTGCTGACGCCGAGCTTGCCGATGTCGTGCAGGAGAGCGGCGCGGCGCAGGCGCTGCCGCTCGGCCGCCCCGAAACCGAGTTCGTTGGCGATCAGGTCGCTGTAGAAGGTCACGCGTTCCGAATGGTTGCCGGTGAAGCTGCTCTTGCCGTCGATCACCATGGCGAACCCTTCGGCGAGATCGTCCAGCAGGGCCTCGTCGACGGCGGCGCGCGAGGGCAGGGGCTCGAGAGCCACGATCAACTCGGCAAGAACGGGAGACGATTGCGCTTCCCAGAACGCCGGATCGGCGGCGATCCCGGCAAAGGCCCGTGCGAGAACGGGATCAAACCAGCCGCCCGCCCGGCGCCTGACCTCCCTGCCGGCGGCCTGCGGGCCGCCCGCGATGAAGAAGACGTCCGCGACCTGGGCCAGAAGCGCGATGCGCGAGGCCATGGGAATGGTGTCGCCCGTCAGACCCACCGGCTTGCCACGCCCGTCATAATGCTCGTCGAGGCTGGCAATGCCGTCGGCGACGGCCTCGCTGAAGCGCATCTTGCGGGCGATATCGGCGCCCCGTGTGCAGCGGGTCTCGATCAACTCCCGGGCGATGGTCCCCCCGTTGCGGATGATGTTGATGATCGCGGCGAAGCGTTCGGACATGCCCGCTTTCAGCCCCGTATGGGCCATCACGAAGCGCAGAGCCGCCGGCAGTCCGCCATCGATGAGCTTGAAGTCGGCCTTGAAGCTCCGGTCGTCGGTGAGATAGAGCGCGCAGATCCGAGCCGCGTTGCTGGAGCAGCCGAGGTCCTTCAGAAGAAGGACGTAATAGAGGTCCTGCAGGTCGGCGGGGGAAAGGCCCAGCGTCGCGCCGATCGTCATGCCGATTCGGCAGCACCGCAGGGTATGCCCCTTGGGCTGCCCCTCGGTGATGTCGAGGGCGTAGCTCAAGGCCCCGATGACCTCGGCCAGGCGCAGATCGGAGTCCGGTGACGTCCAGTCGGCAGAGGGGTCGGCGCGGACCTGAACGCTCCTGAGCAGGCTCATCATCACGTCCGATCGGGACACCGCGCGGCCGCATGGCCCTCTTGGGTCGCTGGTCACACGCTTTGGTCGATGGTCAGGCCGAGACCTTAAGATCTGGTTGGAGCGGCGACGAGGCGACCCTGCTCGTCGCGCTTGGGAGCGTGGCCCACGACGAGGCCTGGGCCCTCACTTACGACATTGCATGGCGGACGACGTTCTTTTCTGGCAGACAGGGGCCCTGCCATCGCTCGCGGGAGCCGGCCGCGGCTGCGCTTCCGTCCGCGAGCCGACGGCTCCGACCGGCCGCAAGGTCAGAGGCATCCGTGATCCGATCTGCCCGGGCAAAGGCTACGACCGCTCGATGATGGTCCAGCGTCAGGATCGCCGGTGACGCGGCCGCCGCTCCACGCCAGGGGACGCGTCTCGTGGAAGGGACAATGCTGAACGGTATCGAGGTCGATCCGAGTGTCCAGATCGGGATCACGGCGGTTGTCGGCGTCGTTCTCACCCACATCGCCATCGGGAACCACCCGAAACGGCGCATCGTAGGTCATCTTCTGTTCTTCGCGGCCCTCACGGCCGTCATGCTGCAGCACGGAGTCGTGCCTTACGGTCCGAGCCCGATTGCCGCCTCGTTGCTGCAGCGAAGCTTCCTCGGGCTCGCAAAGATCATCTGGTGGGCGAACGCCGCCTGGTCGCTGATCGGCTTCGTCCGCGTCTTCCTGATCTTCGAGAAGCAGCCGCGCGAAGGCCGGCTGATGCAGGACCTGGTGGTCGGCATCATCTATGTGGGCGCGATCCTGTCGGTCATCGCCTACGTGTTCGATGCGCCCGTGGGAACCCTGATCGCCACATCGGGGGTGTTCGCGATCATCCTGGGCCTCGCCCTCCAGAGCACCTTGAGCGACGTGTTCTCAGGCATCGCGCTCAACTTGGGACGACCCTACGGGATCGGCGACCGGCTCGTGCTGAACGACGGGATCGAAGGTCGCGTCGTCGAAACCAACTGGCGGGCGACCCATCTGCTGAACTACGCCAACGACCTCGTCATCGTACCCAACAGCGATCTGGCCAAGGCGCGGCTGACCAATCTGAGCAGCCCCGAGCGTAGCCACGGCGCGAAGCTCTCCGTCCGGATCGCACCGACGGCCAGCCCCTCCGTCATAGCGGAGGTGATGCATGTCGTGCTGCTGAGCAGCAACACCATCCTGTTCGATCCCGAGCCCGGCGTGCAGGTCAAGTCGATGGATGCGGCCGCCATCGAGCTGGAGCTTTCCTTCAGGGTTGCGGATGCCGCGGGGGTCGGCAAGGCCCAGAACGAGATCTTCGACCTCGTCTTCCGGCACGCCAAGGCGGCGGGCCTCAGGCTGGCTCCGCCGCTTCAGGGTGGTGGCTTCGGGGAGGCGCATGCAGGGGCGGACGCCGCGCCCGGCCATCACCTGACGACCTCGCGGCGGCTGCTGGATGCCATTCCCCTGTTCTCGGCCCTGACGGATGAGGAGAAGGACGCCCTTGCCGCGACGATGACCCGGCGCACCGTCCGCAAGGACGAGGTCGTCGTCGAACAGGGCGCGACGCTCCACGCCCTCATGATCATCCGGAGTGGTGCCGTCAGCGTCACCCGCTACGACAAGGACCGCGCGGTCGAGCTGAGCCGGCTCGCGCCCGGCGACTCCTTCGGCGAGCGCGGGCTGCTCACCGGCGCGGGAGAGCCCGGCACCATCCGCGCGCTCACCACCGTGGTCGTCTACGAGATCGGCCAGGAATGCCTGGCGCCCCTGATGCGGGAGAGACCTTCCATCGCGGAGGACCTCGGGGCGACGCTCGCGCGGCGGAGCGCGACGGCGAAGCACCTGCTGGAGCCGGGCCAGAACGGCGCGGGACCAGGCTCCGCGCCCCATCTGGTGGCGCGCATCCGCCAATTGTTCAGCATCCCGCCCGACAACGTCCCATAGCGCCGTCGGCGCCGGCCGTGCGGACTGACGCCTTCGGTCACGCGATGCGGTCGGCTGGTGCGCCGCGCCCTGCGCGAGGAAAGGCCTGCGTCGCCGGTGAAAGGGGTTGCATTCCACCCGTGCTTTGGATTGGTTCATCTGGTCTGACCAATTCCGGTGCATTGTTGAAGAGTCGTTGTGGCTGAGCGCCGGCGGAGTGGAACGGGAATGCAGCTGTCGAGGGCCATGTCACGTCTTTGCGAACGGCTCGCGTGACCCAGACGATCATCGCCGCGCGCTGGGTGGTCAGCGGCATCATCGACCGGCACACCCCTGCGATCGCCGAGGACGGCGCCGTGCTGGTGAGCGACGGGGTGATCGTGGCCCTGGGGAGCGTCGCCGCGCTGCAGCGCCAGGCGCCCCAGGCGGCCATCACGCGCTATCCCCGCTCGATGCTGCTGCCCGGCTTCGTCAACGCTCACCATCATATCGGGCTCACGCCCCTGCAACTCGGCTCGCCCGACGAGGCGCTCGAAGTGTGGTTCGCGACCCGCATCCCGGCGCGGACGATCGACCGCTACCTCGATACGCTCTACGGGGCCTTCGAGATGCTGGCGTCGGGCGTCACGACGGTCCAGCACATCCAGGGCTGGATTCCGGGGTCGCTCAACCAGATCCATGCGGCCGCGACCGAGACCTTGAACGCATACCGCACCATCGGCATGCGGGCCTCCTATTGCTGGGGCATCCGCCAGCAGAACCGCCTCGTCTACGAAGCGGATCAGGCGTTCTGCGCGCGCCTGCCGACCGATCTCGGCAACGACCTCGCCACCTGGCTCAAGGCCCAGGCGCTGCCCTTCGAGGACGCGCTCGCGCTGTTCGACAGGCTGACGGCCGACAATCAGGGCCAGACGCTCACGCGGATCCAGCTCGCTCCGGCCAACCTGCACTGGGTCGAGGACGAACACCTGCTCGCAATCGCGCAGAAGGCCCGCTCGGCCGGCGTGCCGATGCACATGCACCTGCTCGAAACGCCCTACCAGAAGGAGTATGCCCTGCGGCGGACGGGGACCACCGCCGTCCAGCACCTGCACCGGCTCGGCGTGCTCGGGCCGGACCTGACGCTGGGCCACGCCGTCTGGCTGACCGAGGCGGACATCGAGGTGGCCGCCGACACCGGCACCTGCCTGTGCCACAACTGCACGTCCAATTTCCGGCTGCGCTCCGGCCTCGCGCCCCTCAACCGCTTCGAGGCCAAGGGCCTGACGGTGGGGATCGGCATCGACGAGGCCGGCCTCAACGACGACCGGGACATGCTGCAGGAGATGCGCCTCGTGCTGCGGGCCCACCGCACCCCGGGCCTGGGCGACGAGGTGCCGACCTGCGCCCAGGTGCTCCGCATGGCCACCGCCGACGGGGCGAGGACGACCGGTTTCGGCGACACGATCGGGCGGCTGGCGCCCGGGCTGCCGTTCGACGCGGTGCTGATCGACTACCACCGCGCGACCTATCCCTATCAGGACGAGGAGATCCCGCCGCTCGACGCCGTGATGCAGCGCGCGAAGACCGAGGCCGTCGAAGCGGTCTATGTGGCCGGCGACCTGGTCTATGCCGGCGGCCGTTTCACCCATGTCGACCGGGATGCGGTGCTCGCCGAAATCGCCGAGCGGCTGGCCAGGCCACGCTCGCCCGAAGAACTCCACCTGCGGGACCTCGGGCGCGCCGTGGTCCCCCATGTGAAAGCCTTCTACGACGGCTATTGCCGCAAGGCGGACCGACGCCCCTTCTACGAGCTCTCGTCCGAGATCTGAGACGCGGCGCCCCGCTTTCGACCAGCAGGCGCGCCTGACGCAGGCGAGCCGCCCTGCGGTCCGTCGACGCCGTTGCGCGGGGCCGTGAGAGGCTTGCGCCGGTTCGCCGGATGCGGCAAAGAAGGGTCGGCCAGCGGCCGTGCCGCAGGAGTGTAGCTCAATCGGCTAGAGTACCGGTCTCCAAAACCGGGGGTTGTGGGTTCGAGTCCCACCTCTCCTGCCAGTCGCCGGCCGCGTTCATCCCTTGTCGACCGAGCGCGGTGGCCCCTGATCCTCGCGGATGTGAGCGAGGACGCGCACCTCGTTGTAGCCCCGGAACTCGTAGTGATAGCCGGCCCACCACATGCGGCGCGACAGGGCGGCGGACCACAGGCATGCGGCGTGGAAGGGCAGCCAGACCGGGGCCAGCCACCGGTCGGCCCAGAGCGGGCGCAGTTGCGCGGCGAGCGGTGAACCGCCCCAGAGACGGCTCACGATCCGGGCGCGGTAGCGGGCGCGCAACTGGGCCAGCGCGCAGGCCAGGGCCAGCGCCCCGATCGCGACCGGGTCGCCGCGCAGGGCCAGCACGATGGCTGTCGTCGTGGCGAGGACGGGCAGGGTCAGCATCACGGCCGCCACCGCCCAGAGACCGGGGAAGTACCAGCGGATGAACAGATACTGGCGCCGCCCGAAGGCCAGGGCGGATTGCCAGCTATGCCGGACGGGGGAGGCGAGGAGGAGGTCGCGCGGCCGGGTGATCCGCAGCGCCTGCCGGTGACAGAGGCGGGTCATGTGGACGTCGTCGACGATCGCCCCGGTCAGTTCGCGCCGGAGGTCGAGCCGCTCGATGGTATTCCGATGCATCCCCATCGTGCCGCCCCAGAGCACGTGCCACACGCGCGGCAGCGTCACCACGGAGGCGTTGGCCGCCGCCACGACGGCGCTGGGCCAGCCCCCGTCGACCGGCATGAGCCAGCGATAGCCCGTGACCACGTCGGCCGACCCGTTGGCGAGCGGCTGGACCAGCCGGGGCAGCCAGTCCGGGAGGGGCAGGGTGTCGGCATCGATGAAGGCGACGATCTCGTCCCCCGGCCCGATCTCATCCAGGGCGCGCAGGAGGTTCTGCACCTTCTGGCCCTGCCGGGTCGCCTGCCCCGCGACGACGATCGTCAGCGGCGCGCCGGGTCCCGCGCAGGCGGCGCGCAGGTGAGGCATCGCCGGATCGTCCGCCGCCTCGACCGAGGCGACGACGCGATAGCCGGCATAGGCCTGCGCCCGCAGCAGCGACAGGAAGCGGGGGAGGAACGGGCTGGCTCCCTTCACGGCCACGATCACGACGGCCCGCGGCGCAGCACCGGGCGCGACCGGCCGGCCGAGGTCGCTGCCGAAGCGCCCGGCAAAGAAGACGGCTCCCCCCAGGAGAAGGAGCCACGTCCCGATCACACAATAGAGGATCCACACGCTCGAGCGACCTTGATGTTCGGGCAGCGCCTGCAGGGAAAGCGTGGGGCGGGCCGACGAGCCTGCCGCCCGTGAGGCGGGCAGCCCCCGTGTTAAATTTCTCTTGGGTTGGCTACGCTTCTAGGCTATGGGGTGTTCGATGTGGCGCGCGACCGACCGGTCCCGCGCCGCTCTTCTTTCCGGTGGATCGTCGGGGACCGCGGGCCGTTCGTTGCGGGCCGTTTCCGAACGATCAGGCCCGGCGCAGTCGGCGATGTGATGGCGAACCCCTTCGAATATGTCCAGCAGGTGCGTACCGAGGCCACGAAGGTCTCGTGGCCGTCCCGCAAGGAGACGCTGATCACCACCGGGATGGTGCTCGCCATGGTCGTGCTCGCCGCCATCTTCTTCGTCACGGTGGACCAGATCGTCCATTTCTCGGTCGGCCTCATCCTCGGCCTCGGCCGCTGACCCGTTAGGTTTCGAGACTGCCATGAGCATGCGCTGGTACATCGTCCACGCCTACTCGAACTTCGAGAAGAAGGTTGCCGATTCCATCCGGGAGCAGGCGGCCCAGCGTGGGCTGGCCGACAAGTTCGACGAGATCCTGGTTCCCACCGAGAACTACATCGAGGTCAAGCGCGGCCGGAAGGTCAATGCCGAGCGCAAGTTCTTTCCCGGCTATGTGCTGGTCAAGACCGACCTGACCGACGACGTCTACCATCTCATCAAGAACACGCCGAAGGTAACGGGGTTCCTGGGTGCGGACAAGAAGCCTTTCCCGATCCCGGATGCCGAGGCCGAGCGCATCAAGGGTCAGGTCGCCGAGGGCGTCGAGCGTCCCAAGTCGTCCATCATCTTCGAGATCGGCGAGCAGGTGCGGGTGGCCGATGGGCCCTTCGCCTCGTTCAACGGCACGGTCGAGGAGGTCGACGAGGGCCGCTCGCGCGTCAAGGTCGCGGTGTCCATCTTCGGCCGCGCCACGCCGGTTGATCTTGAGTTCTCCCAGGTGGAGAAGCTCTGACCCTTCTGTTTCGCACCCGTCGAGGGTGAGAAGGCCGGCCACCGCGCCGGCATCACGGCTGTGGAAGTCGCCTCCGGAGCGCCAGACCGGACCGGGCGACGCACCACGGTCACTGCAACCGCCGGCCGCAAGGCGTCCGGCCCTGTTGGAGTTCAAGCATGGCGAAGAAGATTACCGGTTACATCAAGCTGCAGGTTCCGGCGGGCGCCGCCAACCCCTCGCCGCCGATCGGCCCCGCGCTCGGTCAGCGCGGGTTGAACATCATGGAGTTCTGCAAGGCCTTCAACGCGCGCACCGCGCAGATGGACAAGGGTACGCCGATTCCCGTCGTCATCACGGCCTATCAGGATCGTTCCTTCACCTTCGAGATGAAGCTCTCGCCCGTCTCCTTCTTCCTCAAGAAGGCCGCGGGGATCACGAGCGGCTCGAAGACGCCCGGCAAGGGGTCGGTCGGCCGCGTCACCCGCACGCAGGTGCGCGAGATCGCCGAGAAGAAGATCGTCGACCTCAATTGCGCGACGGTCGAGGCCGCGATGGCCATGATCGAAGGATCCGCCCGTTACATGGGCCTCGAGGTGGTGGGGTAGCGACCATGGCAAAGTCAGGAAAGCGCATCGAGAAGGCCCGCGAGGGCGTCGACCGCATCAAGCTCTACGGCGTGGACGAGGCCGTCTCGCTGGTCAAGGACCGGGCCGTCGCCAAGTTCGACGAGACCGTCGAGATCGCGATGAACCTCGGCGTTGATCCCAAGCACGCCGACCAGATGGTCCGCGGCGTGGTCAACCTGCCGAACGGCACGGGCCGCAGCGTCCGCGTGGCGGTGTTCGCCCGCGGCGCGAAGGCCGATGAGGCCAAGGCCGCCGGCGCCGACGTGATCGGCGCGGAGGATCTCGT